>JAITNL010000046.1 GCA_031290495.1 Accumulibacter sp.
CTTGGCCTGTCTCAAGAAAATCTACTTCCTTGAGACGGAAACATCATACGAGGGGCGGATGATGTGGCACGCAAGGGCGCTCATTTATTCCGTGCTTCCAAAACCGTCCGATGAATGACATCCACCCCTTGCGGGAGAGCGCAGGACGGGGTTCGCAAATTCAACCGGTTTTTTTGACTATCGCCCCCTTATTTGCAGTCACCACGCCCGGCATGAAAATCGGCCGCCATTGACGCGAGCCGGTCTGCGGCGATGGCTTCGCGCAGCTCGCGCATCAGCGTCTGGTAATAATGCAGGTTGTGCAGGGTGTTGAGTTGCGCGCCGAGGATTTCGCCGACGCGGAACAGATGATGCAGGTAGGCGCGGCTGAAGTGGCGGCAGGTGTAGCAGCCGCACGATTCATCGAGCGGGCGCGGGTCGTTCTTGTGTTGCGCGTTCTTGATCCGGATGTCGCCGTGACGGGTGAACAGATGACCGTTGCGCGCGTTGCGCGTGGGCATCACGCAATCGAACAGGTCGATTCCCGTTTGCACGCCGCGCACCAGGTCTTCGGGCGTGCCGACGCCCATCAGGTAACGCGGTTTTCCCATCGGCAGCCGGGGGACGATGTGGGCGAGGACACGCGCCATTTCTTCCTTGGGTTCGCCGACCGACAGACCGCCGAGGGCGAAACCGTCGAAGCCGATGTCGGAAAGAACGGCCAGCGATTCGTCGCGCAGATTTTCGTACATGCCGCCCTGGACGATGCCGAACAGCGCGTTGGGATTTTCCAGCCGGTCAAACTCGTCGCGCGAGCGCCTGGCCCAGCGCAGCGACAGCCGCATCGACGACGCCGTGGCGTCGAAACTGGCCGGGTAGGGCGTGCATTCATCGAAGATCATCGCGATGTCCGCATTCAATACATGCTGGATGCGCATCGACTCTTCGGGAGTCAGCAACAGTTTGTCGCCGTTTAGCGGCGACGCGAAGCGGACGCCATCTTCGTCAATCTTGCGCAGCGCGCCGAGCGAGAATACCTGGAAGCCGCCGGAATCGGTCAGGATCGGCGCGTCCCAGCCCATGAAGCGGTGCAGGCCGGCGTGCGCGGCGATGACCTCCAGCCCCGGCCGCAGCCACAGGTGGAAGGTATTACCCAGGCAGATTTGCGCGCCGGTCGCGGCGAGATCGCGCGGTGTCATCGCCTTGACCGTGCCGTAGGTGCCGACCGGCATGAAGACCGGCGTGTCGACGACGCCGTGGACCAGCGTCAGGCGGCCCCGGCGGGCTTCGCCGTCGCTGGCGAGGAGTTCAAAGTTCAAGCGCAATCCTTCGGAAAAACTTTCTCCAGCAGCATCGCGTCGCCGTAGCTGAAAAAGCGGTAGCGCGCGGCGATGGCGTGGCGGTACGCGGCGCGTATGGCAGCGCATCCGGCGAACGCGGAGACCAGCATCAGCAGCGTCGATTTTGGCAGGTGAAAGTTGGTAATCAGCCGGTCGACCACGCGAAAACGGTAGCCCGGCGTGATGAAGATGCCGGTCTCGGCGGGACCGGCGCGAAGTTCGCCGTCCTGCGCGGCGGCTTCCAGCGCGCGCAGACTGGTGGTGCCGACGGCGATGACGCGGCCTTGGCACGCCCGAACGCGGGCGATGGCGTCGACCGTGGCTTGCGGCAGCTCGAAGCGCTCGCGGTGCATGCGATGTTCGGCCAGATTGCGCACGCGCACCGGCTGGAAGGTGCCCGCGCCGACGTGCAGCGTCAGCCAGGAAAATTCCACGCCGCGTTCGCGCAGCGTGGCCAGCAGCGCCTGGTCGAAATGCAGCCCGGCGGTCGGCGCGGCCACCGCCCCCGCGTTGCGCGCATAGACCGTCTGATAGCGCGTTTCGTCCAGGGCCTCGGCGGCGTGCGCGATGTAGGGCGGCAAGGGCAGGCGGCCGTGCGCTTCGGTGAGCGCGTACAGATCGCCGTCGCCGGCAAGTTCCAACGCGAAAAATTCGTCCGCCGCGCCGGTGCGCCCGATAACGCTCACGGTAAAGGCGTTTTCGAGGACGATCAGGCTGCCGGGTTTGGGCGATTTACTGGCGCGAATCTGCGCCACGGCATGACGTGGATCGGCGATGCGCTCGATCATCACTTCGACCCGCCCGCCGCTCTCTTTCCTGCCGAACAGGCGCGCCTTGATCACCCGCGTATCGTTGAAAACCAGCAGATCGCCTGATGCGATCAGGCGCGGCAGATCGGTGAAGCGGCCATCGCGCAACGCGCCGCCATCGACCTGCAACAGCCGGCTGGCGCTGCGCTCGGACGCCGGATGCTGGGCAATCAGTTCGGGCGGAAGGGTGAAATCGAAATCGTCGACAGTGAGCATACTCAATCCTGCAATTCGTCGCCCGTCAGCGTCAACGCCATTGCACTGACGCGCCAGGTTTTAACCCGGATTATCCACTAGCCCGCATAAGTGGAGGCGTCCAGATATGGATAAGCCGCGAAGCGGCGTAATCCAACCTGCAAAACTGTCTGCCTTTGCCGGGGTGTACCCATCGCTTTCGGGCGCCGCTGCCACCACGCCCTTGCCGTGTCCCTGCCGGGGCGTGGGGGCAAGGTTTTACGCATAAAGCGATGGTTCTGTGTTGTGTTCCGTCAATCGCGCCATGCTTGGCCATGCCGGCAAGCGTCGAATCGGGAAAGTGCTAACGCTGGCAGCACGGACAATAAAAGGTCGAGCGCCCAGCCTGGCGCAAGACGCGGATCGGCGTGCCGCAGACTCGGCAAGGTTCGCCCGCGCGGCCATACACGGAGCACAAGGTCTGAAAACTTCCCGCGCCGCCGTCGCTGTGTACGTAGTCACGCACGCTGCTGCCGCCGGCGGCAATCGATTCTTCCAGCGTCGCGCGAATCGCGGCGGCCAGTCCGCGACAGCGTTCCAGGCCGACGCGTCTGGCCGCGCGCGTCGGGGCGACACCGGCGCGGAACAGGGCTTCGGCGGCGTAGATGTTGCCGACACCGACCAAGAGATGACTGTCCATCAGCAGCGGCTTGATCGGCGTGTTCCGGCGGCGGGTGACCGCGTACAGCCACTCGCCGTTGAAATCGTGCGACAGCGGTTCGACTCCCAGCACGGCGATCGACGGATGACGTTCGATGTCGCTTCCTTCGTGCCACAGCAACGCGCCGAACCGGCGCGGGTCGCGGAAACGCAAAACCGTGTTGGGGAAAACCAGGTCTACGTGATCGTGTTTTTGCACCGGTGTATCGGCGGAAACCAGGCGGAGACTTCCGGACATGCCGAGGTGAATAATCAACCAGCCGCGCTGTTCATCGCCGTTCGCGCAATCGAAAAGCAGATATTTTCCGCGCCGGAGAATGGCGCGCACGCGCATCCCGGCGAGCTTCGACGCCAGTTCTGGCGGCAGCGCGTGACGCAGTTTCGGCACGCGGAATATCGCCCGGACGATGGTCTGTCCCGGCAGACAGGGCAGCAAACCCAGGCGGCTGACTTCGACTTCGGGGAGTTCCGGCATTGCTGTTCGCGGCAAAAGTCCATAAATGAGCGGATAATTATGGCGTAAAAAATGCCTGATTATGCCCGTTGTCCGAGTTTACAAAGCCATGAAATCAATACGACGTTTATTTTGTCTTGCTGCGTTTTTCCTGTTGTCCGGTATTCCGGTTCACGCTGAGGCGGCTTCCACGAAACCGGCGGCGCTCGCCGATCGGCTTTCAGCCCAGCCGCCGAACGCCGCCGACGACGAAACGGCGTCGGGACAGACGGTCTATGAGATATTGCTGGCTGAAGTCGCGCTGCAGCGCGGCGATGTCGGCTTGGCCGTAAAGGCTTACGCGGACCTCGCGCTGCGCACGCGCGATCCGCTGGTCATGGAACGCGCGATCGATGTGGCGGGATTCGCGCGGCGTTTCGATCTGGCGCTGGACATCGCGCATCTCTGGCTGGACATCGCTCCCGCGTCGGAACGCGCGCGGAAAATGCTGATCGGCGTACTGGTCGCGGACAACCGGCTCGACGAACTTGCGCCGCACCTGATCAGGGTGCTGGAAAGCGATCAAACGACGCTGCCCGGTCACCTGCTCGGCCTGAATCGCATGTTCGTCCGCACCCCTAACCGCGCGGCGGTTTTCCGGTTGGTCGACGCGGTCTGCCAGCCGTTTTTCGGGATTGCCGAAGCGCACTATGCCGTCGCTTTGGCGGCGAGCGGCGCGGAGATGGGCGAGCGCGCCAAGCGGGAAGTTCGCCAGGCGCTCGAATTGCGCCCGGAATGGGAACAGGCGGCGATGTTGCAAGCGCAGTTGCTGGCGCGTGAATCGCGCGAGAACGCCATCGGGTTCATGGAGAATTTCCTGCGCGGCAATCCCGACGCGCGGCAGTTCCGTCTGCTGTTCGCGCGCGCGCTGATCGGAGAACGCCGTTACGCCGACGCGCGGCAACAGTTCGACCGTTTGCGGGAGGACTCGCCGGACGATCCGGAGATCGTCTATTCAATCGCCATGCTGGCGTTGCAATTCGACGACAAGGCGCTGGCCGAAACCAATCTCCGGCATTTCGTCACGCTCGACCGAGTGGTTGACCGTAATGCCGCCTACTACTTTCTTGGTCAGATTGCCGAGGACGACAAGCGGATCGACGAGGCGCTGGCGCGCTACGCGCAAGTCGTTTCCGGCGAACAATATCTGGCGGCGCGGATGCGCCAGGCACGTCTGCTGGCCAAACGCGGGAAGCTCGACGAGGCGCGCGAATTGCTGCGCGGCGCGCAAACTGAAAAAACCGAAGAGCGCGTCCAGACGCAGATCGCCGAGGTGGCGTTGCTGCGCGAGGCGGGGCGTATTCAGGAGGCGTTCGATTTCCTTGAACAACGGCTTGCCGAAAATCCCGAACAGCCCGAATTGATCTATGAAACGGCGTTGCTGGCGGATCTGTTGAATCGGGTCGAACTGATGGAAGTCCGTCTGCGCCGCCTGATCGATTTGCGTCCGGATCAGCCCCAGGCGTACAACGCGCTGGGCTACGCCTACGCCGACCGCAACGAGCGTCTGCCGGAAGCGCGGCAACTGATCGAAAAGGCGCTGGCGCTGGCGCCGGACGACGTTGCCATTCTCGACAGCATGGGCTGGGTACTGTTCCGGCAGGGCGATTTGCCGGGAGCGCTGGCGTATCTCGAACGTTCTTACGGCAAGCGCGAAGACCCGGAGATCGCCGCGCATCTTGGCGAAGTGCTGTGGACGATAGGTCGTCAGGAAGACGCCGCGCGCTTGTTGCGGGAAATGCAAACGAAATTTCCGTCGAACGCCGTTTTATCCGAGACCGCGCGTCGGCTTGCTCCCCGATGAAGCTGCCAGTGCGATGGCGCGCGGCGTTTTTTTTGTGCGCCGCGCTGCTGGCCGGATGCGCGGAAATGTCGTCGGCGGATCGTTCGGCGCTGCCGCCGCGCCACGCTCTTGAAGCGTTCCTGCTCGAAGGGCGTTTTTCCTTGCGGCAGGGTGAGCAGAATCATTCGGGGCGTTTGAGCTGGCGGCATACGGCGGACGGCGACGAATTGCTGTTGGCCTCGCCGTTCGGGCAGGGAATCGCCGAAATCGTGGCCACCTCCGGGCACGCGGCGCTGACCACCGGCGACGGCAAGGTTTTCGCCGCGCCAGACGTGCCCTCGCTGACCGAAGAGGCGCTTGGCTATCGCTTGCCGCTGACACAAATTTCCGACTGGGTACGCGCGCGCGCGGTCGACGCCGAGGTGCTCGAACGCGACGCGCTGGGGCGTCCCTTGCGACTGCGCCGCGCCGACTGGCGCGTCGAATACGCTTACGACGGCGACAATCCGGAGGAGCTTCCGGCAAGCGTGTTCGTCGAGCGCGTTGGCGCGTTTGAACTGCGTCTGCGCATCGACGAATGGAGCGCGTTGCCGGTACAGGAAAACACGCCATGAACGATGGCGGTCAGTGGAACTGGAACAGCGACTGGCCCGCGCCGGCCAAACTCAATCTTTTTCTACACGTGATCGGTCAGCGCGGCGACGGCTATCATCTGTTGCAAACCGTATTCCGTTTCGTCGGATATGGAGACCGGCTGCGTTTCTCTCCCGCCGCCGACGGTCTGGTGACGCTGCTCAGTCCCTTGCCCGGCGTGCCGCCCGAAAACGACCTGACCGTTCGCGCCGCGCGTTTGCTGCAACAGGAGACCGGCTGTCGGGAAGGCGTTCGGATCGCCGTCGAAAAACATCTGCCGATGGGCGGCGGTCTGGGCGGTGGCAGTTCCGACGCGGCCACGGTCTTGCTGGCGCTCAATCATCTTTGGCGGACCGGCGTCCCGCGCCGCCGCCTACAGGAAATCGGCCTCGCGCTCGGCGCCGACGTGCCGGTCTTCATCGCCGGCGAAAACGCTTTTGCCGAAGGCGTCGGCGAGGCGTTGCTGCCGGTGGCGTTACCTCCGGCCTGGTATGTGACGCTCGAACCGCCCGAACAGGTGCCGACGGCGCTGATTTTCGGCGATCCGCAACTCAGGCGCGACACGCCGCCGATTTCGGCGTCGGCGTGGCGGTCTGGCTTGGGTGGAAAATTCGGCGGCAACGATCTGCAAGCCGTCGCCGTCCGGCGCTTCCCGGAAATCGCGCGGCATCTGGAATGGCTGTCGCGCTTCGGTGAAGCGCGCATGACCGGGGCCGGCGCGTGTGTGTTCGCGGCGTTTCCCGACGAAGCCGCCGCGCGCGCGACGCTCGCCAGATTGCCCGGTGATATGCGCGGCTGGATCGCCGCCGGGCTGGACGCGCATCCGCTGCGCGCGCTGGGGTAAAACGCGGCGGACGCTGAAAATCGTCTCCGCAACGACCAGGCACTTCACGGCCTTGAAAGACGCGCAGTTGGATGCGTTGCGGCGATGATTTGTGCTTAACATGTTGATTTTATGTGGGTTGTTTTAGCCCACACAGGTCGGGGTGTGCGCAGCGAACCCAGACCCATGCTGACTCATACATTGGCCCGGAACCTGCTGTATGGCCTATAGTCGCGTTTGGCGGCGGAGCGGCGATCCCGTTTCCGCCTTGTCGGGGAAACCTGAATACATGTTCAATATCCGATTGCAACCATGTGGAAATCGATTGCCGCCATTGCCATCGGCGCTGTACTGGGCGCGCTGCTGCGCTGGCATTTGGGAAATCGCCTGAACGCCCTGTTTCCCTCGATTCCGCCCGGAACCCTGGCGGCGAATCTGATCGGCGCTTATGTCATCGGATTGGCCATCGCCGGCTTTTCGTCATATCCCGGTATTTCACCGGAATGGCGTTTGCTGATCGTCACCGGGTTTTGCGGCGGATTGACGACGTTCTCGACGTTCTCGGCGGAAATCGCCGCTTTGCTGCAACAGGGGCAGCTCCTCCTGGCGGCGGGATCGATCGCGGCGCACGTCGCCGGTTCGGTACTCATGACGCTGACCGGTATCTGCAGCGTGTATGGCGTCCGGCATTTATTGTAGATTCAGATTTTTTTCAGCAAAACGGCAAGCCATAAGCCAAGGTTTTCCGCGCCTGTTTGCCGATGGACGGCGCTTTTGCGCGCGCCTTTCAGACGCGCCAACACACGGTCGGAATGAACTTGCTGAAAATCCTGGAAGACTTCTCTGTTTTCCGGCGTCAACACGTCGTTCTGTATTTTTTCCAATACGCCCGTCAATTTATCGGTCCACTCCCGAAAATTCCCGTTCGCAAGCATCCATAACCGTATCAGACGGGCGCGCCAGCCGGTATTGGCGCCGAAGACGTTGGCGTCGTGCTGGCGATAATCCAGAACCGGCACGGTGGCGTAATGGACGTTTCCGCTGGCCCCGCTCACCAGAATGTAACTCCACCAATCATGCGAAACGATGTCGGCGTCACGCGGTGTTTTCAGCCACAGCGCTCTTGCCGCCCGATTCATGAGCATCGTGTTTCCGCCCATGACGCTCTGCACCAAGGCATTGGAAAAAGAGGGCTTTCTGGAAAACAGCGGAGAATAGCCGATGACGTTGGAATCCGAATCCACCAGCCGTGTGCGTCCGCCGTACAGATTGGGAACTTCCGCCGAAAGACCATCATGCCATTTCAACGCCCGCTCCAGTTTGTCAGGGGGCCAGACGTCGTCCTGATCGCAGAACGAAAAATAGTCCGCCTCGATATTCTCCCGCTGGATCAGCGAGACGAAATTACCGGCGGCGCCACGGCAATGCCCCTGAACAAGAAAAAACGGTTGTTTCAGGCGCCGGAAAAATTTTTCAAGAATGACCAGCGTTTCATCCGTCGAACCGTCGTCCGAAACCCATAAGGACCAATCCGTATGCGTTTGCCGCAAGACGGACGCCAACTGCGCCTCCAGATATTGAGCGCCGTTGTAAGTACACATCAGGATGGCGACGTGCTGTTTCATCTTTTTTTTGGTCGCCGTCACGGCGTTTCCGCCGAATCCTGCCGCAAGGCTTCTTTCATGAACGGAAAATACTCATGGTCGTCGATCAGAATGTGCAGGACGACGCCTTCCCACGCGACGAACGACGCCATTTCCGCCAGCGATAGTTTTCCGGCGACGGACAGACGATGCAGCTTCTGACTGTGGCCGAGCAGCGCCCGATGCTCCAGGACGTGCGCGTCGAGGTACGGATAAGCGAGGCGCGACAGAACCGCTTCCTCATACTGCAAATGTTCGCGCATGTCATTAATGAATCTTTCGAGCATCGCCGGAAGATCGTCGAGCGCGGTATGACCGCTCTCGATGCCGAGAATGATCGAATTGCTGAGCGCGAAAATCGCCTCGTGCTGCCGGTCGATGGCCTCTTCGCCGCATTGATAGGAGGTGCGCCACGTAAAAGGCTCGCCGTCGCCGTCGCCGCGCTGTTTCCGGATCGCGCCATGTTTCGTTTTCACGGTGCCGCCGGCAAAATAGATGCGGGTGCGCCGCAGACTTTTGGCAACGTACATGGCGTCGTCGGCGCTCTTCAGCAAGGAATCCTCGTCGTCGCCGTGGCTCGGAAAAATGGCGATGCCGATGCTGCAGTCGATGCTGACGACGATGCCGTCGTTCAGTTCAAAGGGCGCGCAAAGCGACTGACGTATTTTTCTCGCTACGCCGCCGGCATCAGTATCGTCTTCAATCATCGGCAAAATCGCGACAAATTCGTCCCCGCCCACGCGCGCCAGGGTATCCGATTTGCGCAGACACTTCTGCATCCGCTCGGCAACCCCGCAGAGCAGGATGTCGCCCGCCGAATGTCCATACTCGTCATTGATCGGCTTGAAACGGTCGAGGTCGATCATCAGCAAGCCAAATTTCGTGTTTTCCCGGCGCGCCTGGGTGATCGCCATGTGAATCCGGTCGTGGAACAGACGCCGGTTGGGCAGCTGGGTCAATGGATCGTAATTGGCCAGACGCGAAATTTCCGCCGCGATCCGCGAGCGTTCGGTAACATCCGTCGCCACGCAGCAGCACATCACGTCGCCTTCGTCGTTGTAAAACACCGTGATCGAACAGAGCACGGTCAGGCGGGCGCCGTCCTTGCGGATGTAGGTCCATTCACGCTCATCCACCTGCCCGGTAGCCAACGCCTTGGCGATCAGCGAGTAACTGTCCACCATCACGGGAATACACAGTTCGTCGGACAATTCTTCCGCCCGCTGGCGTATTTCTTCGGGATCGTGGAACAGTATCGGCGTCTGTTTGCCGATGATCTCGTCGGCGGAATAGCCGAGCATCGTTTCCGCCCCGCGGCTGAACAGCGTGATGCAGCCCCGGCTGTTGGCGACGATGACCGACTGCGGCAACGCATTCAGAATCAACGTGTTGATTTGCTCGTGCTGGCGCAGTTCCCGCTCGCTGCGCTCGCGCGCGTCCATGCTCTCCTCAAGCAATTGCAAGGCGAAACCAATCTTCGCGCATTCGTCGTTTTGCGGAACCGAACGTTTTTGCGACGCTTGATGAAAATACCTTTCCAGGATGTCTTCGAGACGCTGGATGATGGTGCGCAGCAAGCGGAGACGGGCGAAAAATATAAACGTCGCCAGTACCGTCAGAACCAGCAGCAGACCAATTCCCAGCAGGGCGTAACGTTCAATCCCATGCCCCTGATCGAGACGCGTGGCGAGAATGAGTGCGAGCACAACCGAGGTTCCGACCAGCATCGCGACCAGAACCTGCAGGGATACCACCGATAAAATCGTCTTGTTTTTCATCAATAAAACAAACAGATGGTTCATTCCATGGCGCTTCGGCGTCCGTTTTCTCCCAAATTCCATGTTCAGCGCGGAGAATGCCCGAGAGCGCGTGAAGAAGCGCAATAATTTGTCCGATAGCGGAACAAGCCAATAGTCTACCCGAACGGTATTCCTCGCGCCACACCTTCACGCGCGCCTTCCCCACGGCCATTCTTTTATCCGTCATTTGTAATGCGGGGACGACCGCCCTGCATTGGGCATGACGGGCGATATTTACATAGGCCGGAAAATGCGGGGGGAGACAAACAAACCGTTTCGGTACAAGAGGAACCACGAATAAACACGAATAAACAGGTTGCGGGGCGCGCGATTCCAGCGTCGTGTTTATTCGTGTTTCCCCGCTATCGTGCGCGATGAATCGCGCATCTACCCGCCTTCCCCAAAAACTCAAGACCGCTGCCGTCCCTCCGGAGCATCGCGCTACCGTACCGGATACGTGGCGGAACGGGGCGAAGCGAAGAAAAATCTTCCACCAGCGAAGAAACAAGCGATCGGCAACAGTTTCCAGGATAATGGCGGTACGACGAAAAACAGGCGAGATATTCTCGAACACACCGGATGGACGTATTCCTTCTTCTGCTGCTTATCCTGATCAACGGTCTGCTGGCCATGTCGGAGATCGCCATTGTCTCCTCCCGGAAATCGCGTTTGCAAAAGCTGGCCGACGACGGTTCGCCTGGCGCCCAAACCGCGCTGAAGCTGTGTAATGAACCGTCGTCGTTCCTGTCGACCATTCAGGTGGGGATCACCACCGTGGGGATTCTCAGCGGCGCCATCGGGGAAAACGCGCTGGCCGAACCGCTCGGCAAATGGCTGTCCGGTTTCGCCTGGCTGCAACCCTACGCGCACGGGTTGTCCTTGACCGTGGTGGTGGTTTTACTGACCTATTTCTCGGTGGTGATCGGCGAACTCGTGCCGAAGCGCCTGGGACTGCTGGCGTCCGAGGCGATTGCGGCGGTCATTGCCGCACCGATGACTTTTTTCTCGCGCGCGGCGCGTCCGCTGGTCTGGCTGCTTTCGTCGTCGTCCAGCCTGATCCTGCGCGTCATCGGCGCGCGGCCAAGCGCGGAAGCGCACGTGACCGACGACGAAATCAACGTGCTGATGGAACAGGGGGCCGAAGCCGGCGTTTTTCACGAAAGCGAGCAGGCCATCGTTTCCAATGTGCTGCGGCTCGACGAGCAACGGATCGCCGCGATCATGACGCATCGCAACGACATCTACGCCCTCGATCTCGACGCGCCCGAGGAAGAAATCCGGGCGTGTCTTTCCGAGAGTCCGTTCACGCGCATCGTGGTTTGTCGTGACGGGCTGGAACACATCGTCGGCATGTTGCGTACGGTCGAACTGTTGAAGTTGGCGCTGACCGGTCAGAAACTCGACATCGAGCCGTATCTGCGGTCTCCCTTGTTTGTGCCGGAAGGCGTCACCACGACGCATCTGCTGGAGAGTTTCCGCAAGACGCGCCAGCAGTGCGCGCTGATCGTCGACGAATACGGCGAGCTGCAGGGGATGGTGACATTGACCGACGTGCTGGCTTCGATCGTCGGCGACGTTCCCTCGTCAGATACCTCGGAAATGGAAGACATCGTGCGGCGGGACGATGTTTCCTGGCTGATCGACGGCAGTGTGACGATCGAGCGTCTCAAATCAACGATTGAAATCGAGGACGACTTTCCCGGTGAGGACGAAAACGCCTACAACACCCTGGGCGGACTGGTCATGTACATCCTGGGACGGATCCCCGCCGTGACGGACGCCTTTGAAAGCGCTGGTTTCCGCTTCGAGGTCATGAATATGGACAAGAACCGCGTTGATAAAGTCCTGTTGAGCAAACTCACGGCCCCGGAGGGGGCAGGCGATGACGCCGTTGCGGACGTTGGGCGCGCCTGACTGGTGAACGGCGGCAAAGGTAAAGTACCGGAAATCGGTAAAAAGCTGGCTTCCCAGCGGCGGGAAATCAAAGAACACACGAACCGGGTTTTACGTGCGCTCGATGCTGGAACCGTCGTTTGGAAAGTCAAACAAGGGCGCGGTCAGAAGCCGCGCGAAGGTAAACTGAAAGGAGAAGCATCATGATGTCGCACAGAGAAGCCGCCAGACAAGCACTTGCAGATGCAAGACTTGAAGGCTTTGAACCAACAGAAGAAGAAATGCAGCTTTGGGAAGACTATGCTGATGAAAAAATATCGGGTGAGGAATATCGCCGCATTTCGATAGAACGCGCACGAGAATACGACAAAATTGTCCAGCAACGTGTTGCCCAAATCAAATGAGTGGCCAGTATTCCAATCCAGAAGACACGTACTGCAACCCAAAAACAGACGTGCTCTGGAACAAGCTGGGCATTGTGACGGCAGAAGGGTTGCGTAAGTTAGAATATCCGCTTGTCCTTGAGCGTTCCAAGGAGTTGTCAAATTCCCCTATAAACGGGGCTTTTGATATAAAACACCTGCAAGCCATCCATAAATATCTATTTCAGGATGTCTACGGATGGGCGGGTAATTTGCGGATGATAGATATTTACAAAGACAGAGATTATTTTGACCCACATGAAGCTCTGGAATCAGAGATGCAGAAAATGCATACAAAACTGGAAAAAAATAACTTCCTTAAAGGATTGGGAAAATCAGAATTTGTCGACAAGTTCACGGAAGTGTTCAAAGAAATTAACATGGTGCACCCGTTCCGGGAAGGCAACGGCAGGTCAACCCGGCAATTCATGGAGCAATTGGCAGAACAGGCAGGATACAAATTCGATCAAACTGTTATTAATAAAGACAAGCGGAGTAAATACGAGTGGATTAAAGCTTCTAAAGAAACCTTCAATGGCAATATGGAGCCGTTAAGATCAATTCTGAACGATGCAATCCGGCCCATTCAGCAGGGAAAATCACTTGCTGAGGGCAAACAAGCCCCCCGCCACGACACCAGGCGCAGATGCACGTCGCGGCCACCGAGCGGAGTGCGGCGAACCTTGCGGCGCTGAAACAAAATCCAGCGCTGGCAAAGTATCCTCCGGAGAGTCTGGAAAAGCTCGCGTACTGGCGCGGAATCGCTCAGGAAAGCGTGAAGCAAGCGCCGCCCGCCGCGCGGGACGCGGCGCTGGCGAAGTTCGACAAGGCGGCGGAAGCCCCGGCGTTTCTGGCGCGGCTGGAGAAATCCGACACCCAGGAACAGGCCAAGAGCAACAGCAACAGCAACAGCAAAACCCGTGACCGCGACGACCACGGTCTGGAACGCTGAACGGCTGAATCCCACGCCTTTCGTCCTGTCTTCAACTTTGCCTGGTTGAAAAGCGCTTGGTTGCGCTAGTACCTAGTTGCATAAATCACTAACTGTATTTTTTGGGATTTTTTGATAGACAACAGACTTTGTCCATTCGAATGGAGTCGCTTGTTGATTATGGGCGCGAGTAAAGGCATCGAT
>JAITNL010000050.1 GCA_031290495.1 Accumulibacter sp.
CCGCCGCATGGCGAAAGAAAGCGCATGCCCTCGGTCGTTTCCGCGATGGCCCGCCTGATCGAGTACCGCGTCGAGCAACTGGAAGCGTTCAAGAACGAAGGCCCGACGCCGGTGCTCGAAAAGTATTTAACGCATTGGAGCGCGAAGCCAAGCGTATAGAGGAATATGCCACCTATTCCAGCAAAAGCCATTTCAATGCGGAAGAAACTTGGAGTATTGTTACTATTGACTGGACATTCCCGCCACCGCATTGGCGGCCATCGCGGAGACTCCTTATTTATGACTCTCACTCACGACGGGTTAACAACGAAATAACCAGCGCCATGGATATTGTATCCAGAGTCATGCAGTACGAGCGTGACGACATGCCAGTATCGGCAGAAACAGAAGTCAAGAAACTTGTTTCGACTCTGAGGAGTGCATCCTGCGTAGGCAGGGTCTGTTTTATCAACCTGGCATTTAATCCTGGAGACGCAGCGTTTTAACGATCTATAGAGGTGCAAATAATGAAAAGCATCGATCTCTTCTCCAGCGCGGGCGGCCTTTCTCGCGGTTTGCAGAAATCAGGGTTTTACCCGATTTTGTCCAATTTTTTGAATCCGCCCGATATACACAGTTCACATGCTTGCGGCTGTGGCCTCTCGCCAATGCAGGGTTTGTACGCCAACTGTAAGGAGTGCCTTATGAAAGGAATATTGGAATGAAAATCAATACTGGTTTCATCTTCTTTTTCGGTGCCATGGGCGGACTCCTGTTCGGCTTCGACACTGGAATCATCTCTGGGGCCAGCCCTCTAATCGAAAAATCCACCGATCTCGGCGGACTGGGGCTGAATGAATGGCAGACAGGCTTCATTGTCTCCGCTGTTCTGATTGGCTCGGCAATCGGCGCGCTCTCCGTTGGCTCGCTGTCGGACAAGTTCGGACGCAAACCGCTTCTGATCATCGCGGCTGTGTTATTCATAGTCGGCGCGCTGTTCTGCGCGATTGCACCGAATTTCCTGCTACTCGTTCTGGCGCGGATCATCCTCGGTCTGGCGGTTGGTGGTGCTTCGGCGCTGACTCCTGCTTACCTGGCTGAGCTTGCTCCCGCAGCAAAGCGTGGCTCCCTTGGCACTCTCTTCCAGCTGATGATCACCCTCGGAATCCTGTTGGCGTATGTCGGCAACCTGGGCTTCCTTGGTCACAACATCGCTGGAATCCAGGACTGGCGTTGGATGCTCGGCTGCGCGCTGATCCCGGCTGTCGTACTGTTCCTGGGCAGCTTGCTGCTTCCTGAGTCACCTCGCTTCCTGATCGCCAACGGCAAGGCAGAGCAAGGCAAGGCGGTTCTGAACCACCTCCGTGCGAACACTGGTGAAAATGTTGCCGCGGAACTTGCGGACATCGAGGCAACCGCGAGCCAACCCAAGGGCGGCGTCGCGGAGCTGCTGAAGATCGCGTCTCCCGCGGTAATCGTAGCTGTCGGAATCATGTTCTTGCAACAGTTGGTAGGCATCAACTCGGTGATCTACTTCCTGCCACAGGTGTTCATCAAGGGCTTCGGTTTCGCGGAGGACCAGGCAATCTGGATTTCCATCGGCATCGGCATCGTGAACTTCGCGGTAACAACCACGGCGATCTTCATCATGGACAAGTTCGATCGCAAGAAGCTCTTTACATTCGGCTCGATCGTGATGGCGTTGTCCCTCGGAATCCTGACCCTCCTGAACTTCACTGTTCCAGTTGAACAGGCAGCCGTCCCAACAATAATCCTGATCGCCGTCTACATCTTCGGATTCGCGCTCACCTGGGGACCGATGGCTTGGGTGCTGATTGGTGAGATTTTCCCACTGTCCGTTCGCGGCGTAGGAGCTTCAATCGGATCTGCCGCAAACTGGATTGGAAACTTCATCGTATCCCAGTTCTTCCTGATTCTGCTCGCGGCATTCGGCAACAATGTCGGCGGTCCGTTCGGCATCTTCGCGATCTTCTCGGTGCTCTCGATCTTCTTCGTGAAGTATCTTGTACCGGAAACACGCGGCAAGAGCCTTGAGGAAATCGAGAGCGAGTTGCGCGCGCACACAGCAAAGCAACCCGAGGGTTACGGCAGCACTTGAGCAAAAAGCCCGCTTACCAGCTAAAAAACGGCTGACGAGTGGGTTTTTGCGCCCTGACAAGATCGACAACGCGCCACTTCATTACATCGATTCGCCGCGCAGGGCGCGCAGATGCCAGTCATAGGCTTCGCCGAGCAGATGCGGCGTTTGCAGCCCGTTGGCGTTCTT
The DNA here is from genome assembly GCA_031290495.1 of Accumulibacter sp. Taxonomy (GTDB): domain Bacteria; phylum Pseudomonadota; class Gammaproteobacteria; order Burkholderiales; family Rhodocyclaceae; genus Propionivibrio. The sequence goes on from JAITNL010000050.1 coordinate 2,267, forward strand.
CTCGGCGCGCGCGAGGTAGTCGGCGAGCGCGGGACGGAACCTGGGATCGGCGCACTTTTCGATCACCCGCCTGGCGCGCTGCCGTGGCGCGAGGCCGCGCAGATCGGCGAGACCGTGCTCGGTGACCAGCACCTGCACATCGTGCTCGGTGTGGTCGACATGCGAGACCATCGGCACGATGCAGGAAAGCGCGCCGTTTTTGGCCAGCGACGGTGTCATGAAGATCGAAAGGTAGGCATTGCGCGCGAAGTCGCCCGAACCGCCGATGCCGTTCATCATCTTGGAACCGAGCACGTGCGTGGAATTGACGTTGCCGTAGATGTCGGCTTCGAGCATACCGTTCATCGAGATGACGCCGAGACGGCGGGCGATTTCGGGGTGATTGCTGATCTCTTGCGGGCGCAGGATGATGCGCTGGCGGTAAGTATCGAGATTGGCGTTGAAGTCGAGCAAGGCGTCCTTGGAGAACGAGACCGCCGTCGCCGACGCATAGACCAGTTTGCCGGAACGGATCATGTCGAGCATCCCGTCCTGGAGCACTTCGGTGTAAGCGGTGAGGTTTTCGTAGGGGCCGTCGTTCAGACCCGCCATCACCGCGTTGGCGACGTTGCCGACGCCCGATTGCAACGGCAGCAGATTGGCGGGAATACGCCCTTTTTTTACCTCGTACTGGAGGAAGTCGAGAATGTGCCCGGCGATGCGGCGCGAATTTTCGTCCGGATCGGAGAATTTGGTATCGCGGTCGGGGCAATCGGTTTCGACCACGGCGACGACCTTCTTCGGATCGACGCGCAGATAGGGTTCGCCGATGCGCTCGTCGGCACGGGTGATGGGAATCGGTTTTCTGTGCGGCGGCAGCGCGATGCTGTAGATGTCGTGCATGCCTTCGAGCCTGGCGTTGAGACCGGCGTTGACTTCGAGAATCACCCGCTCGGCCAGCGCCAGCCAGGTCACGTTGTTGCCGACCGAGGTCGACGGCACGAGACGACCGTCTTCAAGGATGGCGACGATTTCGATCAGCGCCGCGTCGAGTTTGCCGTAATGCCCCCAGGCGGCGTTTTGCGCCGAGTGCGAAAGGTGCGCGTCGGTATACCAGGTATCGCCAGCGTTGATGCGGTTGCGGCACTCGGGGTCGGATTGATACGGCAGGCGCATGGAACCGCCGTTGACCTTGAACAGCACACCGTCGAGTTCGGGCGCGGTCGAGGCGCCCGTCCAGATACCGACCTTGAAGTTCTCGCCGCGCTCAGGATTTGCCAGATTCGCGGCGGCGATGCGGCGCGCCAGCGCCTGCGGCACTTCCTTGGGATGTCCCGAGCCGGTAAAACCGCTCATGCCAACGTTGTCGCCGGGATTGATGAGGGCGGCGGCCTCGTCCGCCGACATGATTTTGCCGCGCAAGGCGGCGTTATGGATGCGGGATTCGCTCATTGGTTTCTCTCGTCGCGAAAGGTAAAAAAACCGCGCCACCGTGGAAAAACAATGACGCGTTACGGACAGCACATGGAAATGAAGCGGTTAAAGGACACGGCGCGATTATAGTCCGTGCCAGTTGGCGCGGTAAACCGTTCGTTCAGCCCGGTGTCGCGAGCGTTCAGGCAACAAGTCCAAAAACTCGCGGCACTGGTACAAACTTGCGCCCAACCTGCTTCGCGGACGATAAAAGTGCTCCATAAGCGCTTGAAAAGCCTTCAAATTCAGACAGAAGCGGTTGAAATATATGAGTTTGATGTATAGTTCCATCCCGGACGCACGGGTGGCGCGGGCGGATCAGATGGTTCAAGGTTCAAAGTTCTCTGGAGGTGCCGATTGGTCGATGTAGCGAATCTGGCTGGCATTAAGGTAATGATTATCGATGACAGCAATACGATCCGGCGGAGCGCCGAGATTTTTCTGGTGCAGGCGGGCTGTCAGGTGTTGTTGGCGGAAGACGGGTTTGACGCCCTGTCCAAGATTGCCGATCATCAGCCCGATGTCATTTTCTGCGACATCATGATGCCGCGTCTCGATGGTTATCAGACCTGCGCGTTAATCAAGAAAAATCCGCGCTTCAGTGCCATGCCACTGATCATGTTGTCGTCCAAGGACGGCCTGTTCGATCGCGCGCGCGGGCGCATGGTCGGTTCGGATCAATACCTGACGAAACCCTTTACCAAGAACAGCCTGTTGCAGTCGGTGGCAACATTCGCGCCGGTCAGGGATTAGTCGATCGTCACTTTCAAGCCAGTCTTTCGTGAGCGTCAAAAAAGAGAGCCAGGAGTCAATATCATGCCGGTAAAAACAATTCTCGTCGTCGACGATTCACCCACGGAACGCTTGGTCATGTCCGAATTGCTGACGCGTAACGGTTATCAGGTCATTACCGCCGAAAATGGCGAAGACGGTGTCGGAAAAGCCAAACAGCAGCAACCGGACATGATCCTCATGGACGTCGTGATGCCGGGCATCAATGGCTATTCGGCGACCCGCACACTGACGCGCGACGAAACGACCAAACATATCCCGATCATCATGTGCACCTCCAAAGGTGAGGAAACCGATCGCATCTGGGGATTGCGCCAGGGCGCAGTCGACTACGTGGTCAAGCCTGTCGACGCCCAGGAACTGTTGTCGAAGATCGCGGCGCTCTGAGCGCGTTTGAATCATGGCCAGAAAAAGCAGTCTCCGCGAATTTCAGGCGCATCTGGCGGCCCGCCTTGCGGGGATCGAGGATCAGCGCGCGGCGGGGTTGATCGGGTTCCAGTCGGGCGCCGATTACTGGCTCGTCAATCTTCCCGATTCCGGCGAAATCATCTCCTTGCCGCCGTTGACCGGAGTTCCCATGACCAAGCCGTGGTTCGTCGGCATCGCCAATATTCGCGGCAATCTCTATGCGGTGTCCGATTTCTCGGCGTTTCGGCAAAAAGAGGCGACGCCGCGCAGCGCCGGTTCGCGCCTGCTGCTGATCGGAACGCGGCACGGCAACAACGCGGCCTTGCTGGTGACGCGCATCCTGGGACTGCGCAATATCGACGATCTGACGCCGGCGGCGGGCGACCCGGAGGCGCCGCCCTGGGCCTGCGACGCTTACACCGATCGTGAGGGGCGTCGCTGGCGGATGTTGAACGTGCGCTGTTTGTTCTCCGACGATATTTTCATGGACATTGGAATTTAACGGAAGCGGAACATTTTGCAAGCAAACTGTCACAACAACACGGCTCAAACGGAGAAGTATCATGGCATTGAAACTGGCATTGAAGCGGAATCCGGCGAAATCGCCCGCCAACGCCAAGAGTTCCGATGACCGGACTCTGATCGCCCAGTCCGCGTTCGAGCCAATGCGGCGCGACGCCAAAAAGCCCGCCACGCCCGGCGTGAAACCGTCGGCACGATACTCGCTTGCCCGATCGGTGACCCGGTTGATGCAGATATTGGGCAGCGTACTGCTGGTTTTGCTGCTGCTCGTCGGCGCGCTCGTTTATTACAGCAACCGGATATTCGCGGACAACGCGGCCTATATCATCACGGCGAGCGATCTGCGTATGCTTTCGCAGCGCATGGCTAAAGCGGCCAGCCAGACCCAGTGGGGCGGACCAGCCGCGTTCATCCAGCTGCGCGACGCGCAGCGCAAGTTCGCGTTCAACCTGGAGCGCTTGAAAAACGGCGGCGAACTGGCGGGCAGAATCGTCCCGCCTTCCCCGCGCAAGGTCGCGCCGCAGCTCGACAGCCTGACGACGAAATGGGTGATTGTCAGCCGGAATGTCGACGAACTGGAAAAGATGGAAACGAAGATCGCGGTCTTCGGCAAGTATTTGCGGAGCTTCGACAGCGGCGGCGAACGGATGCTCTTCAAGCCGCTGGACACTCGTACCGGGCAGATCGTGACCCGGCTCGACGCCGCTTTCGAGGACTACCGAACGACGGTCGATTATTTTCTGAGCGCCATCTGGGACGAGCTGGATTCAGCCAACCAGGCTGGAATCCGCGTGGCCGCGTTCAACGAGCGTCTGCTCGACGTCGCCGACGAACTGATCGGCGCCTATCGCCGCTCCGGCAGCAACGAGCAGACGATCTTCGATGTTTCGCTGATCACGCTGCTGGTTCTGGTGCTGGCCGTGCTGGCGATGATGTCCAGGGTCTATATCGACGACATGCGCCGTCAGATACGCCATCAGGCCGAACAGGCCAATCTGGCCGAGGAAAGCCGCAAGAAATCGGAAGTTCTGAATCGCCAGAACCAGGACGCGATCCTGCGTTTGATGAACGAACTGGGCAATCTGGCCGACGGCGACCTGACCGTGACGGCGACGGTTTCCGAAGACATTACCGGCGCCATCGCCGATTCGATCAACTACACCGTCGAGGAACTGCGGGTACTGGTAGGCCGCATCAACGACGCGGCAAGCCGCGTGACGGCGGCGACCGAAATCGCGCAGCGCACGTCGTCCGAGCTGCTCGGCGCGGCGCAGCTGCAATCGCGGGAAATCCAGGACGCCGGACATTCGATCCTCGAAGTCGCCGGTTCGATGAACCTGGCGTCGGGCGAAGCCGACCAGTCGGCGCAGGTCGCCCGCCAGTCGCTGGCAGCCGCCGGCAAGGGCACTCTGGCGGTGCAAAATTCGATCAAGGGCATGAATGAAATCCGCCGGCAGATTCAGGAAACTTCAAAGCGCATCAAGCGTCTGGGCGAATCGTCACAGGAAATTGGCGAAATCGTCGAACTGATTTCCGACATTACCGAACAGACCAACGTGCTGGCGCTCAACGCCGCCATCCAGGCGGCTTCGGCTGGTGACGCGGGGCGCGGTTTCACGGTGGTGGCCGAAGAAGTGCAACGGCTGGCCGAACGTTCTGGCGAAGCCACCAAACAGATCGCGGTGATCGTGAAAACTATTCAGAACGATACGCAAGGGGCCATCTCGGCGATGGAAGAATCGACGCGCGGCGTCGTCGAGGAAGCGAAGCTGTCCGACGCCGCCGGACAGGCGCTGGCCGAAATCAGCGCGGTATCCCAGAATCTGGCCAGGCTGATCGAACGGATTTCAAGCTCCACGCGCAAACAGGCCGACGCGGCGACTGGGGTAGCGGGAAAAATGCAGAACATCCTCAAAGTCACCGAGCAAACCACGGTGGGAACGCAGAGGACGACTTCGGCGGTCGGCGAGCTGGCCGGATTGGCGACGGAACTGAAAGGCTCCGTGGCCGGCTTCAAAGTGGATTGAACGGTCAGTCCCGCAATCGGAGAATGTGCTTCAGATGAGCGCCGCGACGGAATTTGATGTTGGCCCATTGACCTGGGTCAAAAGTGAGATCGATCTGGCCCTGGGGCGCGCGCTTGCCGCGCTCGATCAATTCAGCGCCAGCGCCGCGTCCGGGTCCCCCGATCCGACGCAATTACGGTTTTGCCGCACCCACCTGCACCAGGTACAGGGCGCGCTGACAATCATCGGGCTGGACGGCGTCACGCAGTTTGCCGAAGCGCTGGAAGGGCTGCTGGAGACGATTGAAACGCAGGACAATGCCGCCGACGAATCATCGCTCGGCCTGGCGCGGCGCGCCTTGCAGGCCATCGGCCTGTATCTCGGCGGTCTGGTCAACGGGCAAGCCAACCAACCCTTGCGGCTGCTGCCGCTCTACCAGGAGATTCAAACGCGGCGCGGCGAGCGGCGCCATTCCGCCGTCGACCTGTTTTTCCCCGACCTGTCGATTCGCCCACCGCGTCCGGAAACGCCGGTCAAAAAACTGGGCGACGGCGAACGTTCCCAGCGGCTGAAGCAGGAACGCTGGCGTTTTCAGCGCGGGTTGCTGTCCTGGCTGCGCGCGCCGCGTGAGCAGGCCGGCGTCGGAGAAATGCTGACGGCGGTGCGGCGCATCGAGGAGACGCAGGAAACCGGGGCCGCGCGCGCCTTCTGGTGGGTGACCGGCGGACTGCTGACCGCGCTGGCCGACGGCGGCGTACCCGACAAGGCGTTTGTAAAAACCTTGTGCTCGCGCATCGACATGCAAATTCGCCGTCTGCTCGAAGGCTCGCGGAACGTTGCCGAAAGGCTGATGCGGGACACGCTGTATCTGGTGGCCGTGGCCGACAGCGACCACCCCGCGGTCAGGGAAATCAAGGCGGCGTATCGCCTGGAAGCCGTCCTGCCGGTGACCGGCGAAGCCGTCGTTCCTGACGCCGTCCAGGCCGTCGCCGACCGCTTGCGCGAAACGATCCCGGCGCTGGAAGAGACGTGGAACAGGTTTTGCGCCGGCAGCACCGCGTCGCTGCCGGTATTCAAGGAAAACTCCGCTCTGCTGTCCAGCCTGGCGGAACAGGGCGGGCACACCGATTTTCGCCGTCTGGCGCAAGCCATCGCCGCCGCCGCCAACTGGCTGGAAGAAACTCCGGCGCGTCATTCCGAACCCCTGGCCATGGAAATCGCCACGGGGATCCTGCTGGCGCAGAACGCGCAGAAGAACTACCCGCGTCTCGGCGGCGATTTCGCGCATCAGGTCGATGTCACCGTGGCGCGGATCCACGCCTGTATCGCGGGCAGCCCACCACCGCCCGAATCGGAAATTCCGCTGCTCGACGAAATGTCGCGCCTGGCACAGGAAAAGCTGCTGATCGGCCAGGTCGCCAAGGAAATCCAAAGCAATCTGGTACAGATCGAACAGGATCTCGACGGCTTTTTCCGTGACCCGGAAAAACGTTCCGAACTCGCCGGACTGGAAAAGCTTTTCCGACAGATCGTTGGCGCGCTGACCATGCTCCGTCAGGACGGCGCGGTGGCGGCGCTGCAGGGCTGTCTCGAAACCGTTCAGCGTTTCGCCGACGCGAATTACGCTCCCCAGGAAGGCGAATTTGAGCAACTGGCAAGTCAGCTGTCGATTCTGGGATTCTTTGTCGAGGCGCTGCCGCGCGGAGTGGAAGACTTCGAGCGTTTTGTCCGGCAAATTCAAGCGCCGCCGCGCGGCGGCGCGGACGCGGGAGACAACGACGCCGCCATCTCGGTCGAGCAGGAAGTCGTGCAGAGCCGACGCGAAACGCGCGCCTTGCTCGAAGCGCTCAAGGAACAACCGGAAGACGCCGGTTTGCGCGAGGAAATCCGGCACAACCTGACCACCTTGAAGAGCGACGCCGACCTGTTGGCCGATACGCAACTGGGCGAACAGGCCAAAGCCATGCTCAACGTTCTGGCCAGCGGCGAGAATGTCGCGCCGCGCATCGAGCAGGCCCTGGCGGCGCTGAAGCCAGAAACCGTCGAGGCCGCGCAGCCATCGCGGGAAACCTTGCAGCTTTCACAGGCCAGCAACGAAGAAATCGACGCCGAATTGCTCGGCATCTTCCTTGAGGAAGCCAATGAAGTGTTGGCCGAGGTCGACGTGAATCTGCGCCGACTGAAGAGCAACATGAACGACAGCGCGGCGCTGACCACCGTCAGGCGTTCCTTCCACACCCTGAAGGGCAGCGGACGCATGGTCGGCCTCAAGGATCTGGGTGAAGCCGCGTGGGCCATCGAGCAGACGCTGAACCTCTGGCTGCGTTTGGAATTGGCCGCCGTGACCAGGCTGACCGGCTTGCTCGACGAGGCGTATGGCGTGTTCTCCGAGTGGGTGCGCCAGTTGGAAACGCAGACCGGGCACGCGCCCGATCCACAAGCCATGATCGCGCGGGCGAGCGCCTTGCGTACCGACACGGCGCAAGGCGTGATTCTGCAAACGCTGGAAACGCCCGACGCGATGAGCGAACCGGCGCAAGAAGCGGAAACCGCCGAATCCGCGCCGCTGGCAGACAAAAACGCCGGGACGGGCAGCAATTTCTTCCCGGTCGATTCCAGGCCGGTCAGTCCGGAAGAAACCGACGACGCTTTGGCTTGGGCCGTATCGACGAACTATGACGGCTCCCAGATTCAGGTCGATTTCGCTCCGGTCAGTCCGTTGGAAACCACCGACGCTTTGGCGTTGGCCGTGTCGACGGGCGACGACGGTTCTCCGATCCAGATCGATTTCGCTCCGGTCAGTCCGCTGGAAACCACCGACGCGTTGGCTTGGGCTGTATCGACGGGTTACGACGGTTCCCAGATCCAGGTCGATTTCGCTCCGGTCAGTCCGGAAGAAACCACCGACGCTTTGGCTTTGGCCACGTCGATGTATGTCGATGAATCACCGCTGCCGACCGATTTCACGCCGCTCATTCCGCTGGAAACCACCGCGCTTCCGGTTTTGACCACACCGATGTATGTCGATGAATCTCCGCTGCCAACCGATCTCGCGCCGGCAAGTCAGCGGGAAACCGCCGCCATCCCGACCGCGGTCACAGCACCGGCTGCCGACAGCCAGCCACCGGTTCTGGATAATCCGGAAGCTCATGCCGCCGTCGCCGAGGCCGTTCCGATGTTCCCGGACACGGGCACCACCGCGCCCGCGTCGGCGCCAAGCGAATCCGCGTCCGAATCCGCGTCTGAAACGCCGCCGCGTCTTGGCATTTCGCCCGCGCTGTTTGCGATTTTCTCGGACGAAGCCCGCTCGTATTTGCGTAATCTGCGCCGTGATTTGCCGGTTCTCGAAAGCGAGGAAGTACATCCCACGCCCCATGAAATGTACCGCGCGGCGCATACCCTGGCGGGGATTTCCGCCACGGTCGGTCTGCTTCCGCTCAACCGGCTGGCGCACACGCTGGAGTGCGCGCTGCAACGGCGCGACGGCGCGAAACAACCCGGCAGCGTACATGCGCTCGCCACGATTCGCCGGACCATCGGCGAACTGGAACTGATGCTCCAGGCGGTGCTGGAACAACAGCACATTGACGATCCGGCAGAGCTGATCGAAGAACTCGACAGCCTTTATCCGGCCGGCAACGCCCCGGAGGAGACGGCGCGCGGCGAGCCAATAACCGAAACCGCCGCCGAAGAAACCGGCCCAACGACCGCGCCGGAGACGTTGGAAAGTTCACCAGCGGAAACCTGGGCCGCGGCATCAGAGCCAAAAATGTCCGCAACGCCGCCCGCTTCGCCGCCAATCGCCTCGGTCAATGACGAAATCGACGAACAGTTGCTGCCGATCTTTCTGGAAGAAGCCGTCGATCTGACGCAGGGCATTGCCGAACAGCTCAGGGCCTGGCGCGGCAGCCTCGACGACGCGGCGGCGGTACGCGTCCTGGCGCGGCATTTGCACACGCTCAAAGGCAGCGCGCGCATGACCGGCGCGATGACGCTGGGTGAAATCACCCACGCGCTGGAAGAGCGCGTCGACCAGGCAAGCCATTCCGGCGAGGTTTCAACTGAAGTTATCGACGGTATCGAAAGCGCGTTTGAATCGATCCGGCAGATCGTCGAGCGTCTGCAACGCGGCGAGACCATCGAGACCGACAGCGCCGCGCCGGAAAACACGGCGCTGCCTGTGACGGCTGAAGCCGAAGCCGACGCAGCGCCAACCGCGCCGCAACGCGCGGAAGACAAGCGCCGTATCCGCCGCCCCGAAGCCGATAGCGAAAACGAAGCGGCGCAGACATCGGCGCAAGCCACCTTGCGCGTGCGCGCCGGCGTCGTCGACCGCCTGGTCAACGAAGCTGGCGAGTTGTCGATCGCGCGTTCGCGCATCGAAGGCGAAATGCGCGGTCTGAAAGAATCGCTGCTCGATCTGACCGAAAACGTCATTCGTTTGCGCCGCCAGCTGCGCGAGATCGAGATTCAGGCCGAATCGCAGATACAGTCGCGCGCCGTCGCCGCCGACGAGCGCTACGCCGGATTCGACCCGCTCGAATTTGACCGCTTCACGCGTTTTCAGGAATTGACGCGGATGATCGCCGAATCGGTCAACGACGTATCCGCCGTGCAACAGCACATGCTCAAGAACCTGGACGACGCCAACGCCGCGATTGCCGCGCAAGCGCGGCTGAACCGCGAGGTGCAGCAGGAACTCATGGCGATGCGCATGATGCCGTTCAGCAGTCTGGCCGACCGCCTGTACCGCGTGGTGCGGCAAGTGTCGAAAGATCTCGACAAGCGCGCCAACATGGAAATCAAGGGCGGGCAAGTCGAATTGGATCGCGGCGTTCTCGACCGGATCGCGGCGCCGCTGGAACACATGCTGCGCAACGCCGTCGCGCACGGAATCGAAAACCGCGCCGAACGCATCGCCCGCGGCAAGTCGGAAATCGGCGAAATCGCCCTGTCCCTGTATCAGGAAGGCAATGAAATCGTCGTTCTGCTGTCGGACGACGGCGCCGGTCTGGATTATCGGCGCATCCGCGAACGCGCCGCCGCCACGGGTTTGCTCGGCGCTGACGAAGCGATTGACGAGGCGCGTCTGGCCGAATTTATCTTCGCGCCGGGATTTTCCACCGCCGCCGCGTTGTCGCAAGTCGCCGGACGGGGCGTCGGGATGGACGTGGTCAAGACCGAAATCGCCAGTCTTGGCGGGCGCGTCGAAATCGAATCCACGCCGGGGCAAGGAACTGAATTTCGGCTGATTCTGCCCTTGACCCTGGTGGTCACCAAGGCGCTGTTGATTCGCGCCGGCAGCCGGATGTTCGCCATTCCGTCGTCGATGATCGAACAGGTGCTCGACCTCAAGGAAGACGAGCTGAACCGGATTCGCCAGGCCGGCAGCGCCGAATGGCAATCCAATCGTTATGTCTACAACTATCTGCCGCATCTTTTGGGCGATTTGTCGGCGGCGCACGAGCGGCGTCGGCGCTACTGGATTCTGCTGCTGCACAGCGGCACGCGGCGAATCGCCGTCCAGGTCGATGAACTGCTCGGCAATCAGGAAATCGTGGTCAAGAACATCGGCGAGCAACTGGCGCGAATCATCGGCGTGGATGGCGCCACCGTGCTGGGCAGCGGGCAGGTAGTGCTGATCCTCAATCCGGTGGCGCTGTCCACGCGCACGCTGACCGAAACGTCGGCGCGCGTGGCCGAAACGCCGCCGGACGACGTATCGACCGACGAACCGGAGCAGACCGCGCCGCCGCCTACGGTCATGGTGGTCGACGATTCGCTGACCGTGCGCAAGATCACCGGCCGCCTGATCGCGCGCGAAGGCTATCGGGTGATTCTGGCCAAGGACGGCATCGACGCGCTCGAAAAACTGTTCGACATCGTTCCGGACGTCATGCTGGTTGACCTCGAAATGCCGCGCATGGACGGTTTCGATCTGACGCGCAACATTCGCGCCGACGCTCGCCTGAAAGACGTGCCGATCATCATGATCACCTCGCGCACGGCGGAGAAGCACCGCCGCCAGGCCTTCGCGATCGGCGTCAGTCATTACCTCGGAAAACCGTATCAGGAGGATGAACTGTTGCGCCTGATGAGCGATTGCATGGCCGCGCGCAAGCAGGTTTGAGAGCGGCGCGAGAGCGCCATGCGCCTACATTTTCATCGTCAAACCAACTTTGCTTGAAACCCTCCATTCAAGGCGACGAAAACTGAAGTTCCGGGCTGTGACAAGTCTAAAAACTCGTCACAAACCAACTTATATAGCGGTTCCCATAAATAACCACTTCCTCTAAAAAACACCGTCATTCCTGCGAAAGCAGGAATGACGGTTGTTTATGGAATTTTATTATTTATGGGAACGGCTATACATCACATCGACAAATTCCGCCGCCTTGGTTTCCATCCCCTTTTCCAGCGCGACGGCGGCGTCGATCCCCTGCGCCGTCGCGAAATCGCGCACTTCCTGGGTGATCTTCATCGCGCAGAAACGTGGGCCGCACATCGAGCAGAAGCGCGCCAGCTTGGCCGAATCCCCAGGCAGCGTCTCGTCGTGGAAAGCGTGCGCTTTGTCCGGATCGAGACCGATGTTGAACTGGTCGTCCCAGCGGAACTCGAAACGCGCCTTGCTCATGGCGTTGTCGCGGATCTGCGCGCCCGGATGGCCCTTGGCGAGATCGGCGGCGTGCGCGGCGAGCTTGTAGGTGATGATGCCTTCCTTGACGTCGTCCTTGTCCGGCAAACCGAGGTGCTCTTTCGGCGTCACATAGCAGAGCATGGCGGTGCCGTACCAGCCGATCATCGCCGCGCCGATGCCGCTGGTGATGTGGTCGTAGCCCGGCGCGATGTCGGTGGTCAATGGCCCCAGCGTGTAGAACGGCGCTTCCTTGCAATGCTGGAGCTGCAAATCCATGTTCTCCTTGATCAGATGCATCGGCACATGGCCGGGGCCTTCGATGAACACCTGGCAATCGTGCTGCCAGGCGATGTCGGTGAGTTCACCGAGCGTTTTCAGTTCGGCGAACTGCGCTTCATCGTTGGCGTCAAAAATCGAGCCGGGACGCATCCCGTCGCCGAGGCTGAAGGCGACATCGTAGGCGCGCATGATTGCGCACATTTCCTCGAAGTGCGTATACAGGAAACTCTCCTGATGATGCGCGAGACACCACTTGGCCATGATCGCGCCGCCGCGCGAGACGATGCCGGTCAGCCGGCTCGCCGTCAGCGGAATGTAAGACAGGCGCACACCGGCGTGGATGGTGAAATAGTCGACGCCCTGTTCGGCCTGTTCGATCAGCGTGTCGCGGAAGATTTCCCAGGTGAGTTCCTCGGCCTTGCCCGCGACCTTCTCCAGCGCCTGATAGATCGGCACGGTGCCGATCGGCGCCGGCGAATTGCGGATGATCCACTCGCGCGTCTCGTGGATATGCTTGCCGGTCGACAGATCCATCACCGTGTCGCCGCCCCAGCGGATCGACCAGGTCATCTTCTCGACTTCTTCCCGGATCGACGAACCGAGCGCCGAATTGCCGATGTTGGCGTTGATCTTGACCAGGAAATTGCGCCCGATGATCATCGGCTCGGCTTCCGGATGGTTGATGTTGGCCGGAATCACGGCGCGGCCGCGCGCGACCTCCGAACGCACGAATTCCGGCGTGATCTCTTCTGGAATGTTGGCGCCGAAAGACTGCCCGGCGTGCTGCCGCGCCATCAGCGCCGCCAGTTTCGCGCCCCGCGGGCCGCTGTTCTTCAAGGATTCGAGGTAGGCCCGGCGGTTGTTGTTTTCGCGGATGGCGATGAACTCCATCTCCGGCGTGACGATGCCCTGCCGCGCGTAGTGCATCTGCGAGACATTGCGCCCAGGCTTGGCGCGGCGCGGTTTCCGGCGCAGGCCGGGAAAGCGCAGTTCGCCGAGCGCCTTGTCGGCAGCCGCTTTTTCCATCCTTTCGCGGCCATAGGCCGAAGTCAGCTCCGCCAGCTCCTCGCTATCGCCGCGCTCGGCGATCCAAGCGGCGCGCAGCGCGGGCAGCCCCCGCCGCAGATCGATCGCCGCCAGCGGGTCGCCATACGCGCCGGAACAGTCGTAAACGAAGATCGGCGGATTCGCCTCCCCGCCAAGGGCCGTCGGCGTATCGGCCTGCGCGATCTCGCGCATCGGCACGCGGATGTCGGGACGGCTGCCTTCGACGTAAATCCGGCGCGAATTGGGCAGCGGCTCGATGACGGCGCTGTCTACGCGGGCATCGGCGGCGGTGAATTTTTCGTTGGCGTTCATGATGTCTCCTGGCAAAACGACGCGTTCCGGACACGCCGGAATCAAATGACACGCAAGGGATGACGAGGCAGGAACAAAAGAACGCGCTGACGCGATGGTCTTTTTCCCTACGACGGCATTACCCGTACAGGTTCAAAGGGACTGTCTCAGCTACGCCGTCATTGGCGCGGCACCCCGGCTCCGGCGATCTGGAGATGGCGTAAATTAACGGAAATGCGTTCTTCCGGCAAGGCTGGCGTCTCGCTCTCCCGTCGGGTCGTTGAATTTTCCGGACTCTTGCGCTCAAAGAAATGTGTTTCCCGGCTTCCTGTTTTCATTGCATCTTTTTCATTGCATCCGTCGCGCGCGTTGCGGATGATCCCTTAAAATGGCGCTAAAGTATTCGATGGACAGTCCGTCAAAGATGAGTCAGAAACCAAATCCTGAAAATCCCGGCATGACCGCGAAAATTCTCGCCGCCGTCCTCTTGGCGATGTTGTCCGCTACCGCCTCGGCTGCCTGGCAGACCATCGCCACGGAGCAGGGCCGGCATATCGAAATCGATCGGGAAAGCATCGTTACCGGACAGGACGGTTTCCTGACCGCCAGGGGCCGCATCGTGCTCGACAGGCCGGTCGTCGACTCCAAGACCTCGGCCTCTTATCGCATCATCGAGATCGAAAGCCGCTACGACTGCGCCGCGCGCGCGCGCACCACGCTCAAGCGTGCCTATTACACGGAAGACAACAGCCTGCTGCGCCAGGACGAGGTGCAAGGCTCGTCCGAATTACCGCTGCGCAGCGGTACGCCGGACGACCTGCTGCTGCGTGAAGTGTGCCGGCCGAGGAGCGACGGCCATGTGGCGCAGTCCTTGGGCAAGACCCTGGGCAAGGTCAACGAACTTGCCGCGGATCTGCGCAAAAACAATGAAGCGCTGGTCGAACAGGCGGTGAAAAAGGAAATGCGGCAGTCCCGGCCATCCACGGGCGCACCCACCCGCAAGCCGCCGTCGTCTTCCCCGCCGGCTGGTCGGCGCGTAACGCCTCCGGCGGAGGCGCGCCATGAACCGCCATTTCCCGCCTGGGCCTACGCAGGCGCCGCCGGTCCCGAGCACTGGGGCCGGCTCGGCCCCGATCATGCCGCCTGCGCGATCGGCCTGCGTCAGTCGCCCATCGACCTGCGCAACGCTTTCGCGGTCGATCTGGAACCGATCCAGTTCCTTTACCCACCGGCCTCGTTCCGCGTCGCCGATACCGGCCGTCACCTGCAACTGACGGTTTATGGCGGCGGCATCCAGATGCCCGGCAAAAACTATCGCCTGACCCACCTCCGCTTCCACAATCCGTCCGAATTTTCCATCGCCGGCAAGTTTTTCGACATGGAAGCGCAACTCGTTCACCGCGCCGAGGACGGTCAGCTGGCCATCGTTTCGGTATTGCTGGAAAAGGGCCACGAGAATCCGGTGGTGCAAGCCGCGCTGAACAATTTTCCGCTGGAAAAAGGCACTGAGTCCGCGCCGCAGGGACACGACATCGACATCAACCTGCTGCTTCCGGCCAATCGCGGCTATTTCATGTTCATGGGTTCGCTGACCACGCCGCCGTGCACCGAAGACGTGCTGTGGATGGTCATCAAGGAAGCGCAACAGGTCTCCGCCGAACAACTGGCGATGTTCCAGCGCCTGTACCCGCCCAACGCGCG
>JAITNL010000067.1 GCA_031290495.1 Accumulibacter sp.
CGCCATTACGGACAAACAAGTTGCCGAAACCGGGTTTAAGCTGCTGATAAGATGGCCGCGCGGATCGCGGAATGAATACATGAAAACCCTTGCGAACACGCCGCAAAATCACTTTGAAATATCATGAATTATTTCGATGACAGATTGACAAACGCGATTCTTGAGGGCATGAACAATGTCATTCAAAGCATAAGGCACGCCGCGCGCGGATTCAAAAACTGCGAATACCTGAAGGCAATTTCGTACTTGCATTGCGGAGCGTTCGAGGTGGCAGTTACATAGCCCCCCCACGGAATAGCGAAAGGCCTTAAAAGTGGCGGTCTCGTCGTCGATGGCGTCGAGTCGCCAGCCGTCTTCTTTGTCGCCGACGCGCAACAAACGCATCTGCGCCAGCGAATCCGCCTTGGCCGGCAAGATCGCCAGAAAACGTTCGTCGGCCCGCCGTTCGATACCGATGAGTTGGAAAGGCGGTTCGGCGGCCTTGGGGGATGGACTTGGGCGCGCCGGGGGCGGTGTCGCAGTGGGTACCGCAGTCGGTGCCATGGCCGGTGCCGTGGTTCGCGCCATGAATTGCGTCAGCCGTTCTTCCAGTTGGGTCAGGTCATTGCGCAAGGGCTGCAAATCGTCGGCGGGGCGTTCGTGCAAAACCTGTTCGATGATCGTCAGGCGCTGCTCCACAGTTTCGATCTCGGCGTCGTAGCGCAGAAGGGAGACCGCCTCTGGCCGTTTCCGGGCGTATTCGACCTCCTGGGCAAGATCGGCGACGTGCGTGGCGATGACCTGGAGTTGGGCATCACGAGCGCCGCTCGGGTTCGCTTCAGCGAGGCGCGAGAGTTCGACACTGTTGATGACGGTCAGTGTGCCGACGAGCAGCAGGGCGATGCCGACGGCAATCGCCGTCCAGGGGATGCGATGGTTCATGGTTGTTCTCTCCAAGCGTCGCCGTCCGCGCCGATCGTGAAACACACTTGCCGGGCAAGGTCATCGACCGTCAGCGCCCAGGCCGGGCCGGCGAGTGTCAGGAGCGCATTGCCCAGCGCCATGGGACCCAGTGCAGGTGCGAGGCGGGTAACGGCAGCGCGTACAGCGCGGCGGTTTCAGGGGTGTCGCACAGACTGTACCGGAGCGCAGAAGGACGTGGCGCAAGGCATCCCCCACGTTGGCATCGAGCGTCGGCGGATCGAGACTTCAACGATCTGCCGCATCAGGTAACGTTGCGCCGCTTCCGGCACCAGCTCGACCAAGGTGTAACGCCCGTGGCGGGTGACGGGAACGGCTTGCGTACTCGATAAAGTTTCTTCCTGGGCCACATCTCCCGTGTCGGGAAACGTGGATTGCGTTGTGGCGCAGGCGCCCGTCAATGCGGCGATCAACAGGATACTGAAACAGCGTGAGGGACAAATTGTTGGCATGGCTCGGCTCTTTTGTTGCGGAGCCGATACATTCGCCGGAAATTCTTGTTCAGTCAGCTATAAATACGGAATGCGAACTGACTGGTTTTTTTACAGCATGATTGACTGTGCGGTTCGGCCATCTAAAGTGGCACCATTTTCAGCCCGATGAGCAAAAGCATGAGGCCGTCAGAAGACGAATGTCTGCTTGGGAAAGCACAGGATGCCGATGGGTTGACCTGCTCTCGCGGCGCTTTTTGGGTTTGGGCTGTGGGGCTTTTCCTGTGTGTTTTGCAAGGGTGCGCCACGCTTGCCGGAGTGCGGACATCAAGGATCGTCGATCTGGCGCGCAGATGGAAGACCAATTGATTGAATCCAGAGCCGCCAACCGTCTGCGTGACGAGATCGGGAGCACAGGGGGCATCTGACGATCACAAGCTACAATCGTTACGTGCTGGTCACGGATGAAGTTGTTGACGGGGCAACGCGAACCCGAATCGCCAACGAGATCATGGCGATTGAAAATGTCCAGGGCGTCTGGAACGAACTGACGATCAAGGATAACAACAGTCTTGCCGTTCCAATCAACGCCCCCTTGTGGCATCGCGGGTCAAAACCAGTTTTACGAATATGGGTCCATCGGTCGCTGACAATGTAAAAATCGTTAGCGAGGCAGGTGTGGCGTTTTTGCTGGGCATTGTAAACTCGCGGGAAGCGCAGGAGACCATCCAGTCGGCCCGCACGACGGACGGGGTGCGCTATGTCGTCAACGTCATGCAGATTTTAAGCGATGAGGAAATTGAGCGGATTGACGCCGCGCTCAGGCCCCCGGTTCCCGTGGTGGCAACCCCCTGTAGCTGCACAGAGCCTGTGCCAGAACGCCGCGTCTCCTCGGGGCGAGATGCACGATAATTTCGTGTGTTTGAGGGCAAGAGATAACAATGATGTTCCAAGTGGTATTCCAAAGAACCCCTTAATTGGGTAGCATGCACCTTATCTTCGGTAACATCATTCTTTCGGATACGGGATTTTATGGCCGTCTTGCGTCATGTGCTGTTTGGCAAACTGAACAACACCCTGTTCCGGACCGTTGAGTCGGCCACCACGTTTTGTAAATTGCGCGGCAATCCGTATGTTGAACTGGTGCACTGGTTGAACCAGATCCATCAGCTTCCAGACAGCGACTGGCAGCGGATTATTCGCCATTTCGAGATTGACAACGCGATTCTTGACCGTGACATCGCGGCGGCGCTGGCGGCCTTGCCTTCCGGCGCGGGTTCCATCAGCGATTTTTCCCATCACATTGAAAACGCCATCGAGCGCGCCTGGCTGGTGGCGACGCTGGCGGCTGGAGATTTTCGTGTGCGAGGGGCATGGCTGGTTGCCGCGCTGATCGAGACCCCGGATTTGCGCCGTGTTTTGGTGGGCATCTCGCCCGCGCTGGCCAGGATTCCGACCCAAGGTATTGTGGATTTGCTGACCCCGGTTGTTCAGGGGTCGCCCGAAAGCAGCGAGAGTTCACATACGGACGGCGATCTGCCGGGCAGCGTTCCGGGTGAAGCCAGTCAAGCCATGTCCGCGAGCGCATCGGGAAAATCGCCGTTGGCGCTGTATTGTTCCGACCTGACCGAAAAGGCGCGCAACGGAGAAATCGATCCCGTCATTGGCCGCGAACACGAGATTCGCACCATGATCGACATCCTGTTGCGACGCCGGCAAAACAATCCGCTCTTGACAGGCGAGGCAGGGGTTGGGAAAACGGCGATCGTTGAAGGTTTGGCGCTGTCCATCGCCAACGACCATGTGCCGCCCAGCCTGCAAAATGTGCGGCTGCTCGGTCTGGATGTCGGGGCGCTGCTGGCCGGCGCCAGCATGAAGGGCGAATTTGAATCGCGCCTAAAAGGTGTGCTGGAAGACGCGGCGAAATCTCCCCATCCGATTATCCTGTTCGTCGATGAAATTCACACCCTGGTTGGCGCGGGTGGGCAGGCGGGAACCGGCGACGCCGCCAATTTGCTGAAACCCGCGCTGGCGCGGGGAACCTTGCGTACCGTCGGCGCGACCACCTGGCACGAATACAAGCGCCATATCGAAAAAGACCCGGCGCTGACCCGGCGTTTTCAGGTATTGCAGGTGCTGGAACCCGAGGAAAGCGCCGCTGTCGATATGGTGCGGGGGCTGGTCGGCACGTTTGCGGAGCACCACGGCGTCTGGATTATGGATGACGCTGTACGCGCCGCTGTGACCTTATCGCACCGTTTCATCCCGTCGCGGCAATTGCCGGACAAGGCCATCAGCCTACTGGACACGGCCTGCGCCCGCGTCGCCATGTCCCTGCACACACCACCCGCGCGTATCGAACACCTGCGCGAACGCTTGGCCGCCGCGCGGGTCGAATCCGATTTGCTGGAACGGGAAACAAAAATCGGCAAAGCTGAACCGGCGCAACTGGAACCCATTTACGCCCGTATCAAGGAAATGGAACAGACGCTTCAGGAGCAGGAAGCGCTCTGGAAAAAAGAACTGGAACAGGTTGAGCGCATCATCGAGCGGCGCAATGCGCTGATTCAGGAAGTGGAACAGAAAGAATCCGGGCAGAATCCAGAACACTCGGTATTGCGGGAAGAATTGCGCACACTGGAAACCGAACTCGAAACTTTGCAGAAAGATTCGCCCCTGATTTTGCCGCAAGTCGATGAAACGGTCGTGGCCGCCATTGTTTCCGATTGGACGGGAATCCCGGTTGGACGTATGGTGCAAGATCAGGTTTCCGCCGTGCTAGGTCTGCCCGATCAGCTTGGTCAGCGGGTCATCGGACAGGATCATGCCTTGCTGCGGCTGTCCGAGCGAATTCAGATGTCGCGGGCGCGTTTGACGGATCCCAATAAACCTATTGGCGTATTTTTTCTGGTAGGGCCATCAGGGATTGGCAAGACGGAAACGGCGCTGACGTTGGCGGAAGCGCTGTATGGCGGCGAGCAAAATCTGATTACGGTCAATATGAGCGAGTTTCAGGAAGCGCATACGGTCTCGACCTTAAAAGGCGCGCCGCCGGGTTATGTGGGTTATGGCGAAGGCGGAGTGCTGACGGAAGCCGTGCGGCGGCGTCCTTATAGCGTCATCCTGCTGGACGAAATCGAAAAAGCGCACAGCGATGTCTACGAAATCTTCTACCAGGTCTTCGACAAGGGCTGGATGGAAGATGGCGAAGGGCGTTACATCGACTTCAAGAATACCGTCATTCTGCTGACCTCGAATGTCGGCTCCGAACTGATCTGCGGCTTCTGTGATGACCCGGACCTGACGCCCAGCCAGGATGCGCTGGCGCAAGCCCTGCAACCCGAATTGCGAAAAGTCTTCCCCGCCGCCTTTCTGGGGCGGCTCGACATCGTGCCCTATCTGCCCCTGGCTGCCGATGCGCTGACCCGGATCGTCCATCTGCATCTGAAGAAAGTCATCAACCGGATGCGCGTTCAGCATGACATTGCGTTTGAGGTCGATGATGCGGTTGTTGAGCACATCGTGACCCAATGCGGAACGCACGAAACGGGGGTGCGTTTGCTGGTGCGCTTCATTGACCAGCAGATTTTGCCGAAACTCTCGACGCACTGGCTGACCGCCTTGTCGGAAAAGAAAAGCATCCAGCGGATTTACCTGGGGATCGATGGCGAAAAGCTGATTTATCAGGTGGAATATCCCTGATCCGACTGATTTACCCTACAATTCTACGTCATACCCTGTTTTGAGTGATTATCTGGAGGAAGTTTTATGGCATCGGTCAATAAATCCAATTCGTCCAACAACGCCCAGAAGTTCATTGGGCGCAATCGCGCGCCGCGTGTGCAGATTGAATATGATGTTGAAATCTACGGTTCGGACAGAAAAATCGAGCTACCGTTTGTGATGGCGGTGCTTTCCGATCTTTCCGGCAAACCTGCCGAGCCGCTGCCCCCTGCGGCGGATCGCAAATTTCTGGACATCGATATCGACAACTTCGATGAGCGTATGAAAGCGATCAAGCCGAGAGTCGCGTTCTCGGTGCCCAATACGCTGACGGGTGCAGGCCATCTGATGGTTGACCTGACGTTCGAGAGCATGGACGATTTTTCGCCGGCCGCCGTCGCCCGGAAAGTCGACGCGCTGAAACAGCTTCTGGATGCACGCACCCAGCTTTCCAATTTGCAAACCTATATGGACGGCAAGTCGGGCGCCGAAGAACTGATGAACAAGCTGCTTCAGGATCCGGCGCTGATGAAAGCGCTGGCTGCCGCGCCCAAACC
>JAITNL010000068.1 GCA_031290495.1 Accumulibacter sp.
CGCCATTACGGACAAACAAGTTGCCGAAACCGGGTTTAAGCTGCTGATAAGATGGCCGCGCGGATCGCGGAATGAATACATGAAAACCCTTGCGAACACGCCGCAAAATCACTTTGAAAATATCATGAATTATTTCGATGACAGATTGACAAACGCGATTCTTGAGTGCCTGAACAATATCATTCAAAGCATAAAGCACGCCGCGCGCGGATTCAAAAACTGCGAATACCTGAAGGCAATTTCGTACTTGCGTTGCGAAGCGTTCGAGGTGACAGTCACATAGCCACTACCACGGAATAGCGAAAGACCAAAAAATTACTCCGAACGCGGCGAGTATCACCGACCGCGCCAACACGCAAATCAAGTTGTCCGTATTACATGTGTCCGGTGAAAGAAAATGTAAAAAATCATCCGCGGGTCAGCACCAGCAGAATGATCAGCGTGGCGAAGCTGTACGTGAGATACACGGCGATGCGTCCGTGCTGCAGGAAATCGACGACGCGGACACAACGCTCGACCAGCCAGACGATCGGCAGGTAGAGCCAGTACCACAGGGGGTCTTCGACGATCGAGAGGTAACGCGGCCGGGTGTCGAACGGCGACGGATGTTCGCGCGTGCGCTTGAAGAACGGCGAGAAAATGCGCCGGATCGGCTGGCTATAACCTTCCGAAGTATCCTGCATGCGCCCGGTTTGCAGCGGAAAACCGCAATCCCACGGCGGCACGCGCGTCGCGCGGTCATGGTAAAGGCGGTGCACGATGTACCTGGCGGCGAGCGTCAGCACGGCGATGCCGCAGAAGAAAATCAGCGCGCTGTAGCTGGCGCGTTCGCCGGAATAGGGCGCCAAAAACAGCCAGTTTCCGGCGCGCGTATCCAGCACGAGAGTCGCGCCGATCAGCGAGCGCGTCACCGGCTCGATCAGCGCAATGATCACGTTGGGCATGAGGCCGAGCAGGACGCAGCCGGTGCCCAGCCAGAGCAGACCGAGACGCGACAGGCGCGAAGCGTCGCGCGCCTGGGCGAGCTTTTCCTCACGCGGCTGGCCGAGGAAAACGATGCCGAAAAACTTGACCATGGTGAATCCGGCGAGCGCGGAGACCAACGCGATGGCGCCGGCGAATACCGGCAGCAGCATGTTCAGGTAGCCGTGCGGCACTTCGGGCGTGAACAGGAAACTCTGCAACAGCAGCCATTCCGAGACAAAGCCGTTGAGCGGCGGCAGCCCCGCCGAGGCCAGTACGCCGATCAGCGCCAGCCACGCTACCCACGGCATCTGATGGATCAGGCCGCCGAGTTTGCCGAGATTGCGTTCGCCGGTGGCGTGCAGCACCGAGCCGGTAGACAGAAACAGCAAGCTCTTGAAAAAGGCGTGGTTGAGGCAGTGGTAGAGCGTCGCGGTGAGCGCCAGGGCGGCGAAACTGAGCATGCTGAAAGCGCTGAAAATCAGCGCCAGCCCCATGCCCAGCACGATCAGACCGACGTTTTCGATCGACGAATACGCGAGCAGGCGTTTCATGTCCGTCTGCACCGCCGAGAAGACGACGCCGAACAGCGCCGAGGCCAGCCCGACCAGCAGCAACAGCAGACCCCACCACCAAGTATGCGCCTGCAACAAGTCGAAACCGACGCGCAGCAACCCGTAAATGGCCGTCTTCAGCATGATGCCGCTCATCATCGCCGACACGGGCGATGGCGCGGCCGGGTGCGCTTCCGGCAGCCAGACGTGCAAGGGCAGCAGTCCGGCCTTGGCCCCGAAACCGAACAGGGCGAGCAGGAACGCGGCGGTTTCCCAGAAATCGCTCCCCTTGAAAGCGCGCATGGCGTCAAACGTATAATCGCCGGCGCTGCCGGCCATGACGCCGAATGAGAGCAAAATCGCCATCGCGCCGATATGCGCGAGCAACAGGTAGAGATAACCGGCGCGCCGGATTTCGGCGTGGCGATGTTCCGCCGTGACCAGGAAAAAGGAAGAAAGCGCCATCGTTTCCCAAGCCACCATGAAGGCGTAACCGTCGTTAGCCAGCAGGACGAAAACCATGCTGGCCAGGAAAATATGGTAGAGCAGGCATTGCAGTCCGAGCGCGCGTCCATCGGCCTTGCGGGAATAGCCAGCGGCGTAAATCGAAATGCCGGCCGAGGCCGCGCCAAGCAGAAAGAGGAAGAACGACGATAGCGCGTCGAGACGCAGATGGAAAGGCAGCCCAGGCAAGCCGAACGGCAGGATCAATTCCTGTTTGTCGGACGCCAGCGCGACCAGCGCCAGCAAAGCCACGGCCAGGCTGACGCCCGCGCCGAGCGGAAACAGCCAGCGGCTGATGAGGGTGAAATCGAGCGCCCGGAAAATTCCGACCAGTCCAATTACCAGCCAGACCAGGGCGGCCATCACCACCGCAAGAATCAGTGTTTGGGAATCCATGATTGACGGGGGTTCCTGTCGTTATACCAAGGAACGAAAACAAATTCACTTTTCGTTCCCACCGGAGGCTGCCAGCGAGCGAAAACTTTGCAAGTATTTTGGCAGAAATTTTCGCTCGCCAGTATAACCGTGAGTGCCGCTCCCTACCACCGGATATCTCTACCACCTTGCCCCTTTCGGGCACGTTCATCCGCGGTTTTCAGGTTCAAACCGGAGTTTGTTTTACGGTAAATCATTACAAAATTTCATGAAACGGCATGTTCCGTCGCGTCGGTCTGGCGTGATAGGCTATTGACGCCGGTCAACCTCATCCATTTCATCCTATGACATCCCCGACACCCGCTGCCAGCCCAAAGCAGGAAGCGCGCAAATTGCTCGAATCCTTGCAGGACAAATACCCGGTTTTTCACGAGTTCAAGCCGCTGGCTATTGGCATCGACAAGCAGTTGCTGGCACGGGACGGCGGGCTTGACCGCAAGCTGCTGCGCCTGGCGCTCGGTATGTACGCCCACTCGTCGCGTTATCTGAAGTCAATGCGGAAAGCGAGCCAGCGTTTCAATCTCGACGGCAGTCCAGGAGACGAAGTGCCAGAAGAGCACCGTCGACACGCCGCCGATATTCTGCGCGAACGCTTCAGCAAGGAAACGGAGCGCCGCGAGGCGGAACGGAAAGAGCGGGAAGCGCAGGCCGACGCAAGACAACACACGGAAAAACTCAATCAATTGGTGCAAAAATTCGCCAAATAGGCGATAGCCGACGGATTGCCATGAATCATCCGCCGCGTCCATGAATTTTGCGGCGCGCCGCGGGTTAAAAGCGCGGCGCCGCGCTCCGGTCAAGTGCCGTTCATCCGCAAACCAGGCTGCCGCCCTGTTTCACGCTCCCGTTTCCCAGCCTGAAACATCGTCATAACGTCTATAATCCAGACCTTTTCCATTCGTCCGGCTTTTCCCTTTCTCTGATGCTTGTTTTTCGCGGTTTTTCCCGTCCGGCCCCGCAGTCTACGGCATTGACCATCGGCAATTTCGATGGCGTCCATCGCGGCCATCGCGCCTTGCTGGAACGCCTGTGCGTCACCGCCAAAAGCGAGGAATTATTGCCCTCGGCGCTGACCTTTGAACCGCATCCGCGCGAATTTTTTTCTCCGCAAGCCGCGCCGGCGCGTCTTTCCACCTTGCGGGAAAAACTGGAGATGCTCGCCGAGGAAGGCATCGCGCTGGCTTGTGTCGGTCATTTCAACGCCATTTTCGCGGCGCTGTCGGCGGAGGATTTCATTCGCCGGATTCTCGTCGATACGCTGAAAGTCGGAAACCTGATCGTCGGCGACGATTTTCGTTTCGGCGCGAGCCGCGAAGGGAATTTCGCCATGCTCCGCGCGGCGGGCGAGCGTCACGGATTCCGCGTCGGGCGTATGGAGAGCGTCATGGTCGACGGCGAACGGGTTTCCAGTTCGGCGGTGCGCGCGGCGCTGGCCGCTGGGGAGATGGAACGCGCCGCCCGGTTACTGGGCCGCCCTTACGCGATCGATGGCCGCGTGGTGCATGGCGACCAGCTTGGCCGCCGCCTGGGATTCGCCACGGCCAATATCCGCATCAAGCACGACAATCCGCCGCTTTCCGGCGTTTTCGCCGTCGAGGTGCGCGGTCTGCCGGACGGCCCGTATCCGGGCGTCGCCAATCTCGGCGTCCGCCCGAGCGCCAACCCGTTGGCGCGCCCCCTGCTGGAAGTGCATCTTTTCGATTTTTGCGCCGACATCTACGGCGCGCATCTGAATGTCCGTTTCGTACACAAACTGAGGAGCGAACAACGTTTCCCGGACCTTGCCGCGCTGCAAGCGCGGATCGCCCAGGACGCCGAATCCGCGAGGCAGTATTTCAAGCATTGAGTGAACATCATGGCCGACTACAAAAACACGCTGAACCTGACCGACACGTCTTTCCCGATGCGCGGCGACCTCGCCAAACGCGAGCCGCAATGGGTAAAAAGCTGGCGGGAGAAAAAGCTCTACCAGCAGATTCGTGAGGCGTCCAAAGGCCGTCCGCGTTTCGTCCTGCACGACGGCCCGCCGTATGCCAACGGCGACATTCATATCGGCCACGCGGTGAACAAGATTCTCAAGGACATCATCGTCCGCTCGAAGACGCTGGCGGGTTTCGACGCGCCTTACGTACCGGGCTGGGACTGCCACGGCCTGCCGATCGAGCACCAGATCGAAAAATTGCACGGCAAGCACATTCCGGGCGACAAGGTGCGCGAACTCTGCCGCGCTTTCGCCAACGAGCAGATCGAGCGTCAGAAAAAGGATTTCATCCGCCTCGGCGTACTTGGCGAATGGGACGATCCCTACCTCACGCTGGCGTTCAAGACCGAGGCCGACGAAATTCGCGCGCTCGGCAAGGTGCTCGAAAAAGGCTATCTGTATCAGGGCCTGAAGCCGGTCAACTGGTGCATGGAGTGCGCTTCGGCGCTGGCCGAGGCCGAGGTCGATTACGAGGACAAGACGGCGCAGGCCATCGACGTGTCTTTCGAGGTCTGCCCGGAACACGCCGAAAAAGCCGCCCGCGCTTTTGGGTTGCCGCGCCTTCCCTCGCCCGCTTTCGTGGTGATCTGGACCACCACGCCCTGGACTTTGCCCGCCAACGAAGCGGTCAGCGCCCATCCGGATTTCACCTACGACCTCATCGAGACGCCCAAAGGGGCGCTGATTCTGGCGCGCGAACTTGCCGGCGATTGCCTCAAACGCTACGGGCTGGAGGGCACGGTCATCGCTTCGGCCAAGGGCCGCGCGCTCGAACACGTGTTGCTCAGGCACCCTTTCCAGAACCGCGACGTGCCGGTCATCTGCGGCGCGCACGTCACGCTCGAAGCCGGCACCGGCCTGGTGCACACGGCCCCGGCGCACGGCGCGGACGACTATCTGGTCGGCAAGCAGTACGACCTGCCGGTCAACAACCCGGTCGGCGACGATGGCCGTTTCCTGCCCGGCACGCCGGCGTTGTCGGTTTCGCCGCTGGCCGGCAAGACCGTCTGGGAGGCCAACCCGCTGGTGCTGCGGGAACTCGACGCACTGGGCCGTTTGCTCAAGGCCGAAAAAATCACGCACAGCTACCCGCACTGCTGGCGGCACAAAACGCCGATCATCTTTCGCGCCACGACGCAATGGTTCATCGGCATGGATCGCGCGGCGAAGCACGGCGCGGAATGTGGGTGTGGAGAAACCCCCGAAACCTTGCGCAAAATTGCCGAACGCGCGGTCGACCAGACGCAATTCTTCCCGGCCTGGGGCCGCGCGCGGCTCGAAGCGATGATGAAGACCCGGCCCGACTGGTGCGTTTCGCGCCAGCGCAACTGGGGCGTGCCGATTCCCTTCTTTCTGCACAAGGAAACCGGCGAGCTGCACCCGCGCACGGCGGAACTGATCGAACAGGTCGCGCTGCGCGTCGAAAAGGCCGGCATCGAAGCCTGGTTCTCGCTCGATCCGAAAGAGTTGCTTGGCGACGAAGCGGGCCAGTACCTCAAGATGAAGGACACGCTCGACGTCTGGTTCGATTCCGGCGTCACCCATCTCTCGGTGATGCGCGGCTCGCACACCGCCGACTGCGCCTTCCCCGCCGACATGTACCTCGAAGGTTCCGATCAGCATCGCGGCTGGTTCCAGAGTTCGCTGCTGACCGGTTGCGCAATCGACGGCCGCGCGCCTTACAAGTCATTGTTAACGCACGGTTTTGTCGTCGACGGCAAGGGGCTGAAGATGTCCAAGGCCACCGGCAACGTGATCGCTCCGCAAAAGGTATCCGACACGCTCGGCGCCGACATTCTGCGCCTGTGGACGGCGGCCACCGATTACTCGGGCGAACTGTCGATCTCCGATGAAATCTTCAAGCGGGTGGTCGAATCCTACCGTCGCATCCGCAACACACTGCGCTTCCTGCTCGCCAACACCTCCGACTTCGACGCCGCGAGGGACATGTTGCCGCCAGCGGAATGGCTGGAAATCGACCGCTACGCGCTGGCCATGACGCGCCAACTGAAAACGCAGTGCGAGGAGGATTACGGCAAATACGAATTTCACCGCGTCGTGCAGGCGCTGCAAACCTTCTGCTCGGAAGACCTCGGCGGCTTCTACCTGGACATCCTCAAGGATCGTCTGTATACGACAGCGGCAAATTCCAAAGGCCGCCGTTCGGCGCAAAGCGCCTTGTGGCACGTCACCCAGACCTTCGTCAAACTGATGGCGCCGATCCTCTCGTTTACCGCCGAAGAAGTCTGGCAAACGCTCACCGGCCAGCCCGACGATTCGATCATGCTACACACTTGGCAGCCGCTCCCCGATCTTGCCGACGAAGCCGCGCTGCTCGACAAATGGGGCAAGATTCGCGGCTGTCGCGCCGACGTGACCCGCGCGCTGGAAGAATTGCGCATCGCCGGCAAGATCGGTTCGTCCTTGCAGGCCGAGGTCACGATGTACGCCGACGGCGAAAAATTCGACCTGCTGACTTCGCTGGCCGACGACCTGCGTTTCGTTTTCATCTGTTCCAGGACGCGGGTGATCCGCGGCGCCGAGGAAAAAATCGAGTGCGCGCCGCTCTCGTATACAAAATGCGAACGCTGCTGGCACGTGCGCGAGGATGTCGGCGTCGACCCGGCGCACCCGGAGCTATGCGGGCGTTGCGTCAGCACTCTGTACGGCGAAGGCGAATCGCGTGCCATCGCGTAACATCAAGCCCTGGCTGCGGATGGCCGGGACCATCGTGCTGCTCGACCAGCTCGGCAAATGGATCATCCTCGGCGCGCTGCGCCCCGGTGACTCGCGTTACGTCACGCCGTTCTGGAACTGGGTGCTGGTCTTCAATCCCGGCGCGGCCTTCAGTTTTCTGTCCGACGCCGACGGCTGGCAGCGCTGGTTTTTCACCGTCCTCTCGCTGCTCATCTCGGCCTGGATCGTCGTGTTGTTACGTCAACACAGCGGCCAATTCCGGCTATCGCTGGCGCTCACGCTGGTACTCGGCGGCGCGCTCGGCAACGTTATCGACCGCCTCCGCTTTGGCGGCGTGGTTGATTTCATCCAATGGCACGCCGCCGGTTACTACTGGCCGGCGTTCAATCTGGCCGATTCGTCGATCACGCTGGGGGCTGTTTTGCTGGTGTGGGATCAACTCAGCGGTTTGCGGAGACGCTGACGCTCGTTATATGAACCACGACGCCAGTTCCCACCCCCCCTGGGTTTTGCAGTTTTGCCACGGTTACGACGGGCCGTTTCTGGATTGCGCCCGTCAGTACGCCAGCCTGTTCCGGGGGACGCCGTACAAGGTCGCCACGGTCTATCTGACCGGGGAAGAAAACGCTGACGCCGCGCGTGAATCGGCGTCCGACGCGGTGATTTTTCTTCAATACACCAGCGCCGAGGTGCGCGGGCTAAAACTCAAAGCCATTCGGGATATTCGCCGCGTCGTCGCCGAACGCGATTTTGCCCTTTGCGTCGCGCATCGCTTCAAGCCCATTTACGCGGCGCTGTTGGGAACGGACTTGCCGGTGATCGGTGTGCATCACGCCTTTGGCGATTACCGGCGGCTTTCCCGGCGACTGTTCGCCCGCGTGTTTCGCCATCGTCTCGCCTTGCTCGGCGTCTCCAACGCCGTGCGCGACGATCTGCGCGCCGACTTGCCGACGTGGCCCGCGCCGCGAATCGAAACGCTGTACAACCGCATCGACATCGAGACGGTGCGGGCCGAACAGATTCCCCGCCCGGAGGCGCGCGCCGCGCTTGGTCTGCCTCCGGACGCCTGGGTCGTCGGCAACGTGGGGCGTCTGCATCCCGACAAGGATCAGGCCACCTTGCTGCGCGGTTTCGCGCGGGCGCTGCCGCGCTTGCCGCCGGGCAGTCTGCTGGCGATTCTGGGCGAGGGACGGCTGGAAGGGGCGTTGAAGGCGCTGTCGGCCGAATTGGGAATCGCGGAATCGACGCGGTTTCTCGGTCAGATTCCCCACGCCCGCCGCTATTTCAGGGCGTTCGACGTTTTCGCGCTTTCCTCCGACCGCGAACCCTTCGGCATGGTGCTGCTGGAAGCGATGGCGGCCGACGTGCCTTTGATCGTCAGCGATTGCGGCGGCGCGCGTGAAGTGGCGGACGGCGTCGGCGAACTGTTTCCCTTTCAGGACGCCAGCGCATTGGCGGATTGCCTCGCCGCGCAATCCCAACGCGCCACGTCAGCGGATTTTTCAACGCCAACACGCGAACGTCTGCGACAACGCTTTTCCGACGCGGCGGTACGCGCGGCGTTCTGGCGTTTGCCCATGCTTTCCAGCCTGACCGGGATAAACCCATGCTGAATCGCTGGCGCTGTTTGCGCGAACGCGGCTGGGCGGAAATCACGGCGGCGGAATACGCCAAGGTCTGGCAGCGTTTCGGCGGCAGCGTCGCCACCTTCCCGCCGGTGGTCGAGCGCCTCGCGGAGCTGGCGGAAATTCCGGTACGCTATCTGGGCTGGCGTCAGGCGGAGGACTGGATCGCGGCGATTCCCGTCTGGGGTCGGCACTTGGCCTTATCCAAGGCCGCGCTCAAGGCAAGCGGCAAAAAGGGACTTTACGATCTGGGCAACGCGGAAATCATTCTCCCCGTCGCCGCTGGCGCGCAAGTGCCGTTACGCCATACGGCGCGTTATCTTTCCGCCCGGCATGAAGCCGATTTTTTGGGTCTGAAACAGCAACGAGAGCAATTGGCGCTGGCCAAGGCGCCGGAAGAACTGTCCTCCAAATTCCGCTATAACCAGCGCCGCGAGCTGCGTCTTTTGCGGGAGGCGGGGGGCAGTGTGCGTCCGGTGGGCGATTTTCCCCCTGCGGATCTGGCAACGATTTACAGCGAACTCTTTGAGCGCCGCTGGGGATTTCCGGCCACCGGCGCGGCAAGAATGGCGGAAGTTTTTACGCGCCTGCGCGAATGGATGAGCGGCGCGCTGATTTTTATGGACGGAGCGCCGATTGCCATGCAGGTGTTGTATCGCGTCGAAGCGCCGCAATGGATCAGCGTGGAATACATCAACGGCGGCGTCGACCCGCAAACCCGCGCTTTCAGCCCCGGCAGCGTGTTGAGTTTTTTGAATCTTCAAGCCGCCTGGGAAGACGCCCGCGCGCGCGAAAAACCCCTGCGTTACTCCTTTGGCCGCGTCGACCGCGACTACAAAAGCCGCTGGTGTCGCGCCGTACCCGTCTTTCAGGTGTAAGCCTCGATGCCGGCAAGCTCCAGAAAACAGGCGCTGTTGAAGCGCCACCGACGCCACAAGCGACTCTCGCTCGTCCTCCTTTTGTTTTTCTGTGTCGCGCTGGGCGTGTTCAGCAGTTTCTGGTGGGTGTTGCCCCTGCTTGCGCTGGCCTGGCTGTTTCATGAAGCCTGGTTTTCCGACCATCTCTTTTATACGCCCGATGCGGATTATGCCTATGCCTTTGGCGCTCAGGTGGAACGTCTGCCGATCACATTTTCCGAGGGGCGTCTGACCCTGGCCGGAGAGCTTCCCCTGCATGATGACGACACCCTGATTCTGGCGGTATGCCTCAAAAGCAAGATTCTGGGGCGTTTTTTTGACCCCGCCATCCGCATCCACGCGGGCACGGATACGGACACAGACACGGACACGCAAAGTTTTGAGCGAGGCGCGCAGGGCTTGCGCTACCTCAATCTCACCGGCAGTTCAAAAGCACTGCGTGAAAATGGCTGGCGCCTTTCCGGGCGGCATTGCCGTGTGGAAGGCACGCCCGAACTCTGGCGGGCCGCGCATCCCGATTATCGCCAAAAGCGGCTGCTCATCATCGCGCCCCACGCCGACGACGCGGAACTGGCGGCTTTCGGGCTTTACAGTCAGGCCAAAGAATGCTGGATCGTCACCCTGAGCGCCGGAGAAATCGAGGCCGGGCACTATCGGCGCATGGGACTCGATGGCCTCGAAGCGGCGCGTCTCAAGGGGCGGCTGCGCGCCTGGGATAGCCTCGCCGTTCCCGCCTGGGGCGGCATCCCGGCGGAACGTTGCCTGCAACTGGGTTATTTTTGCCTGCAATTGTCCGTCATGCGAGCGCACCCGGAAGATGCCATCGCCTCGCGCGAAGCCGGACTTTGCGACACCCGCCCATTTCGCTGTTTCAACCGGAAATGTCTCAAAAGCGACGGCGACGGCGCGCCAAGCTGGAACAATCTGCTGGGCGATCTCGCTGAATTCATCACCGACATCGCGCCGCAAGTCATCGTCTTGCCGCACCCATATTTCGACCCGCATCCCGACCACATCGCCGCAAGACAGGCCGTACTGGAAGCGCTGGAAAAGACCGCGTGGCAACCGGAAACCCTGCTCCATTATGCCAATCACCTGCACGACAACGACCGCTGGCCGATGGGCGAAGCGCATACCGGCGTGAGCCTGCCGCCGCTCATGGAAAACATCGGGCCGCTCACGCCATGGTCTTTGTCGCTGGACATGGCGCGTCAACGGGATAAAGCCATGGCGCTCGCCATGACGCACGATCTCACCACGCCGCTTTCCGCCAAACGACGTCTGCGCCGCGCCATCCAACGCTTGTTTGCCGGACGTTCGCATCCGCCTTACGGCGAAAATGAGTTTTTCCGCAAGGCCGTGCGTCGGCATGAGCTTTTTTGGGTTGAATCCTGGACTGAAGCGGCGGGCGGCGAATCGACCTATGCGGGCTTCCGGAAAGAACAAACCCAGACTGTCAACAAGGACGGTCTGGGTTTGTGATGCGGCGACTGGCGCCAAAATCAGCCCACCGTGGCCGCCCTGGGCAGGCGCTGTCCTTCCGCCGGTCAAATGCGTGACGCTCAACGACGCCGCCACTCCACGGACAAGTTCCGTGTTAGACTTTGCGCCGCCAATCCATCTGCCTGTAATTCGTGTGATTTTTCATTGATTGCCTTGGCTTTATTCTTCCGTACTACACGCCTGTTGAGCTTGCTTACAGATAATTGAAAGTATCTGTAAGTCTTTTTGTTGTTTTTGATTTCTCTTTGGGAGGGTTTATGAGAAAGAAATTGATTGGGTTGGCCGTGGCAATGTTCGTGGTCATGGGCTTGTCTGTTTTCGCTCACGCGGCGGAGAAAAAGACGCGTGTGCTGCGTTTGGGTTTTGATTCCTCGCTCGACAGCGCGCAAGGCGTCGGCGCAAAGGAAATGGCGCGTGTCGCCGACGAACTCTCGAACGGCAAGATCGAAATCCAGCTTTTCGCCGATGGTGCGCTGGGTGCCGGGCCGCGAATGATCGAAATGGTCAAGAAAGGCGAACTCGATCTGTACCAGGGCGGCGCGAGTCTGTTCTCGCCGCTGGAACCGCGCCTGAACGTGTTCGACATTCCCTATCTTTTCGATTCGGTCGATCAAGCCTACAAAGTCCTCGACGGCAAATTGGGCCGTGAAATGCTGGCGGCGCTCGAACCGCACGGGTTGAAAGGCGTGGCGTTCTGGGAAGACGGTATCCGCTCGATCACCAACAACGTACGTCCGATCGTCAAGCCGGAAGACCTGGCCGGATTGAAAATGCGCGTGACACCAGCCAATCCCGTTTTCGTAACGCTGTGGGCTTCCCTGGGAACCAAGCCGACACCGTTGCCGTTCGGCGAAA
This sequence comes from Accumulibacter sp., assembly GCA_031290495.1. Classification (GTDB taxonomy): domain Bacteria; phylum Pseudomonadota; class Gammaproteobacteria; order Burkholderiales; family Rhodocyclaceae; genus Propionivibrio. The sequence goes on from JAITNL010000068.1 coordinate 12,035, forward strand.
TTCATGCCGCCATCAAGAGCGGAAAACTGGATGGACAGGAAAATTCCATCGCCCGGATTCACGACGGTAAATTCTACGAAGTCCAAAAATATCTGTCATTGACGCGGCACCTGTACGAACCGCTGATTCAGATTGCCAATCTTGAGAAATTCAATGCGCTGCCGAAGCGGCAGCAGGAAATTCTGCTCAAAGCCTCGCGTGCTGGCGCGGCGGCGCAACGCAAGTTCGCCAACGACAATGAAGCCAAATTTCTTGCCGATATGAAGGCCAAAGGCTTGGCGATCAACGAAGTTGACGTCACGCCATTCCGCGAAAAAGCGCGTCCCGTTATCGAGACCGGGTATGTCGCCAAGAACGGCGACGCCTGGTTGAAGAAGATCAACGCTTCGCTGAAACCCAAAAAAGCAAAAGCAAAATAAACATTCACCGTATCGGGCGCTTTGCGATGGCGTCCGATACGGGGTCTTGTTTTGTAAATCCGTATCGCGCATGAACACGAATAAACAGGTTGTGGAGGCACAATTCCAGCGCCCTGTTTATTCGTGTTTATGCGTATCGATTCGTGGTTCGGATTGTGGGGAAGCGATTCATCGCGCCCGATACTCAGTCCGAAAATCTAGCTGGCGACTCGCGTAAACGTCAAACCGATCAGCAGTCGATACGTTCGCGGGCGGCCGCTTTCAGGACAAATCACTACAGAACGGGTTGCTGAGGCGCTCTTCGCCAAAAGTCGACATCGGCCCGTGGCCAGAAATGAACGCGACATCGTCGCCGAGCGGCCAGAGTTTCTGCCGGATCGACGTCATCAGCGTATCGAAGTCGCCTTTGGGGAAATCCGTGCGCCCGACTGAACCCCGGAACAGCACGTCGCCGACCACCGCCAGACGGGCGGCGTCGCTGAAAAAGGCGACGTGTCCCGGCGTGTGGCCGGGGCAATGCAGTACCTGCATTTCGACCTGCCCGAAACGGACGCTGTCGCCTTGTTCCAGCCAGCGATCCGGCGTAAAGGAGCGGACGCCGGGGAAACCGAAACTCAGCGCCTGCTGCGGCATTCCGTCGATCCAGAAACGGTCTTCCTGGTGTGGACCTTCGACCGGCACCGATAAGCGCTCGGCCAGTTCGGCGGCGCCGCCGGCATGATCGATATGGCCGTGCGTGACGAGAATCCGCTCCACATCGAGCGCGTATTTTTTGACCGCCTCCAGAATACGGGGAATGTCGCCTCCCGGGTCGACCACGGCGGCGCGCATTGTTTCGTCGCACCAGAGGAGTGTGCAATTCTGCTCAAAAGGAGTGACTGGTACTATCCGATATTTTAGTGTCATGGCGGAAACGGGAAAAATCGAAACGGGTTGAAATGAGTAACTCGCGGCTACATGCCGAACGATCTGAGCAGCGCGTCGTTATCGTCGTCGTCCGCGGCGGGCGGCATCGGCGGCGGCGAGGTTCCGGTTCCGCCGTTGGCTTGCGCGATCAACTCGTCCGGATCGGGTGCTTCGTTCGGCTCGAAATCGTGGAGCTTGATGAACTCGGTGCGGTCGATTGCCAGTTCCAGGTAAAAAATGTTGTTGTTTCCGGTGTAGAAAGTGACCCGCCGCGCTTCCGGCTGGTCGAGGTTGGCGTCGACACTGAGGATGACCTGACGGTTGATGACCAGCATTTTCGGCTGGTTCTGGGTAATGTGCGTTTGCAATTCGCGACCGATCTTGCTGGTGAAATCGCCGACGATCTGATTCATCAATTCGCCCATGACGTTGGCGACTTCGTCCGAGGTGAAGGAGCTGGCCAGCCCGTCTTTCGGGATTCCCATGCTCAACATGTAGCGCTCGTAGAGTTCCATCGCCGCCGGGGCCGAGAAATTGATGATCACCAACCCGGAAAACCCGCCGTCGAACAGGACGAAACAGCCGATGTCGGGTTTGAGGCAGGTCTTGCCGATGCGCTGTACCATCCCCGAATAGTGAATCTGGCTCTGCGTCGCCAGGGCCAACACCTTGGTGATCGAATCGCACAGACTGACAAGGATGTCCTCGGTGCCGAAAACGACGGGTTTTTCCAGTGGGGTCATGATGTTATTGCCGGTTGTCAGGGAAACGCGAATGTATATCACTTTGCGATGGCCGGGGGAAGATGCGGCGAGACAATTATCTTTTACGGAACCGGCGTTCGATGGCGAAAAATTTCGCCGACAGCAACCTGTCGGACATCATATTGTTGATTTTGTTCATTATGGCGCGCGATTAATAATCGATGCCGATGGCGGACAACATAACGAATCGATACGTGACGCCGTAAGGGATGCGTGGCTGCGCCATCAAGGGTTTGATCTGTTGCGTTTCCGGAATGATGACATTCTTGGCAAGACGGAGAGCGTATTGGATGTCATCCGTCAGGCGGTTTTGGAAGCACGGAATAAATAAGCGCCATTGCGTACCACATCATCCGCCCCTCGTATGATGTTTCCGTCTCAAGGAAGTAGATTTTCTTGAGACAGGCCAAGTCGGCAGCCCGCATTCACAAGGCAGATCTTTCGGAAGCCCGTTGTTGCTGTCTTTTTCAGAACCCAACTCAGGAGTATTCACATGACGTCTTTTCATCTCGGTATCGACATCGCC
>JAITNL010000113.1 GCA_031290495.1 Accumulibacter sp.
CCCCCCCCCCCCCCCCCCCCCCCCCCCCCCCCCCCCCCCCCCCCCCCCCCCCCCCCCCCCCCCCCGCCCCCCCCCCCCCGCCCCCCCCCCCCCCCCCCCCAACCGGAACTCCGTATCTGCAATGGCTCGACAGCCGAGATGATTTGAGAGGTGGTCACAAGATATTTCACAAGGAATGCGTTACACCACGGCGGCAGAAATTTTCGCTCGTCAGTATAAACGCAATAACCACGGAATGATTGCCGTCGCCGCGACAGCGCCGCTCTCGGTCCCATGCGATGGCCGAATCCGGCGAATGAATGTGATTGCGGTTTGGGATTTGTGGTTTAATTTCGCCCATGACGTTCTCCCATTCTTCCTCCGGCCCGCATGGCCGGTTTCCTTTGCGCACGATTGCGCTGATCGGCAAATATCAAAGCCGCGAAATCGTGGAATCGCTGTCCTTGCTGGCGAAAAATTTCCACGATCGCGGGGTCGCGGTGCTGGTCGAGGACGCCACTGCGGGCTTGTCCGCGAGTTTGCCCGATACAGACGCCGAGCGGCAGGTCTGGACGCCGTGCGGGTACGTAGAAATCGGCGCGCGCGCCGACGCCGCGATCGTGTTGGGCGGCGACGGAACGATGCTCAACGCGGCGCGTCATCTGGCGCGTTATCGCGTGCCGCTGGTCGGCGTCAACCAGGGGCGTTTGGGGTTCATGACCGACATCGCCCAGACCGACATGCTGACCTGCGTGGACGATTTGCTGTCCGGCAAATTCACCGCCGAGAGCCGGATGCTGCTGGCCGGGGAAATCGTGCGCGACGGCCAGGTCATCGCCTCCAATCTGGCGCTCAACGAGGTCGTGGTCGACAAGGGCGCCATTGGCCGCCTGATCGACTTCGATCTGTACGTCGACGACGAATTTCTTTACAACCTGCGCTCGGACGGAGTGATCGTATCGACGCCGACCGGGTCGACGGCGTACTCGCTTTCCGCCAACGGCCCCATCCTGCATCCGCAGGTCTCCGGCATCGTGCTGGTGCCGCTTTGCCCGCATTCGCTGACCAATCGGCCGGTGCTGATCGGCGACCGCAACACGATCAAAATCCGCATCGTGCGCGCCGACGATTCGCGGGTGCATTTCGACGGTCAGGTGACTTTCGACATGAAGCCGGGCGATACGATATACATCCGGCGTTCGGAGGATTCCGTGTATTTTCTGCATCCGCCAGGTTACAGTTATTTCGCCATGCTGCACAAAAAGCTGCACTGGAACCGGCAGCCGGCGCCCCACTGACATGCTGCAACGTCTGACAATCCGCGATTTTGTCCTGGTCGACCGGCTGGAACTCGAATTTGCGGCCGGGTTCGGCACGCTGACCGGCGAGACCGGCGCGGGCAAGTCGATCCTCGTCGACGCCCTGGCTTTCGTGCTGGGCGAACGGACCGACGCCGGGGTGATCCGCGCTGGTTGCGAGCGCGCCGAAGTCTCGGCCGAGTTCGCGCTGGACGACGCATCCGCCGCGTCTGCCGCGTCATCAGTCTCAGTCTGGCTGCGCGACAACGATCTGGACGGCGGCGACGGGCTGCTGCTGCGCCGCGTACTCGACGCGAACGGGCGTTCCCGCGCCTATCTCAACGGATCGCCGGTGACCGTTCACCAAGTGCGCGAGGTTTCCGAATGGCTGGTCGATATTCACGGCCAGCACGCGCACCAGTCGCTGCTGCGCGCGGCGGATCAGCGTCTGCTGCTCGACGCGCACGCGCGCCTGTCCGAACTGGCGGCGCAGGCAGCGGCGGCCTGGCGTCAGTCGCGCGAGGCAAAAAACCGGCTGGAGTCCGCCCTGGCTGGCGCGGAGTCGCTGGCGCGGGAACGCGAACAACTCACATGGCAAACGCGCGAACTCGAAACGCTGGGCTTTTCCGTCGCGGAATGGGCCAGCCTCGACGCCGAACACCAGCGGCTTTCACACACGGCAAGCCTGGTCGACGGCGCGCGTTTTTCACTGGCCGCGCTGACCGAGGACGACATTTCGTGCGCGGCGCGGCTCGACGCGGCCCGGACGCGGCTGGACGACTTGGCTGAGTTCGATCCGGCGCTCGCCGAAATAACCACGCTATTGCAATCGGCGGCGGCTGAACTGGCCGAGGCAATTTCCGCGTTGCATCGTTACGCCGATCGTCTGGAACTCGATCCGGGGCGCTTGAGCGAGGTTGAACAGCGCATCGAGGCGGTTCTGGCTTGCGCGCGCAAATATCGCGCGCGTCCCGAGGAATTGCCCGGATTGCTCGAAGGCTGGCGGGAACGCCTGGCGGCGCTGAACGAGGCGGCGGACACGGCGGCGCTGGAGACGGGCGCCAGAGAAACGCGCCAAGCGTATGAAACGTTGGCGCGCAAACTCTCCGCGGCGCGCGCCAAGGCGGCGAAACAGCTTGGCGCCGAAGTCAGTCGGGTGATGCGGCAATTGGCGCTGGGCAGCGGTCGCTTCGAGATCGTCCTGACGCCGGTCGCGGAAGGCGGAGCGTTCGGGCTGGAACAGATCGAATTTCACATCGCCGGTCTGTCCGGGAACGAATCGCGGCCTTTGGCAAAAGTGGCTTCGGGCGGCGAACTGTCGCGCGTCAGTCTGGCGATCCAGGTGGTGACCAGCCAGGCGGCCAGTGTTCCGACGCTGATTTTCGACGAAGTCGACGTCGGCATCGGCGGCGGCGTCGCCGAGGTCGTCGGACGTTTGCTGCGCGAACTGGGCAGCGAGCGGCAAGTATTGTGCGTGACGCACCTGCCGCAGGTCGCGGCGCGCGCCAACTGGCAGTGGCAGGTATCCAGGAACAGCCAGAACGGCGCTTCATTGAGCCGCGTCGCCGCGCTGGACGAATCCGGGCGCGTCGAGGAGATCGCGCGGATGCTGGGCGGCGTTGAAATCACCGCGATCACGCGCCAGCACGCGCGGGAAATGCTGGGCTTCGGTTAAGCCGCAAAGCGTTTGACCAGGCGCGCCGGACTATTCGCCAGACGCTGTTTGTTCGTCCACCGCCGCCGGTATCGTCTGCTTGTCCCTGTTCGGGCAGTCCGGACGGGTACATTCGACGTAGAGGCACATCGTGTGCGCCTGGATCGTGAAGCCGCGCTCCTTGGCGACGCGTTTTTGGCGGCGTTCGATTTCCTCGTCGTGAAACTCCTCCACATGGCCGCAGTGGATACATACGAGATGGTCATGGTGCTGTATCGCCTTGCGTTCAAACACGGCCTTGCCCGATTCAAAATGATGCCGTTCGAGCAGACCGGCCTGCTCGAACTGGGTCAGCGCGCGATAGACCGTGGCCAGACCAATATCCATGTTGTCGCCCAGCAGCAGACGGTAAACATCGTCGGCGGTGAGGTGTTTCCCTTCCGCCTTGTCGAACATCTCGAGGATTTTCATGCGCGGAAAAGTCACCTTGAGTCCGATGTTCTTGAGTTCGCTGGATTTGTTCATGGCTGTCAGGAAGTAAGGAGGCGTTCTTTCGGTTATGATACGGCGCTTGAAATTCTGGTTCGGGACGGTAGTTTAATGCCATTCCGCAAATATTTTTTACCGGGGAGCGTTTGAGGCATGAAGGGTAGTCGGATTGCGATGATCGTTTTTCTCGTTGCCATGCTTGGCGCGTGTTCCTGGGTTCCGCGCCCCATCCGCGAGTACAAGATCGACATTCAACAGGGAAACGTCCTGACGCAGGACATGGTGGCGCAGCTCAGGCCCGGCCTGTCCAGGGATCAGGTGCGTTTCATTCTCGGTACGCCGGTGTTGACGGATATGTTCCACGGCAACCGCTGGGACTACGTTTACCGCTTGCAGAAGGGAAGCACGGGAGAAGTCGAATTACGCCAATTTTCGACTTTCTTTGACGACGATGACCGGCTGGTGCGTGTCGGAGGCGACGTGGCCGCCATGCAATCCGGGGACGCGTCGACTGTGCCGGACAACCGGATGCGCGAAATCGACCTGGGGTCGGTGCCGGAAGGAACGGCAGCGCCGCCGATTGAAGAAAAGGGTTTTTTCGGAAGAATGACGGAAAGTTTGGGGTTCTGAGAGTAAAAATTAGCGACAGGCCTTTAGGCCTGTCGGTCTAACGTGTTTTGGAAGAGGTTTGCCCCCCTCCCAAAACGGTCGCCCTGAAGGGCTGGGTTTCAAACCGGAGTTGGTTTTACGATGAATACGCTGAAAATCGCGGTCGTTGGCGCCACCGGACGGATGGGGCGGATGGTCATCGAGGCGGTGCTGAAGGACGACACGGTCGCACTGGCGGCGGCCATCGATCTGCCCGGCAGTCCGCTGATCGGCAAAGCCGTCGGGGAACTGGCCGGTATGCCGTGCGAGCTTCGGGTCACGCCGGACGCCGAGGCTGGAATCGCCCAGGCCGACTGTCTGATCGATTTCACGCGTCCGCAGGGGGCGCTCGATCATCTGGCGATCTGCCGGCGGCACCAAGTCGCCGCGGTGATCGGCACGACAGGGCTGGACGACGCTGGCAAGCAGACCGTGGCCGACGCGGCGCGGGAAATTCCGGTGGTTTTCGCGCCCAACATGAGCGTCGGCGTCAATGTGGTCTTCAAGCTGCTCGACACGGCATCGCGCATCCTCGCGCAAGGCTACGACATCGAAATCGTCGAAGCGCACCACCGTCTCAAGGTCGACGCGCCCTCGGGCACGGCCTTGCGCATGGGCGAGGTCGTCGCCGGCGCGCTGGGGCGCGATCTCAGGCAATGCGCCGTCCATGGCCGCGAAGGCGTAACCGGCGAGCGCGATCCATCGACCATCGGCTTCGCCGCGATTCGCGGCGGCGACATCGTCGGCGACCATACCGTGATGTACTGCGGCATCGGCGAGCGCATCGAAATCGGCCACAAGGCGGGAAGCCGCATGCCCTACGCGCTGGGCGCGCTCCGTGCGGCGCGATTCCTGGCGGGCAAGGCAAACGGACTGTTCGACATGCAGGACGTACTTGGATTGCGGTGAAAATGAGATCGCGCGTTTTTCATCGGGTTCGGCGCGGAAAATGAACGTACCGTAAAAAATGGAAAGGCAAGGTGGTCGACCACATGATGTTGACGTGCGTCATGGGCAAGGCGTCGTTCATCGCCATCGTCGATGCCGGCGGTCGCATTCAACTTGAAAACGCATTCCCCCCCCCTCTCGCGCGCTGGCGAAAAATGGGAGATTACGCAAAACCGTTTGCGCTTTCCTGTTTGCCGTTGATAGAACACGCGCCTGTTTGTCCGCATGACTCCGAATGTTTCATCGCGCCCGCGGTTTTCCGTACCCACCCTATGACGTATAGCCTCCCCCACCCCGCAATGATCGTGTCATAAATCCGGGCTTGTTCCCGTTGTCGCGCCTGACTGGCCGGGCGCCATCTTCTTCCGCATCCGCTACCTCATCCGCTCCGCCCGGACGTGTGCCTGAGCGTCTGCGCATCAGTCCTTCCCCCGCCCCGGATCGCGCGGCGGGCGTTGAGTCAGGGGCCGTGCGATGAGAGCGGTTCTGGATAAGCTCAACCGGGCGAAGACGCGTTTCATGACGCCGATCATGTTGCTGGTGATGGCGCTTCTGGTGCTGTGCGAATACCGCTACAACGTGGATCTGCTGAACAGCATCAGCGATTCTCTGACCTCCCCCGAAGAGGCCGAGGCGCTTTCGCAGCGCGGCAAACTCCTGGCGTCGTTCGGCATGACCTGGGCGTTGTTCCGCAATCCGGCGTTCCGTTTCCGCCATGTCTTGACCGGACTGGCCTTTCTTGCGGCGCTGACCACAGGCGGCTATTTCGCGCTCGACACCCTCTATGCCAGAGCGATTGACCGTCTGCCGCCGGACATCAAGGTGATGGGCTACAACCTGATGTTCTATCGGCACGACTTGCTGAAGGGCGACCTCGAAGACCCGGATATTCCCAGCGTTCGTGAAGAGCCGGTCATCGGAAAAATATTCATGGGCGCGTTTCCGATCGTG
>JAITNL010000047.1 GCA_031290495.1 Accumulibacter sp.
CTTGCTTGCTTGCTTGCTTGCTTGCTTGCTTGCTTGCTTGCTTGCTTGCTAATTATTGTATGCGGATTTTCTGAAATGTCAAGAAAAATATGCGTATTCATGGTTTTTTCCTCAAAAAAGTTGCAAAACCGGGACAGTTTTGCTGACGTTAAAAAATTTAAGCATTGCCTGAAATAACGCTGTTTGGTTGTTGAATGAAATTGACTTTCTACGCTTATTTTTTACGCCTGTAAAGGGTTATGCAATAAAATTCGCGCCGCGCCGTAAAATTTTTCCAAACCGGCGGACGGCGTGGTATCTACGCGCGTTTTCATGTTTTTCCCCGCGTTCCCCGTGTCGCCGTGGAAAATTTTCCAATTCCAGGGAGAAGACAACGATCCGTAAATGACACTGCCTCCTCCATCATTTTTAATGAGCAACCAAAAAACAGTTGCCAATAGCGCAGCTTATGAGGTAGTCTCATGTCAAGGTAACAGAAGTTACTGGCCAGTCCATGTCAGACGCCGACACCTGTGGATATCAAGTGGGCGGACTTGCAAAGCGCACACTTGCAAAGCGCACTCGAAGGCTTGTAGTACGTCATGCTGACAAGCAGCGGGTCACGCCGTAAGTTTTACCATAAGAAAACCGACGCCTTGATTATCTGTCACGCGCCGCACCCGTCGCCCGACGTTGATAAGGAATGTATTGCGGATGTGGTCGCGCGTCTGCGAGCCTTCAGAGTGAGGATTAAATGGATGGATACCCTGAAGTACAAGAATCATGAAGGCACCGCCGAATGTGACATGGCGCGTGGCGTACTTCGCGGGAAAATCCTGTTCATCAACGATGTCGTCACTTAAATGAAATGACACCGCCGCTTTTAATCGACACGGTCAAACCGGATACCGGCGAGACGGTCGGCCGGTCTGGCGGATGGCGGATTTACATCAAAACCGCGCCCCTCCAATGAACCGGCTGATTGCATATCCCGGTGGGAGCAAAGGCGCCGCGCTGCTGGTCATGCTGCTGGCGATGGTGCTCGCCTTCAGCGCTGTACTGATCGCCTCGCTCGCCCAAGGCAATCCGCAGATCGAACGGCAGCAAAAAACGCTCAAAGCCTTGGCACAAGCCAAACAGGCGCTCATTGCCTGGTCCGTCGTGCAAGGCGATACAGGTACGGCCAGCCTTCGTCGTCCGGGGACGCTGCCATGCCCGGACAAGAATTTCTTCGGCAACGCCAACTCCGGCAACGCTTCGGGGAGCTGTTCCAGCGGCGGCGAGACGTCCATCGGGCGCTTGCCCTGGAAGTCGCTTGGCATGGAACAGCTTTACGACGCGCACGGGGAAACGCTGTGGTACGCCGTCAGCGACCATTTCCGTAATCCAACCCAGAACACCAAAGCCGCGGTCAACAGCGATGCCGAAGGCTCTCTTCTGCTGTACGCCGCGAATGGGAGCACCTTGTTAACGCCCAATGGAGAAGAATTGGCCGCTATCGTTTTCGCCCCCGGACCGCCTTTATCGGGACAGGACAGGGTGGCGCTGCCCGACGCGGCTTCAAGCTATCTCGACGCATTCAATGGGAAAAATAACGCCAAGGCCGCGGGGCCGTTCATCATGGGGCCGGTCAGTGATTCGAGCGGCAATCCTGTCGTCAATGACCTGGTTATCGGCATCAGCGCGCGGGAACTCATCGCGGCCCTTGAGAAACGCGCTTTGAACGAAGCGCAAAACGCGCTGAAAAGTTATTTCGCCGAGAATGGAAGCTACCCCAATCCGGCGCCTGCCAATGGGGACAACTGCACCTCCCCCATAAACAAGGTGCAATCAACCACTCCAGAATGCGCCAGCGCCAGCGGTACATGTTATGGCCGTCTGCCGGAAGACCTCCTCGCGCCTTACGTCGCCTCCTGGTTTCCGCAAAATGGCTGGGGCCGCGTCATGATTTACGCCATCAATGACAATGGCGTTGCTTGCCCGACCTCCCTGAACGTCGATGGGAAACCAAAAAGCTATGTACTCATCGCCCCCGGTACCGCCCGCAATGGACAGAACCGCCAGTCGCTATTACTTTCGGACTATCTCGAAGATTCAGGCAACACCGACGGCTGGTCGGGTAATCCTGATTTTGTAACCCCTGGCGCAGGCAGCAACGATCAACTTAGGGCCGAATGATGAAACAGTTTTTATCCGGTTCAAATGCCAATGGTTTCACGCTTGTCGAATTGACCATTGTGCTCGTCATCGTCGCCTTGCTGACAGGGATGATGCTGGGGCCGCTTTCGGCGCAAAAGGATTTGCAAAACGTTCGTGAAACGCAAAGGCAATTAGCGGACATCGGCGAGGCGCTCATGGGATACGCCGCGAGTCATCAGGCCGCCGATGGGAGACCCCACCTGCCCTGTCCGGACACGACCGGCGACGGATTCGAAAACCGGGCGGGAGATAATACCTGTGTCGATCAACAAGGCCGCTTGCCGTGGACGGATATTGGCGTCGGGCATGAAGATGCCTGGGGCAATCGCTTCAGTTACAGGGTCGTGAAAGAGTATTCCAACAGGGGGGCCGGCTTTGTGCTTGGCACAGCTGCCGCATTGAAAGTTTGCGAGGATTCGGTATGTACCGTGGCCATCGCCAGCAATCTGCCCGCCGTGGTCGTCTCGCACGGCAAGAACGGAGCTGGCGCCTTCAATGCCTTGGGCGGAACCAATCCAGCGCCCGTCGGGGCGGATGAAATATCGAACCGGAACGCCAGTAACAATTTTGTCTCTCACGTACCGAGCAGCGTAACCGGCAGCGAATTTGACGACATTGTCATCTGGATTTCGCCCTATATCCTGTTCAACCGCATGATCGCCGCCGGCAAACTGCCCTGAATCAGCACCGTTCAACCGTGTCAGCGCCTCGTCGCCTGCACCGCCGGAGCGGCGAGCGTCCCCGAAATCAGCACCGGCACATGGGTTTGATTCACGCTTCCGCGCATCTGCAGCGACAGCCGCCCAGTCAAACGTCCGTCCCTGGCGATGTCTGCCTGTCCCGTTGACTGCATCAATCCAGACGCGATATTCAGATCGTAAAACCGGTTGATTCCCGGAGTCAGCCGTACCAGGCCGGACATCTGCTCGAAAGCGGTTGTCCCGCCCTGCACGGGAGTTTCGGAAACCCGGCGCGCCGCTTCCGCGAGATCGATTCCATAAAAGCTGCCACGCTGAATACTGAATTGCCCTTCACCAGTGAGCGCGGAGAATATCATCGGCCAGGTTTCGGAAATCGCCGAAAACCGCAGGTTTCCCGAAGCGCTGCCTTCCAGTTTTCTGCCGATCCCCAACGCCGCTCCCAGCCTGGACGCGTTGATCCGCTCAAAAACGATGACTCCGAACAGGTTCGGTTGCGCGCCGCCCGCGTTGATGATCGCGTCACCCTGGATGAGACCGTCAAAAATGCGCATCTCCACGCTGGAAATTATCAGCGCGTCTCTTTCCAGGCGGCCTTTGAAATTCAATGAATCGAAAATGAAATCGGAACCGTCGCCGGGGTTCCAGGAAAAGGCTTCGACCGTAAGATCGGTTCCGCTGGCCGTTGGTTTGGCCACCAAGGTCAGGCTTTTGTCCGCCGAGCGCGCCGTCAGGGCTTGCATGGCACCGCCCGCGTCGCGCTGGATTTCAGCTTCCGCGTTCTTCATGACCAGCCCGCTGAACGAGATGTCCGTATCCCTGAACCGGATGACGCCGATTTTCGGAGATTTGTTCGGGTCGGAAAGTGAGGCAAAAATGGACGGCATCCTGGCAACGCGCTCAATCTGAAGTTCCGTACCATTAACGATCGCCCGGCGCCAACCTTTGGGGGTGGAGAACAGGGTTCCCAGGTCGGGTTGCAGACTGATTTCACGGATCCGGATGGCATCTTCGCCTTGTCCGATCTGGACGCCGCCCAGCGCCAGTCCAGCTTCCGGATGGACCGCAACGCGCACTTCCTGGATGCTGACCGGTCGTCCGGCGGCGGCGGAAAACGCGGTTTCAAAGTAGGGAATGAAGATGCTGAAAGGAAACAGCCACAGCACCAGACAAACCAGGACAAGCGCGCCCAAAAGACCGAAAACGAATATGGCCAGCCAGCTTTTTCCCTCGGTCACCGGGTAGTGGACGGGTTTCAGCTTGGCGTACTTGTCGTCGGGCGCGCGCCGCGCCTTGGCCCGCCAGAACTTCAAGCGCGTCAGCAAAGAAGGTTGGGCAATCACGGGAGTCTCCTTTTTTTCATGTTCCTGGTGTTTTCTGGTTTCATGACGCGGATTGGCGGCAAACCTGGTTTTTTCGAGCTTCTCCAGATAGGCCGGAAGCGCTGAAAAACGGGAGGTCATGGACTCCAGCTCATCCGTGCCGACGTCATCATTTTCATCGATTATCGCGTGCGAGTAAATCGGCGTGTTCGATGACCTGTTCTTCGACTCGCCCGACGCGCGTCTTCCACCATGCGTCACCTTTTCTACCGCGGAAGACCTGATTTCCTCGGCGACATCACGGCTTTCCGACACCAGCGAATCTTCCTTCAGCTCAATGAATTTGGCTTTTCCCAGTTCACTCAGGGCATTTTCGGTCAGTTGCGGATCGCCTATCTTGCGGGTCAAATCGGCCACCGACGAGTGTCCGTCGACCAAAATGAGAACCATCCTGACGTTGCGCTGGATGGCGCGGCTTCGCTGTTGAATCGCGCTTTCACCTGACGCGGTTTTTTCGTAAATCAGATTGGGGTCCATTTTGTTGGCAAAAACCTTGACGAAGTGGGGATTAATGTCTAAAATTCGCCCTTTACCATTCCCCGATAGCTCAGTTGGTAGAGCGCCGGACTGTTAATCCGTAGGTCCCTGGTTCGAGCCCAGGTCGGGGAGCCAAATAATCAATGAGTTAGGCCAGCGTTCGCTGGCTTTTTTCTTTGGGTCGACAAGAAGCACCTGCCACAGGCCGCCCTGAAGAGCAAAACCCCGATGGATACACTGAAAACATGGTACCGCTTCGAATCGTCCGGGATGCGACACGCGCTGGCCGCCATCTGATCGCAGAGCACAGTAAAGCACAATGA
>JAITNL010000141.1 GCA_031290495.1 Accumulibacter sp.
AACCAATTCGTGTAATCTTCATCTCGGACTTCTCCTTCCTTTGTCTGGTTTATCAAAACCTCCAGTCTGGCACATCACGATGCCGTTCGGGACAGGAGGAGTCCATTCCATTAGCCTACAAAACTTCATTTTGCTCCCCCTGTGTTTCCGCGCTCTGCGCGTCCGACACGTTTACCGCCCGACGCTGGTCGATCTCGGCGATTTCCCGACGCTGGGCGTCGGTGAGTTGCTCGGTGTTCCCCGGCTGGACGCTTTCCCGCTGCGCGCGGGAGCGTTCCATCGCGGCGGCGATGGCGGCTTTCTTTGCCGCTTCGGCGTCGGTGGACACCGCCGCGTCAGCGGACGCGACTTTCGGCGTTACCTTGACCAAAGCCCGCGCCAGGCGTTCGGCCTTTTCGGCTTTTTCGCGTTCCTCGCGCGCGTTGCGCCACTCGAAACGCGCTTTGGCCGCGTCGGCGTTGGCCTTGTCGCGTTCGCGCGACCAGATTTCACTTTTGGCGAAACGGAAATACTGCACCAGCGGGATGCGCGACGGGCAGACGTAAGCGCAGCAACCGCATTCGATGCAGTCGAACAGTTGGTATTCCTGCGTCTTGCCGAAATTCCGGGCGCGCGCGAACCAGTACAGCTCGAACGGCTGGAGTTCGTGCGGACACGCCTGCGCGCAGGCGCCGCAGCGGATGCACGGCATCTCTGGCGCGGGCGGCGGGAACAAGGCGGGCGAACCGGCGATCACGCAGTTGGTCGCCTTGACGACCGGCGCTTCGAGGCTCGGCAGGTCGAAGCCCATCATCGGGCCGCCCATGAGGTAGCGGTTGGTGTCCGCTCTGGGACGCGCCAGCGGCAGGATTTCCTTGAGCGGCGTGCCGAGCAGGATTTCCCAATTGCCCGCCTGCTCGACGTTGCCGGTCAGCGTGACGACGCGCGACAGCACCGGCTCGCCGAAAGCGGCGGCGCGCCAGGCGGTGTAGGCGGTGGCGACGTTGAAGCACTGCACCCCCATTTCCGGCGAACGTCGGTTGGCCGGGATTTCCTTGCCGGTCAGCGCGTGAATCAACAGTTTCGCGCCGCCGGCCGGATAGCGCGTCGGCACCGCAACGACCGCGAAGCTTTCGCCGGCGGCCTGGACGCCCGCGCGCATGGCGGCGATTGCCTGCGGTTTGTTGTCCTCGATGCCGATCAACACGCGCCTGGCGCGCAGCAGGTCGCGGAAGAGCGCCGCGCCGCGCGCGATGTCCTCGGCGCGTTCGCGCATCAGCCGGTCATCGCAGGTCATGAACGGCTCGCATTCGGCGCCGTTGATGACCAGTTCTTCCATCGCAATCGCCTGGGCCGCCTCGGTCTTGACATGGCTGGGAAAGACCGCGCCGCCCAGGCCGACGACGCCGGCGTCGCGCAGCCTCTCGCGCACGCGCTCCGGCGGCAGGCTGGCCGGATCGAGCGGCTGGCGTTCGATCCATTCATCCTTCCCGTCCGGCGCGATGACCACCGCCAAGGTTGTCAGCCCCGACGGATGCGCGGCGATGTGCTCCTCGACGGCCAGCACGGTGCCAGAGGTCGGCGCGTGCGCCGCCGATGACACCCATTTGTCCGCCGCGCCGATACGCTGGCCCTTGCGCACGTAGTCGCCGGCGCGCACCAGCGGTCGCGGATACCCACCAATGCCCTGATGCAATGGCACGATCAGGATCGAGGGCAGCGGCGCGGCGGCAATCGGCGCTTGCGCCGACAGCGCCTTGTGCGTCGGCGGCTCGACGCCGCCCTTGAATCGGGAAATCGCTTTGGTGCTCATGCCGTGCTCAAGCCGCGCGCCTGACGGAAGTCATTTCAAAGACCGGGTATTTCCATTTCCAGCTATCGATCTTCTCGTGGATAAGCTCCATGCGGATGCACTCGACCGGGCAGGGCTTCACGCACAATTCGCAGCCGGTACACAGCGCGGCGGCCACGGTGTGCATCTGCCTGGCCGCGCCGACGATGGCGTCGACCGGGCACGCCTGGATGCACAGCGTACAGCCGATGCACCACGGCTCGTCGATGACGGCGACCTGCCTGGGCCGTTCCTCGGCGTCAAGCGGCTGGATCTCGCGCCCGAGCAGATCGGCCAGCTTGGCGACGCCTTCCTGACCGCCGGGTGGACAGCGGTTGATCTCCGCCTCGCCCTCGGCGATGGCTTCGGCGTAAGGTTTGCAGCCCGGATAACCGCACTGGCCGCACTGGGTTTGCGGCAGGATAGCCTCAATCTTCTCGACCAACGGGTTCTCCTCGACCTTGAAGCGGACCGAAGCGTAGCCGAGCGCCGCGCCGATGATGACGGCGCCAAACGCCATGATGAGAATCGCGGTCAGCATCACTGATACTTGTCGAGTCCGGCAAAGCCCATGAACGCGAGGCTCATCAGACCGGCGGTAATCAGCGCGATCGACACGCCGCGAAAAGGCGTCGGCACGTCGGCGCCTTCGATGCGCTCGCGGATACCCGCGAAAAGCACCAGCACCAGCGAAAACCCGATCGCGTTGGCCGCGCCGAAAAGCAGCGATTCCAGAAAATTGAAGCCATTGGCGACGTTCAGCAGCGGCACGCCGAGCACCGCGCAATTGGTGGTAATCAGCGGCAAGTAGATGCCCAGCACCCGGTGCAGCACCGGACTCGACTTCTGGATGACCATCTCGGTCAATTGCACGATGGCGGCGATGGTGACGATGAACGAAATGGTGCGCAGATACTCCAGCCCGAACGGCGTCAGCAACAGATGATCGATCACGTAGCTCGCGCCGGCAGCGGCGGTCAGTACAAAAGTCGTTGCCGCGCCCATGCCGAAGGCCGTATCCAGCTTCTTGGAAACCCCCATGAAAGGGCACAGGCCGAGAATCCGCACCAGCACGACATTATTGACCAGCACGGCGCCGATGACGATGAACAGATAATGGAGCATTGTTGTTGCGAAAGGATGGTTTCAGTCGGATCGAACGGGGATTATCCGCTATCGCCCGATACCGTTCAACCGCGCACGAGTTTTCAACCTGGAAACCGCGGTCGAACGTGCCTGTGAGCGCCGCCGTCTGCCACCCCGCCCTCTTGTCAATAACAATGTTCCGCCGCCGGGAAACTACCGTCCTTGACCGCCGCGACATAAGCCGCGAAAGCGCCGGTGATCGAATCCTGCCCGGCCATGAAATTACGCACGAAGCGCGGTTTGCGGCCAGGCGCGACATCGAGCATGTCGTGCATCACCAGCACCTGGCCGGAACAGTCCTTGCCCGCGCCGATACCGATGGTCGGAATGGCCAGACTGTCGGTGGTCTCCGCGGCCAGCGCGGCGGGGATGGCTTCCAGCACGATCAGCGCGGCGCCGGATTCCTGCTGCGCCAGCGCGTCGGCCCGAAGCCGCGCCGCGCCCGCTTCGTCGCGGCCCTGTACGCGGAAGCCGCCGAACTGGTGCACTGACTGCGGCGTCAGGCCGATGTGAGCGCATACGGGGATACCGCGTGAGGTCAGGAAGCGCGTGGTTTCGGCCAGTTCCACGCCGCCTTCGATCTTGACCATCTGCGCGCCGACGGCCATCAGTATCACTGCGTTGCGGTAAGCCGCTTGCGGGCTTTCCTGATAGCTGCCGAAAGGCAGGTCGGCAATGATCAACGGACGGCGGCAACCGCGCGCGACGCAGGTCGTGTGGTAGGCGATGTGTTCGACGGTGACGGGCAAGGTCGTTTCGTGTCCCTGTACGACGTTGCCGAGCGAGTCGCCAATCAGGATCGCGTCGACGCCGGCGGCATCGCAGGCTTGCGCGAAACTGGCGTCATAACAGGTCAGCATGGCAATTTTCTCGCCGGCGCTCTTCATCTTGATCAATTCAAAATGAGTGAGCCGCCGGGTGACGGTAGGTGCGGACATGGTTCAGTTTCCTCGGTTGAAGTATTCGCGGGGGCCGCGCATGGTCTCGATGCGCTGGATCAGGAGCTGGAAATCGTCGGGGTCGTCGACAAAATTGAGGTGTTCGGAATTGACCACCATCACCGGCGCGACCGCGTAGTCGTGAAAGAAGCGGGTATAGCGTTCGCCGAGCAGGGTCAGGTAGTCGTCGCTGATTTTTCTTTCCATTTCAATACCGCGTTTGCGCACGCGCGAGATCAAGGTATCCGGGCTGGCTTGCAGGTAAATCACCAGATCGGGCGCGCACCCGGCCTGCCTGGAAGCCTGGTCGTAAATCTGCCGGTAGAGACTGTATTCGTCGTCTTCCAGCGTCAGTCTGGCGAACAGCAGTTCCTTTTCCAGCAGATAATCGCCGATCAGTGTACGCGAGAACAGCTCCGGCTGGGCCAGGCCGCGCATCTGGTCAAGACGCTGGAACAGAAAACACAGTTGCGTCTGCAAGGCATAGCGTTTGGGGTTCTGGTAGAAGCGGGCAAGGAAGGGGTTCGCCTCGGGCTGTTCGAGCAGCAGATCGGCGTCCAGATGCCCGGCGAGACGCCGGGCCAGGCTGGTCTTGCCGACGCCGATGGGGCCTTCGATGACGATCAGGCGGGCGGATTCGAGAAAATTTTTCTTCATGGGCGGCTAATGGAACGAGGCGCTAGGATACACAGGACGGGGCGGGACAAGTCAAGGTCTACGGGGCAATCAGGGCAATCGCATGAATGTTCATGTCATACCGAGGAATTGATTGCGATAGGTATCCGATGAAGCAGCGATCAGTCGTCGGGTTTTGATGCTGCTT
Organism: Accumulibacter sp.; assembly: GCA_031290495.1. Lineage (GTDB taxonomy): Bacteria > Pseudomonadota > Gammaproteobacteria > Burkholderiales > Rhodocyclaceae > Propionivibrio. The sequence continues at coordinate 4,718 of JAITNL010000141.1, forward strand.
TTGCACTGTGTGGGATCGAGGCGGATGAGATTCAGGGTGATCTGTTGTTCGTCTGCGTCCCCATGGCATCGATCGTGACGATGCAGCCTTCGAGCGAGAGCACCGAGAGGAGCTGCGGAATCGCCGTCTTTTCGTTGGATTTCTCCGCCGTCGCCCGCTGTCCCAGAGCCTGCGGCGAAGGCGCTGACCAAGTGCAGCGGGGTCGCATCGACCTTTCCTGTGCGCCGGCTGGTTTTACCATCGATGGCGACGATCTCCGCGTCCAGTCTCGGCACTGCGCTGCTCACCCAACGCCGGAAGGCCGCCTCGAATTCCAACGCATCGATCAGACCAAACAAGCGCCCAAAGGTGTCGTGTGAGGGGATGCCGTGTTCGAGCTTCAGATATAGCAGTTTGACAAAAATTACATTATTTATAGCAGTTTGAGAAAAATTATCTAACATATCCGCAATGCTTAAACCAGTTTTCAATATAATTTTGCGGGGTGTTTTCAAGTACAAGTTTGATTCCGCCTTCCAGTTTTTCATGTGTTC
>JAITNL010000171.1 GCA_031290495.1 Accumulibacter sp.
TCCGGCCTCGCGCCGGATTTTTTTGTCGTCAAACCGGCACGCGGATGCGTATCGGGGAAAAGCGGCGTCAGTCAATCCACATATCCGTCATTCCCGCGCAAGCTGGAATGACGGGTCAAAACAGGGAGGGCGGGAAAGGCGGCAAGACCAACGTGACAGCCAAGCCGCGCGGCGGCGTAATCTGGCTTATCCACGGTTTTTCTACCATTATTTTGACTATCACCATTCAGATATCTTTCATCTCTTACACCCAAAATGCAAGAGCAGACCCGACTTCAGCAGGGTTTACAACACATTGTCATAACCATTTGATTGTTACTCACAAGCCAGAAATAAGGTCTGCAATGTTAGGGTTTATTGTGAGGGCTGACGGTGATGAAGAAAGACGGACGCGGTCATGATCGGAAGACGAAGGAAGCGATCCGTCTGATGGCGCTAGAGCGGATTCGTGAAGGAGAAAAAAATGGAGACGGTGATGGCGAGTTACGGGTTGTGCCGGACCACGGGGTACAAATGGCTGGCCAAGGTCAGCGGGCGAGGTCGGGGGATTCGTTGTTTGGCAGCCCGGAAAGGAAGTGGTCGCCAGCCCAAACTGACGCGAGCGCAAAAATCGCAAATATTCCGCTGGGTCAATGGCAAGAACCCGTTGCCGTACGGCTTTGATTTTGCCTTATGGACACGTGAAGCGGTTAGCGAACTGATACTTCAGAAGTTTGGTTTTGGTATCCGTTCAAGTGTCACGACGGTCGGGAATGTGCTCGCCGAACTGAATCTGACGCCACAAAATCCGCTGCAACGCGCGTATCGACGCGCCCCGGTCGCCATCGAACGGTGGCAGCACGAAAATTTTCCCGCCATCGCCTCCCGCCATCTCCCCCCGCCATCGCCCGGCAATCGAAAGCGGAAGGCGCCGCTATTTACTTCTGGGACGAATCGGGATTTCGAGCCGATGCGGTTCATGGCAAGACGTGGTCGGCGCGTGGTCAGACGCCGGTGGTCAATCGCCCTTGGCAACGCCAAAGGATCAGCGCCGCGTCGGCGGTCAATGCCAAGGGCGCGTTCTGGTTTGCCGCCTGCGAGGGCGGACTGAACGGTGAATTGTTCGTTGAGCTGCTGAAACACCTGATGTATCGCCGCGTATCTGGCGATGGACAGCTTGCCCGCGCACAAGAAAACGGTGGTGAAGGAGTATGTCGCGAGTACGCAAGAACGCCTGACCTTGCACTTTCTGCCCGGCTGCGCCCCAGAACTCAATCCTGACGAACTGGTCTGGAGTTATGCCAAGCGCACGGGCGTCGCCAGAAAACCCCTCATGAAGGGCGAAAAATTGCAGTGGCGTGTGCATGAACAATTGCAGGAAATCAGTCAAACTCCAGCATCGATTCGCTCATTCTTTCAGCATCACGATGTGGCCTGTATTGCTGAATGGTGAGTAATCGGCAGAGCAATAACTACTTTGTCGTTATAAATTTTCCACGAAATTCAGGTTCTCTCAATTCAGCGCTTTCGCTGGTAGCGATTGACCGCCCGATTGTGTTCGTCGAGCGTACTGGAAAAATGACTGCTGCCATCGCCGCGCGCCACGAAGTAGAGCGCCTGACTCGGCGCGGGATGCAGTACGGCGTGCAGCGAGGCCAGACCGGGCAGGGCGATGGGCGTTGGCGGCAGACCGCCGCGCACGTAGCTGTTGTAGGGCGTGTCGGCATCGGCGGTGAGGTCGCGTTTGCGCAAATTGCCGTCGAAGCGCTCGCCGAGACCGTAGATGACCGTGGGGTCGGATTGCAGCAACATGCCGCGCTTGAGCCGGTTCAGGAACACCGCCGCGACCAGCGACCGATCGGCTTCGCGGCCAGTCTCCTTTTCCACGATCGACGCCAGAATCAGCGCCTGATAGGGCGTGGTTAACGGCGATTGCGGCGCGCGCCGTGCCCATTCGCGCTCCAGGCTGCGGCGCATGGCGCGGTGTGAGCGCGCCAGAATCTCGATGTCGCTGCTGCGTTTGGCGAACAGATAGGTATCGGGGAAGAACCATCCTTCGGCGACTGTCTCGTTCGCGCTTGCCAACTTTTCCACCCCCAGCCGCCGCATGATCTCCGCGTCGGACAGGTTTTGGCTGTCGTGCCGAATATCAGGATGGGCATCGAGACGCGCGCGGAGCTGACGGAAGGTCCAGCCTTCGATGAACATGATTTCGGCCTGCGTGACGTCGCCGCGCGTCAGCGTGTGCAGCAGACCGAGCAGGTTGGTTCCCCGACCGATCTCGTAACTGCCGGCCTTGATCGCCCCCTCGGCTTGCAACAGTTTGCCGAGCGCCACCAGCAGCCACGGATCGAAGTCGATTCCGGCGGCGGCGATATCCCGCGCCGCCACGCGCATGGCGCTTCCGGGCGCGACATGAAATTCGACGCGCTCCCCGGCGAGGCGCAGCGGCGACGTTACTTTCCAGTAGCACCATCCGCCAGCCGCCAGCGCCAGAAACAACCCGGTCAACCCAATCGCCAACATTTTCATCAGCCATCGAAGCATCGTCGTCAGTACCGTATCGGGGAAGATTTTGGGAGGCGATATAATAATCCTGGAAACCGCTTTGACTGCTCATACCATTCAGGGCGATTGCATTTGGGAGATTTTTCTTTGGTAACGGGGCTTTTCACTCTCCCGCACTTCGGCACCATCTCCCGCAAGCTGGCGCGGGGAAAAACACAAGGAAATCACGATGTATGCCGACTGGCAAGAATATCTCGGCGCCCAGGGCGCGCGTATCGACGATGGCAAGTTGCTGGATTTCGGCGATCCCGCGGCTGAACTCGTCGCGGCGCGCGACGCGACCGTCGCCGCGACGCTGACGCACCTCGCTCTGATCGGGTGCTCCGGCGACGATGCCGGAAACTTTCTGCACAATCAATTGACCAGCGACGTCAATCATCTCGCGGCGACTGGCGCGCAATACGCCGCCTGGTGCTCGGCCAAGGGACGGATGCTGGCCAGTTTCGCGCTCTTTCGCCGCGACGCGGATTACCTGGCGCTGCTTTCGGACGACTTGCTGGAATGGGTACTGAAACGCTTGCGGATTTACGTTCTGCGTTCAAAGGTGACGATTGCCAACCGCTCCGGCGACTGCGCAATCATCGGCGTGTCCGGGCCGCAAGCCGCCGCCGCGCTGGAAAACGCCGGGCTGGACGCGCCGTCCGCCGCGCTGACCACAAGCAGATTCGCCGACGCTTCGGTCATTCGCCTGGACGAGCGGCGCTACGTCGTCGCCGCCGCCAATGGTGCGGCTATCCGCGTCTGGCAAGCGTTGGCGGCAATCGCCGCGCCGGTGGGCGCGCCAGTCTGGCAGTGGCTGGACGTCGCGGCGGGAATCCCGTGGATCGGCGAAGCCACGCGCGAAGCCTTCGTTCCGCAGATGGCGGATTTCGACCGGATCGGCGGCGTCAGTTTTCACAAAGGCTGCTATCCCGGTCAGGAAATCGTCGCGCGCGCGCGCTATCTGGGCAAGGTCAAACGCCATTTTTACCGTTGCCGCGCCGCCGCGCCGATTACCGCCGGTCTGCACATCTACCCCGCCGCAACGCCGGATCAGCCGTGCGGACAGATCGCCAACGCCGCCGCCGCGCCGAACGGCGGTTACGACGCGCTGGCGGTGATTCTCGAAGACGCGATTGGCAAGGGAGAGCTGCGGGCGGCCTTGTCCGATGGCGGCAGTGTCGGATTGACGAATATCGTTCTTGTCAGTGGGTAATAGTGAAAGAAACCGGGCGACTGTGTGCGCCAACAGCCACTGGAAAAACCTGAAAATCCTGATTCCTGCTTGCGCCGGAATGACGGAGCAGGGGAAAGGCGTGGCACCGCGCTCCGGTCAAACGCGATAAGCCGTTGGCGGGGCGCGGCGAAGCGTGGGAGGCCGACCTTGCCACATCCTTCGAGTGATCATGACAACCTGACGGATCGCGCGCTGTAAAACCGGACGGATTGAAAAATCGCTGCACGCCGAAAACCGATTCTTTGATCGCCGCTGAACCCAACCGGCGGGTTACGAAGTAAGATTACGTGACGCCCGAAAGCCGTATTACTCACCACGAACAAGCGAGCCCCGCGATGCCCGATCCGATCGACCTGCTTATCGAAGCCAAGTGGATTATTCCCGTCGAACCGGCCAATATCGTCCTTGAAAATCACGCCGTCGCAGTCGACAAAGGTCGGATTGTTGCAATTTTGCAACAGTCGGAAGAAAAAATTCGCTTTGCCCCCCGCGAAATTGCGCGACTGCATGACCATGTCCTTATTCCTGGCCTCGTCAACCTGCACACGCACGCCGCAATGTCCCTATTGAAGGGCTTTGCGGACGATCTTCCCTTGGATGTCTGGCTGCGTGACCACATCTGGCCGACCGAAGCAAAACACGTAGCGCCGCAGTTCGTTCATGACGGAACCTTGCTGGCCTGCGCCGAAATGCTGCGTGGCGGCGTCACCTGTTTCAACGACATGTATTTTTTCCCGCGGGCAACGGTGAAAGCCGCGCGGACACTGGGAATCCGGGCAGCGGTCGGCTTGATCGCGATGGATCTGCCGACTGCCTACGCCACCGATATTGACGACTATCTGAGCAAGGGAATGGCCGTCCGCGACGAGTTCCGCGACAGCCCGCTGCTGAGTTTCTGTCTGGCCCCGCATGCCCCTTACACGGTCAGCGACCGTGGCTTCGAGAAGGTACTGACCCTCGCCGAACAGTGCGACGTTCCGGTGCATTTGCACCTCCACGAAACCCGCAAGGAAATCGAGGACAGCCTGAAACTTTTCGGGGTGCGACCGATCGAGCGCTTGCGCCGTCTCGGCGTGCTTGGCCCCGGCTTGATCGGCGCTCATGCCGTTCATCTGGAGGATCACGAAATGCAGCTTCTGATCCAGCACGGATGCTCCGTCGCACATTGCCCCAGCTCCAACCTGAAACTTGCCAGCGGCATCGCGCCGGTCGCTTCGATGTCCCGAAACGGCCTGAACGTCGGCCTTGGCAGCGATAGCGCGGCGAGCAACAACCGTCTGGATATTCTTCAGGAAATGCGTCTGGCGTCGTTGCTGGCCAAGGGCGCCAGCGGTCAGGCCGACGCCATCGGCGCCCATTGCGCGCTGCGCATGGCGACGCTGAATGGCGCGCGCGCGCTCGGTCTGGACAAGGAAATCGGCAGCATCGAAGAAGGCAAGTCGGCGGATTTTTGCGCCATCAAGACTGATGACACACTGTTGGCACCGTGTTATGATGTCGCCTCGCTCCTCGCTTATTCGGCGGGACGCGAGCAGGTATCGGATGTATGGGTAGCCGGAAAAGCGTGTGTTGCCAATGGAACCTTGCTCTGTTGCAGCACGATTGAGTTGAAAAATCTGGCAATTTTGTGGCAGAATCGAATCTGTTCGTGAAATGTTTCTCTATAGTCTTCCGACAAAGTTGTAACGAACCGTTTGTGCAAACCCGCAGGCTCTATTCAACACTAATGAGGTAAATCGAGATGAATAAAACAGCAAAGCATTCCGTAATGGCCCTGTTGGCCGTAACCCTTGGTCTGTGCGCCGCGTTGGCGCAAGCCCAGGCCGTTGATCGCGTCTATGCCATCGATGGCCGTGGGGAAGTGGTGGTCGATCCGTTCGGTCTCTGCTGGCGTACCAGCTACTGGACGCCGGCCGCCGCCGCCAAGGACCCTGCCGGTTGCAGGTGTGACAAGGATCTGCTGCCGCCGGACGTCTGCGGGCCGAAGGCGCCGGTTGCCGCTCCCGTCGTTGCCGCTCCCCCGCCCCCGGCTGCCGCCCCGGCCAGCCAGAAGGTGACTATCGCCGCCGATGCGTTGTTCGACTTCAACAAGGCGATCCTGCGCCCCGAAGGCCAGGCCAAGCTTGACGATGTCGTCGCCAAGTCCCAGCGGCTCGCGATCGAAGTCGTCATCGCCGTGGGTCACGCCGACCGCATCGGTGGTGCCGCCTACAACCAGAAGCTGTCCGAAAGCCGCGCCGCCGCTGTCAAGGACTATCTGGTCAGCAAGGGTATCCCGACCAACCGCGTCTACACCGAAGGCAAGGGCAACAAGCAGCCGGTGACCGGTGCCAACGATTGCAAGGGGCCGAAGAGCGCGAAGGTCATCCAGTGTCTGCAGCCTGACCGCCGCGTCGATATCGAAATCATCGGTACCCAGAAGTAATCCGGTTCGATACAATAAAAGCCCTGCTCCGGCAGGGCTTTTTTATTTCTCAGCGGGGACGCCATGCGCAACGCCGACCCTTTCGAGCTTGATAAATTCAGCCGGATCGCTCACTGCTGGTGGGATTTGCAAGGCAAATTCAAACCGTTGCACGAAATCAATCCCTTGCGCCTGGCCTGGATCGACGGGTTGGCCGGACTGGCCGGCAAAACGACGCTGGATATCGGTTGCGGCGGCGGCATCCTGTCCGAAAGCCTGGCGCAACACGGCGCCAATGTCACCGGAATCGACCTCTCCGAAAAAGCGCTCAGTGTGGCAAGGCTTCATCTTCTGGAAAGCGGAAAGACCGTCGACTATCGGCGGATAGCCGCCGAGGAACTGGCGCAACAGACGCCCGGCGCTTTCGATGTCGTCACGTGCATGGAAATGCTGGAACACGTTCCCGATCCGGCAAGCATTGTCGCGGCGTGTTCGGCGCTGGTCAAACCCGGCGGTCACGTCTTCTTCGCCACCATCAACCGCAACCCAAAAGCGTATCTGTACGCCGTTATCGGTGCCGAATACATTCTCGATTTACTGCCCAAGGGGACGCACGATTACGCACGCTTCATCAAACCGTCGGAACTCTCGCGCTGGGCCAGAAACGTCGGACTCGAACCCGAGGAACTGATCGGCCTGACCTGCAATCTGTTGAGCAAACAATACCGTCTTTGCGGCGACACCGACGTCAATTATCTGATGCACACGGTCAAAACCGCCTGAACGTTCGCCTCAATCTTCCGCGCGCACCGCGTCGGCCCAGCAATTCGGCGTCTCATACAGCCGCACTCGTTCGAGTCGCAAGTGATTTTCGTAGACATCACGGTACGTCGCGTCGAGAATCAGGAAGGCTTTTTCGGCCATATTTTCGACCGTTGGAACGCAATCGAGGATCACCGTCTTGTGTCCCGGAAGGGTGGCGAGAAATTCGACCACCGGCGCGTCGCCGGCATAGACAAGGAAAGCGTGATCCCACAGGTCGACCAAATGACGCTTCGCCAGCGCCTTGACTTCGGAAAAATCCATGACCATGCCGTTGGCTGGAGCGCCCGTTTTCTGGATGGTCTCGCCGGAAAGCGTCACTTCAAGCGCATAGCGGTGGCCGTGCAGATGTCGGCATTGGCTTTGGTGATCGGGAATACGGTGGCCGGCGTCAAATTCCAGGCGGCGGGTGACAAGCATGGCATACTCGTGGAAAAAATCCGCGCGATTATATCATCGGCGATTACCCTGACCCCCGACCTTTCAGAATGACGCCCGCCATGCTCGATATTCACGACCACAACCGCGACAGCGCCGGAATGACCTATGTTTATCCAGTGCTCTCCCGCCGCGCCGGAGGCGTCTCGATCGGCATCAACCTCAACGTGAATAACGCCTGCAATTGGGCGTGTATCTATTGTCAGGTTCCCGGCCTCACGCGCGGTGGGCCGCCGCTAGTCGATCTGGCGCGACTCGAAACCGAATTGCGTGATTTTTTACGCAACGCGATTTCCGGAGATTTTCTCGACCGGAACGCGCCCGCCGGATACCGGCAGCTCGTCGACCTGGCATTCTCTGGCAATGGCGAACCCACCAGCGCGCGCGAATTTCCCGACGCCGTGGAAATCGCGGGACAGGTACTCAAGGCGTTTGACCTGCTCGACCGCCTCAAATTGCGCGTGATCAGCAACGGCAGCTTGATGCGCCAGGCGCGCGTACAACGAGGAATTGCCCGCGTCGGAGAACTGGGAGGCGAAGTCTGGTTCAAGATCGACCGGGGAACAGCCGAAGGAATCCGACGCATCAACGGGATTCATACGACGCCCGACAAGATTCGCCAAGCGGTTTCGACCTGCTCGCAACGCGCGCCAACCTGGATTCAGACCTGCCTGTTCCGCATCGACGACGCGCCGCCAGATCCGGCGGAGTTCGACGCCTACCTCGATCTCATCGCCGCGATCAAAAAACAAATCGAAGGCGTGCATCTTTACGGACTGGCCAGGTCTTCCCGGCAGCCAGAAGCAACGAGGCTTTCGGCGCAAAGCGCTGAAAGCCTCTCATTGTTCGCCCAGAGCATTGCCTCGCTCGGCGTTCGGGTAATTACAAATCAGTAATCAGCCGTTTTTATCCTGGCTTTGACCGCCTTTTTCAGCGCCTTGTACAGATCGGGATCCTCGCTCTTGAGCAAATCCACGATATCCAGATCGTCGCGCTTGATACGCTGGATGTCGACCTGTTCGACATGGACGATGCGCAACAACTCACGCACCGACCGCGGCATACTGCGACCGCTCTCGTAACGCGAACCGCCGCTTTGCGTCACACCGATACTTGACCAAAACTGTTGCTGGTTCAGACCAAGTTTACGGCGAATATCTCGCGGTTCGTCGATTTTATCGTTCATCTTCGCTGTGTTCATTTGCATCCTTTCACATGGCGCATGGATTCTTCTGGTGAAATCAAATGACGGCGCTTTTACTCTCGCGGCAACTGGTTGTATCGGAACCCGGAGAGTATAAAACTGGAACATGCGCCTTGCAAGCAGCATTTCAGCAATTATTTCGCATAGACGAAAGCATGTAGTTCGCCTTGTGTCGCAAATAAGTGTTGCGCTAGAATTCTCCGCTTTCGTTACCGATTTCTGGATTGCGAATGGCTCTGATAGTGCAAAAATTTGGCGGCACATCGGTCGCGTCGACTGACCGGATCAAGAACGTTGCCAAACGGGTAGCCCGCTGGAAAGCCCAGGGACATGACATCGTTGTGGTGCCATCGGCAATGTCCGGCGAAACCAATCGTCTGATCGCGCTGGCCAGGGAAATATCGGCGGTACCAGCCCCCCGCGAACTCGACGTAATCGCCTCGACCGGCGAACAGGTGACCATCGGCCTTCTGGCCATGGCTCTGAAAGAAGAAGGGGTCGAGGCAAAAAGCTACACCGGCTCGCAGGTGCGCGTACTGACCGACAGCACATTCACCAAGGCGCGTATTCTGCGCATCGACGACGAAAGAATCCGCGCTGATCTCGCCGACGGACGCGTCGTCGTCGTTGCCGGATTCCAGGGCGCCGACGAAAGCGGCAACATAACGACGCTCGGACGCGGCGGTTCCGACACCTCCGCCGTCGCGCTGGCGGCGGCCCTGAAAGCTGACGAGTGCCAGATTTATACCGATGTTGACGGCGTTTACACGACCGACCCACGCGTCGAACCCGACGCGCGCAAACTCGACACCATCACCTTCGAGGAAATGCTGGAAATGGCCAGCCTCGGATCGAAAGTTTTGCACATCCGCTCGGTTGAATTTGCCGGCAAATACAAAGTTAAACTGCGGGTACTTTCCAGCTTCCAGGACGAAAGCGAAGGCACCCTGATTACCGTTGAGGAAGAAAAACCCATGGAACAGCCGATTATTTCCGGAATCGCTTTCAATCGCGACGAAGCCAAGCTCACCGTTCTAGGCGTTCCCGACCTTCCCGGCGTCGCGTATCGGTTGCTCGGCCCGGTTGCCGACGCCAACATCGACGTCGACATGATCATTCAAAATGTCGCCAATGACGAAACCACTGATTTTTCATTTACCGTCAATCGCGGCGACTATGCCAAGGCCACGGAAATCGTCAAAAGCGCCGCCGAAAAACTCGGCGCGCGCGGTGTATTGGGCGACAACAAGATCTGCAAGGTTTCCGCCGTCGGCGTCGGTATGCGCTCGCACCCCGGCATCGCCAGCAAGATGTTCGGCGCCTTGGCTCAGGAAGGCATCAACATCAAAATGATCACCACCTCTGAAATCAAGATTTCAGTCGTTGTCGATGAAAAATACCTGGAACTGGCGGTACGCGTCCTGCATAAAGCGTTCGGCCTGGATAAAGCATAAGGCAGATTGGAAACTCGTGACAGCCGAACGCGCCGAAACTTGCAACACGCGGCGGGAAGCGTAGACTGATCGGCCTTCAAGAGAAGAATACGCATATTTTGCGGGATCGGAAAATCATGCAAAACATCGATTGGAACAGTTTGACCTTCAAATATATGGATGTGCGTTGTCACATCCGCAGTGTGTGGCGCGACGGAGCGTGGAGCGCGTTGGAGATCGCCGAGGAACCGTATCTGAAGATGCATATCGCGGCGACCTGCCTGCATTACGGGCAGGAGGCCTTCGAGGGGCTCAAGGCGTTCCGCTGCAAGGACGGCAAGGTGCGTATTTTTCGTCCGCAAGCCAATGGCGAACGCATGTTCAACACCGCGCGGCGGGCTTGCATGGCGCAGGTGCCGGTCGAACTGTTCGTAGACGCGGTCAAGCAGGTGGTCAAGGCGAACGAGGATTTCGTGCCGCCCTACGGCACGGGCGGGTCGATGTACATCCGGCCGCTGCTGATCGGCACCGGGGCGCAGATTGGCGTCGCGCCGGCGGACGAATACACCTTCCTGGTGATGGTCATGCCGGTGGGTGCGTACTACAAGGGCGGGCTCAAGCCGGTGCGCGCGCTGATCGTGGACGATTGGGACCGCGCCGCGCCGCAAGGCATGGGCGATGTCAAGGTCGGCGGCAACTATGCCGCGAGCCTGTACGCGCACGAATCGGCGAAGCACGCGGGCTACCCGGTGGAACTCTATCTGGACGCCAGGACGCACCGTTTCGTCGAGGAATTCGCCACCTCCAACTTCATTGGCATCACCCGGGACGGCGTCTACGTGACGCCCGATTCGCGCTCGGTGCTGCCGAGCGTGACCAACAACACGCTCAAGCAGATCGCGGCCGATCTGGGCATGAAGGTCGAGGTGCGCCCGGTGCCGTT
>JAITNL010000199.1 GCA_031290495.1 Accumulibacter sp.
ACTCCATTTTTTACCGCTTGTTCCGATCCACATTTCTTGCATTTCGGCATCGCTTCTTCCTCTTTACCATGCATAAAAGTGAGATTTTATCATCTCGCTATATATTTAGCAACACTCTCGAAAAAATTAAGCGGCAGGGAAAGAATGGCGGGGCAGGGCGAGCAGAAGGGTTTGCTGCAACCTCATAGAATGAGGCGTTTGAAAAACCGGCCCCATGCTTGCGCGGGAGTGACGGCTATTCATGGCAATCGCACTGTCTGACCATGAATATTGCGGCGGGACGCGCATGGCGTTTTTTGCGCCCCCTGATCTGTTCCGCAAAATTGCAAAGGCGGCAAAATCCGCGCCATCTTTGTCGTTACGTGGCGCAGACGCGAAGCGGCGCGACGTAGCGAGCGAGCGGAGCGGAATGACGGAAGGTTGTCGTTCAGCGGCAAAAGGGAGACGTTAGCCGCCGCCTTCCGACGAAACGATTGGGACGGTCGAAGAAGCGGCGGAGCGCAGGGCAGCAATCTCGCGTTTGGCGCGTTCCAACAGCGCCGCAAATTCGGCGTTATTGTGCAACTGCGCAAGCGCCGCTGCCGCCGCGAGCCGCGCAATATCGACGTCGCTCTGCCAATGCGCCCCGCAGATCGCGCGCGACTGCCCGATCTCGTAACCGCGCTTTAAGATCGCGCCCTGCCGATCAGGAGAAATTTCAGACAAAACCAGCGCCGAAATCCAGCCGCGCGCGCCGTGTCCCGACGGATACGAGTCATTGGTTTTTGTCTTTGCCTCGCTCCTCGGTTCGCAAGTCGATCCCGCCGCCTCCTTGAAATACGCAAACGGGCGCGTCCGCTCGTAGCGATCTTTCGCCGATCTGACGACCTTGTTGGCGTAACCGTTTGCAAAATTCACCAAAGCCAACGTTGATGGGGTTGTTTCGGCGGACAAGGCGATCCTAAACGAATCGGCAAATAATTTGCCCGCGTTTTTCTCGTCTGCGTCAAACGCCGCTTGCGCCCAACGCGCGCTTCCTTTGAGTTTGCGCGTCTCTTGATAGAACGCCGCGTCGCGTCCGAACTCCGCGCTTTTCTCCAAAGGCGGCGGCGGCAAAAACTCCAGCCCGACAGGAACGACGTCGCCGCCCGACGCTTGCGGCTTCGCAATCATCGTTTCAGCGCACCCTGCGAAAAGCAGAGCGCACAGCAAAAGCGCAAGTGCCAATATTTGTTTAATCTTTAGCAACTCTATTCCTTGCTTTACTCAGATTCCCGAACCGCCTTCTTCGAGCGCTTCGGCCGGCACGTTGAATACCTTGACATGACGCGGTTTCAGCCAGACGCGCTGGCCTTTTTCCAGATGCAACGCTTTGGCGCGTTCGTGCGTCAGTTCCACTTCGACAAGTTCCGACTCGTGCGCCAGTTCGACCCGTACCAACGGGCCGATGGCGTGTATGTCCTGCACCGTGGCTTCGATGCCGCCGGTTATCGGCGCGGATTCGATGTTGATGTCGTGCGGACGGACAAAAGCCAGCGCCTGACCGCGATCATCGGGCGGTGGGTCATCCGCTTTCACCGCTTCGCGGCTGACGTCCGCCCAGGCGCCGTGCAGACGGCTGTGGAAGACGTTAACGTCGCCCAGGAACTGATAAACGAACGGCGAGACCGGGTTTGAATACACTTCGTCGGGTGTGCCGATCTGTTCGATGTGCCCCCGGTTCATCACTACCACGCGGTCGGCGACTTCGAGCGCTTCTTCCTGATCGTGCGTGACGAAGACACTGGAGATGTGCATTTCGTCGTGCAGATGGCGCAGCCAGCGGCGCAATTCCTTGCGCACCTTGGCGTCGAGCGCGCCGAACGGTTCATCGAGCAGCAACACCTTGGGTTTGACGGCCAGCGCGCGCGCCAGAGCGATGCGCTGGCGCTGCCCGCCGGAGAGCTGCGACGGATAACGTCCGGCCAGCCAGTCGAGCTGCACCAGCGACAAAAGGTCCATCACCCGGCGATGGATCTCGGCCGGCGAAGGCCGTTCATCGCGCGGTTTGACGCGCAGACCAAAGGCTACGTTCTCGAACACCGACATGTGCCGGAACAGCGCGTAATGCTGGAAGACGAAGCCGACGTTGCGCTCGCGCGCGTGCAGGTGCGTGGCTACCTCGCCGGCGAAACTGACGTGCCCGGCGTCGGCCGTTTCCATTCCGGCGATGATGCGCAGCAGCGTGGTTTTGCCGCCTCCCGAAGGCCCCAGCAAGGCCACCAGTTCGCCAGTCGGGATACGCAGATCGATGCTGTTGAGCGCAACGAAACTGCCAAAACGTTTGATAACGCCATTGATTTCTATACTCATGATTTCATTCCGTTTTTTCTGGTGGCAGTTCGGCTTGCAACATCCGGATCTCCTGGCGGATTTTCCATTCGACCAGCGTCTTGGCCGCCAGCGTCACCAGCGCCAGCAACGCCAGCACCGACGCGGCGGCAAAAGCGCCGACCGCGTTGTACTCGTTGTAAACGATCTCGACGTGCAGCGGCAGCGTATTGGTCTCGCCGCGAATGTGCCCGGAGACGATCGACACCGCGCCAAATTCGCCCATCGCCCGCGCGTTGGCGAGAATCACGCCGTACAACAGACCCCAGCGGATGTTCGGCAGCGTTACGCGGAAGAACATCTGCCAGCCCGAAGCGCCCAGCGAGACGGCCGCTTCTTCCTCGTCCTTGCCTTGCGCCAGCATCAGCGGAATCAGTTCGCGCGCGATGAACGGGAAGGTGATGAACAGCGTCACGAGGACCATCCCCGGAATGGCGAAGGCGATCTTGATGTCGTGCTCCGACAGCCACGGGCCAAACAGCCCTTGCGCGCCGAAAATCAACAAAAAGACCAGCCCGGCGACCACCGGCGAGATGGCGAACGGCAAGTCGATCAGCGTGATCAACAGACTTTTGCCGCGAAAATCGAACTTGGCGATGGCCCACGACGCCGCTACCCCGAAGGCTACGTTGAAAGGCAGCACGACGACGGCGATGAACACGGTCAGCTTGATCGCGGACAACGTGTCGGGATGACGCAGACTTTCCAGGTACGCGTCCCAGCCCTTGGCAAAAGCCTGGGAGAATACCGCGATCAACGGCACCGCCAGGAAGAGGAAGAGAAAGCCCAGTCCGACGGCGGTCAGCGTCAGACGCAGCCAACGCGGTTCAGCGGTGGCCCGGCGCGCGATTACGTAGCTCATAAACTGCCCTTTCCACCGTGGTGCCGGGTGGCTGTCCACCATTGCAGACCGTTGACCGCCAGCAGCAGGAGGAAGGAAATCGCCAGCATCACACAGGCCAGCGCGGTCGCGCCGACCACATCGTACTGTTCGAGCTTGGCGGTAATCAGCAGCGGCACGATTTCGGAGATCAACGGCATGTTGCCGGCGATGAAAATGACCGACCCGTATTCGCCGATGGCGCGCGAAAAGGCCATCGTGAAGCCGGTCAGCAACGCCGGCATGATGCCCGGCAGCAGCACGCGCCAGAAGGTCTGCCAGCGCGTCGCGCCGAGCATTGCCGCCGCTTCCTCGACTTCCTGTTCGATATCCTCGATCACCGGCTGCAAGGTGCGCACGACAAACGGCATACCGATGAAGGTCAGCGCGACGACGATGCCCAGCGGGGTAAAAGCCACCTTGATTCCGAGCGGTTCGAGAAAACGACCGATCCAGCCGTTTTCCGAGTACAGCGTCGCCAGCGTGATCCCCGCCACCGCCGTCGGCAGCGCGAACGGCAGATCCACCAGCGAATCGATCAGGCGTCGACCGGGGAACGGATAACGCACCAGCACCCAGGCCACGATCAGCCCAAAGAAGGCGTTGATCAGCGCCGCCAGAAGCGACGCGCCGAAGCTGACCCGATACGCCGCCATGGCGCGTTCGCCGGTGGCGATGTCCCAGAACTGCCCGATGCCCAAGGCACTGGACTTGAACACCAGCCCGGAAAGCGGCAATAAAACCAGCAACGAAAGATAAGCCAGCGTAAAGCCCATGGACAGGCCAAAGCCGGGAAGCACACGTTTCAAGTCTGTTTTCCTTAAAGGTAAAAATCAGTTGCTCTTGTAGATTTGATCGAACGAGCCGCCGTCCTTGAAGTGCGCCGGGGAAGCCTGGCTCCAGCCGCCGAAGACTTCATCGACGGTGAAGGTTTTGATCGGCGGAAATTGGGCGGCGTACTTCTTGCTCACTTCGGCGTCGCGCGGACGCAGATAGTTTTTGGCGGCGTTCTCCTGCCCGTCCTTCGACCACAGATATTCCAAGTAAGCCTGCGCTTCCTTGCGCGTGCCTTTTTTGTCGACCACCTTCTCGACGATGGCCGCCGGAAATTCAGCGAGAATCGAGAGCGAGGGATAGACCACGTCAAATTCGCCCTTGCCAAATTCCTTGGCGATCAACTCGGCTTCGCTCTCGAACGACACCAGCACGTCGCCGATCTTGCGCTGCATGAAGGTCGTCGTCGCGTCGCGTCCGCCCGAGGCGAACAGCGGCGCGTTTTTCAGCAGCTTGCCGACAAATTCCAGCGCCGTGCCGTCGTTACCCCCCGGCTGCCCGAGCGCGTAACCCCACGCGGCCAAGTAGGAATAACGCCCGTTGCCGGTGTTCTTCGGATGCGGCAGGATCACCTGCACGCCGGATTTGACGAGGTCGGGCCAGTCCCGCAAGCCTTTCGGGTTGCCCGCGCGCACGATGAACACCATCGTCGAGGTATAAGGCGAGGCGTTGTTCGGGAATTTACGGGCGTAGTCCTTGGCGACCAGTCCCTTTTCGGCCAGAAAATCGACATCGGGCGCCTGATTCATGGTCACCACATCGGCCTCCAGCCCATCGGCCACCGAGCGCACCTGCTTGCTCGAACCTGCGTGCGATTGTTTGACCTCGATCGTTTCGCCGGTTTTTTCCTGCCAGTATTTCTGGAACAACGGGTTGTAATCGCGGTAAAAATCGCGGGCGACATCGTAGGAGACGTTGAGCAGGCTGGTCTGGGCGAACGCCGGAGAAACGCCGATCACACATCCGGCCAGCAGCGCGCCGGCCAACAATTTGCGAATCGATCCAGACACTTTTTGCTCCTTGAAAAATACAGTGGAAAAACGTCGAGCGCTCACTATAACGGCGTCGCTTAGAATCGCAAAGTCTATTTTTTTATTTGGTTATGTGATTTTGATATGTTTACGCCGAGGTTAAAAACAGGACGTAATTCTTTTTGGTAATAGTCAAAAAACCGGTTGAATTTGCGAAACCCATCCTGCGCTCTCCCGCAATGGGGAAGGGAAGGAGGTCATTCATCGGGCGATTTTGGAAGCACGCAAAGGAGGCGGAGCATCTGCTCCGCCTCCTTTGCGTGGCCCCATCATTCGCCTGCCGGGGCACCAACAGGCGGAGCAGATGCTCCGCCTCCTTGCGTGCCCCCCTCATCCGCCCCTTGTGTTGATGTTTCCATCTCAAGGAAGTAGATTTTCTTGAGACAGAGCGGCTGGATGCCGATCCGCCCCTTGGGTCTTGAACCCGTTCTGTAGATATTGCGGCCTCCGCTCTTTTTTCCGAAGCAAGATCGGACAGTATCTTTGGCCCAAATTGGTCTGTCTGCTTGCCGGTAGACAGACCAGGCCGGCAGCCCGCATTCACAAGGCAGATCTTTCGGAAGACCGTTGCTGCTGTCTTTTTCAGAACCCAACTCAGGAGTATTCACATGTCGTCTTTTTATCCCGGTATCGACATCGCCAAAGCCAAATTTGATTGCGCCCCGCGTCTGCCCAACGGTAAATTTCGTGGCAAGAGCTTGCCCAACACCCCGACAGACCGCCGCCTTTGCCGGACTCGCCCCCCGTCAGCATGAATCCGGCAGCAGCGTCCATGCCCAACCACGGCTCTCGAAGATCGGCCATTCTTTTTTGCGCAAGGCGCTCTACATGCCGGCCATGGCCACCCTGTACAGAACCCCGTGGGGGACGTTGTTCCGCTAACGGCTAGCGGCAGCAGGCAAACCCCAG
>JAITNL010000252.1 GCA_031290495.1 Accumulibacter sp.
ATATGTGTCAGGGCATAGACGCCGAGGAATGTCTGCGTATCGGCGCGGTCAACGAGATCGTCGACGCCGACAAAATTGTCGCCAGGGCTTGGGAAATC
This sequence comes from Accumulibacter sp., assembly GCA_031290495.1. Classification (GTDB taxonomy): domain Bacteria; phylum Pseudomonadota; class Gammaproteobacteria; order Burkholderiales; family Rhodocyclaceae; genus Propionivibrio. The sequence continues at coordinate 99 of JAITNL010000252.1, forward strand.
GCCGAAAAGCACATCATGACAAGAACGCGTTCCTGCCGCCGCATGACCCATTACAACTTTGTGCGTCCCTGGAAGGCCATCTTCGAGCGCGACATCCGCATCAACGTCTACTCCGAGATGTATTCCTTCAACCTCTCCGGCAGCGCGCATGATTTTGAGTACATAAAATACGAGGGTGAAGAATCGAAGTAACGGCGGATAAGGCACTGTCTGCCTCAGAATGAATTTACAAGATTGACGCGGATTTTTCTTCTCCCCGCTGTAGTACGGTAAGAATTGGTAATACAGCGGAAGAGGAAAAAGACGGGGCATAAGTAAAGCTTATTTTGGGGCGGCGCCTGATGCGCGCGTGAAGCGGATAAAACACGCGCGGACAAGTTGGTCCGGATATACCAATAATCATCAATAATCAGAAAGGTATGTGATTCGATATGAAAGAGGTTGCGATTGTCGCCGCGGTTCGTCTGCCCGTGGGCAGAGCGGGAGGCGCGTTGGCGGGTTTTCGGCCCGAGAAGCTTGGCGCGATGGCTGTGAAAGAGGCTGTGCGCCGCGCGGCCATTGCCCCCGAAAGCATCGACGAGGTCATCTACTGTTCCTGCGATAACGAGGACTTGAAAATCGCGGGCAGGGTGGTCTTGCTTGAGGCGGGGCTGCCGTACTCCATTCCCGCTTATCAGATCCAAAGAGGGTGCGCGTCTTCGCTGACCGCTTTGTGGGACGGCGCCATGATGATACAGACCGGCTTCGCGGATACCGTGCTGTGCGGCGGTTGCGAGAGCACCACGATGGCCCCGTATCTCATGAACAAACCCACACGCGCTTATTCCGTCGCGCCGATGCCGTGGTGCGAACCGGTGTTTTCCCCCAAGACGCCTTACGGCAACCTCCCGAACGGTGCCACAGCCGACGAAATCGCGCGGCGCTACGGCATAACCCGTGAGGAATGTGACGAATTTTCCGTGGACAGCCACCGCAAGGGCGCCATAGCCTATAAAAACGGCTATTTTGAAAGCCAGTTGCTGCCCGTCGAAGTTCCCCTGAAGGGCGGGAAGACCACTCTTTTCAACCGCGACGAAGCATTGCGCGACGACTGCAAAGCGGCGGATCTGGCGAAGCTCAGACCAAGTTTTGCCAAGGATGGCGTCTCCACCGCCGGCAACAGTTCGCCCCTGACCGACGGCGCTTCGTGCGTCATCCTCATGGAACGCGGCAAAGCCGAAGCGCAAGGGTTGGACATCATCGCGCTGTTTACGGGTTTCGCCGATGCCGGCTGTGAGCCGATGGTCATGGGCGAAGGCCCCATCTACGCGACCCGGAAACTGCTCGCCAAAACCGGTTTGGCACTGAGCGATTTTGACCTCATCGAGATGAACGAAGCTTTCGCCGCGCAGTCGATTCGCTGCGCCAGAGAGCTGGGCATGGATGCCGACAGACTGAACGTCAACGGCGGCGCCATCGCTCTGGGCCATCCTTTTGCGGCCACGGGTACGATACTTGTCACCAAGCTCGTGCATGAGATGCGCCGGCGGGAAGTTAAGCGCGGATTGGTGACTTTCTGCGTCGGCGGCGGCTTGGGCGTTTCCGCCATGTTTGAGAAACCCTGATAAATTGAAGGAATTATCCATATGAAAACGATCATTACAGCGGCCCTTACAGGCGCCGTCACCCCCAAGGCAAAAGCGCCGTCGCTCCCATGTACGCCGAAGGAAATTGCCGAAGACGCCATAAAATGCTGGAAAAGCGGCGCGGCGGTCGTGCACCTGCACATGCGCGACGATGAAATGCGCGGCTCGATGGACAAAGCGCGTTTCAAGGAAACGGTAGAAAGGATTCGCGGGGAAAGCGACGTCATCATCAACCTGACATCCTCCGGCGAGATCAATGTGCCTTTTGAGCGCCGCATGGAGCATATCTCCGAGTTGAAGCCAGAATTGGCCACTTTCGACGCAGGTTCAATCAATGTCTTGCCGGACGGAATATTTGACAACACCGTGAAATTCCTGACGACCCTGGGCGGCATATTGAACGCAAACAATATCAAACCCGAAGTTGAGATTATGGACATGGGGATGATCGCTGCCGCTGAATACTACCTCTCGAAAGGGGTACTGAAGGCGCCTGTCCATTTCCAATTTGTGCTTGGCTTTTTCAGCGGCGCGCCCGCGACGCCGGAAAATCTGGCGTTTCTGAAAGGCAAACTGCCGCCAGACTCGACCTGGTCGGCGTTCGGCATCGGCAATGCCCACATGCCCATCCTCTACGCGGCAATCGCGATGGGCGGGCATGTCCGGGTTGGCCTGGAAGATTGTATTTTCTACTCCCGCGACGTGCCGGCCACAAATGTCGACCTGGTTGCGCGCGCCGGACGCGCCGTGCGTGAATTTGGCAACGAAGTCGCCACCTGCGCCGAAGCCCGTAAGATTCTTGGCTTGGGCGGAAAGTGAGAAATCTCATGGCGGATCAGAAAAAAGTAGCTTTTATCGGCGCCGGACTCATCGGTACCGGATTGGCGCTCAACTGTATTACCCACGGCGTACCTGTCGCGTTGCAGACGCGCAGCCGCGTCGAGCTTTGCAAGTCCAGGATAGCGGCGGGGCTGGATTTTTTTGTCGAGCATGGAATCGTTGACGCGGCCCAAAAAGCCGAGATTCATGGATTGGCCACGTTTACCACATCGGTTGCCGAGGCGGTGACTGGCGCTGGCTTCATCCAGGAGTCGGGGCCGGACAAGCTGGACTCCAAACACGCCCTGATTGCCGAGATAGAAGCCCACGCGCCGGAGGACGCCGTCATCGCGACCAGCACCTCCAGCCAATCGATCACCAGTGTCTTCGCGAAAGCGGCGCGTCCCGAACGAGGCATGGGCGGGCACCCGTATCTGCCGGCGCACCTGATCCCGCTGATCGAGATCACCAAGGGAGAAAAAACGCAAGATGTTTTTGTCGAGAAGGCCAAGGAGCTTTATACATCGATAGGCAAGGAGCCTGTGGTGCTCAACCTGGAGGTCATCGGCTTTATCGCCAACCGTTTCCAAAGCGCCATCCACAGAGAAGTCGTGGATTTGGTGGGACGGGGAGTTTGTTCCGTGGAAGACGCCGACAAAGCGCTAGTCTACAGCGTCGGTATGCGTTGGGGCATATTGGGGCAATATCTTGCCATGCACCTGAGCGCCTCCCCCGAAGGGATCGGTGAATTTAATAAAAAATACAATATCGACATCAAAAAGCCGGATGGTCGCTTGAGCGCGCTTGCGTCCTGGAATGTCTTCCCTGAGGATTGGTGTGAAAAGGCGCAAGCCGGGATCGAAAAAGAGATCGCGCACCGCCGGCCAGAGACGGGCAATGACATCGCGTCCATTGAGAAATGGCGTGACAAAATGTTGGTCGAGGCGTTGCGTCTCCACGGCAAACTGTGACAGCGTGAGGCAATCCAGCCGGTTTTGCGTCGGTTTTGCGTTTTTCGCGGAAAGGGCAATAACGAATCATGAAAATTCTTGTTCTAAACTTGGGTTCCACCTCAACCAAATTAGCCATTTACAATGACGAAAAAGAAGAAGAGAAAATTTCGTTGTCGCACACCAAGGATGAGTATTCGCGGTTTTGGCTGGAACAGCTTGATTTCAGGTTCTCTTATGTGATGGAGTTTCTTAAAGGGGCGGGATACAAGCCGACGGATTTCGATTGCGTAATCTCTCGCGGCGGTTCGCCGCCCAATATCAGTTCCGGCGCCACCGCCATCAATGACGCGCTCATCGAAGCGTTGCGCGAGCGCCCAGTAGAACCGCAACCGGCCAACCTGAGTCCGATCATCGCGCGCAGGATCGCCGATGTCGCCGGCATTCCGGCGTATGTTTACGACCCCATCACCTCCGACGATCTCAATCCGCTCGCCAGGGTATTCGGCGTAAAGGAAGTCAAGCGGGACAGCATGTGTCACATCCTGAACGGTCGCGCCATGGGCATTTCGGTCGCTAGGGAAATTGGCCGCCCGTTTGACACGCTGACGCTCATTGTCGCGCATATTGGCGGCGGAAACTCCATCGGGCTTTGGTCCAATGGGCGCTCTATCGAGACCGTTCCGGGCGACGCCTGCTCTTTTTCCGCCGAACGCTGCGGCCTCATAAGAAGCGAGAAGCTTTTGCAGCTGACGCAGGAATACGATTTCAAGACCATCCAGGGCTGGATGCACGGCAAGGGTGGGTTTGTATCGCTCTTGGGAACCAACGACCTCCGTGAAGTGGAAAAAAGGATCGCTGGCGGCGACGCCGAGGCATTGCTGTGCGAACAGGCGATGGCTTATCAGATTGCAAGATTCATCGCCTCGCTTTTGCCGGTAACCGAAGGCCGGGCTGACGGTATCGTTCTGACGGGCGGCGGCGCGCATTGGGACCGGCTGGTGAATGACATCAAGAAAAGGATCGCGTTTTTCAATATCCCGATTTATGTGCGGCCTGGCGAAAACGAAATGCAGTCGTTGGCGGAAGGCGCTTGCCGCATCATGAAGGGCGAGGAACAGGTACATACATATCAGGGCTAGGAGGCGGTATGGCATTGCGTAACTTTAAAGAATTGCTCGGTTTGACGCCAAGCGGCGGCAAGAAAACCGTAATGGCGGTAGCCGGAGCGGGAAAAGACTCGGTGATCGACGCTGTTCTGGAAGCCGTCGATAATGGTTTGGCCGACGCCATACTGGTCGGCGAGGTGGACACCATTCGTGAATTGCTCAAGAAACGCGACAGAAACGCGGTCGATTTCAATATCGTGAGCACGACCGCCGGGCAGACACCGGCGGAAACCGCGGTCGAGATCATCAAGGCCGGCGACGCGCACTTCCTGATGAAAGGCATGGTTGAAACCACCGACCTGTTGCGTCCGGTGGTCAAAAAAGAAAACGGTCTCAGAACGGGGCGAACCATTTCGCACATCGCCTTTTATCAGCTTCCTTTTTATCACAAGCTGATCGTTTCCACCGACGGCGGCATTTGCGCTTATCCAGATCTGGCGAAGAAACGCGACATCGTCACCAACGCGGTGAACGCCCTGCATCTGTTGGGTTATGACGAACCCAAGATAGCGGTTTTATGTTGCAAGGAAACGGTGGATCCCAATATGCCCGAAACCCTGGACGCCGGCGAATTGAAAAAAATGGGTGAAAGAGGGGAGTTTGGGAAGTGCGTCGTCGAGGGGCCGATTTCCTACGATCTCGCCCTGAGCGCTGAGCGCGCGCGCCTGAAGCGTTATGACTGCCCTTACTCCGGAGACTTCGACGCCGTGGTCTTGCCGAATATACACACCGGCAATGTATTGGGGAAATGTTGGGAACTGCTTCCGGACGCGTTCATGGCAAGTTATGTCTCGGGCGCGCGCATCCCCATTGTGCTCACTTCCAGAGCAGCCCCCGCAGCAGAACGCCTGACGTGTGTGGCGCTGGCCAGCATCATCGCGTCCAAAAGGAATTTGCAAGAATAGCGCTTGGGTTGCGCGGAAATCGGCGGGAGCAGGGGAGACCCCTGCCCTGCAAAAAACAGTACAACAAAAACGGCGGTTTGAATATGCAATTGGCACGTTTTCGTTATCTTTCGATCTTTCAGGAAGAAAAGATTATGAATATGCGTTTTGGGATTGACTTTGGTGATAGTCAAAATAATGGTAGAAAACCCGATGATAGATAGAATAACGGATGTCATCCAGCTGGCTGTTTTGGAAGCACGGAATAGATAAGTACCCTTGCGCGGGTCCCCCACCCGTTTTTGCCAATCCTGCCTGTCGCCGTGCTCTTGTTAAGCACCGTCTCTCCCCAGGCCAACCCGGATAATCGGATTGGAGAAAAAAGCCACTGACACTTCCTCTTGGAACAAATTCCGATTCAGTCGTGTCCGGTTGATTTGAGGTTGACCGGCTGGAAATGGAGTTGTATTGACGAGATCAGTGAGAATGCGCGTTGCCCAAGACGACGACGGCGATGCCGACGATCAACAAGGCGCTGTGCCAGCCGATTGATGTCGATTCGCGTTTGAGGCGGGGCATCAGGTCAGCGATGGCGACGTAGAGAAAACTCGACGCGGCGAGGGTGATGATGACCGGAATCCACTCATGCGCCTGATCGAGCAGGTAATAGCCGACGAGACCGCCGGCAATGGCGGTCAGGCTGGAAACGACGTTCCAGAACAAAGCCCGCGCGCGCTTCCAGCCAGCGCCGAGCAGGATAGCGAAATCACCGGCCTCCTGGGGAATCTCATGTGCGATGATCGCCAGCGTCGTGTTCCAGCCGAGAATCGGGCTGACGAGAAAAGCCGCGGCGATGAGCAGACCGTCAACGAAATTGTGGAATCCGTCGCCGACCAAGATGGATAAAGCGCCGTCGTTCGCGGCGTGATCGTGATGGTGGACATGCGTATGATCCTCGCATTGCGTCTCGCGCTCATGTCTGTCGCCAAAGCCGTTTCCGTGGTGGGCGTGACGCCACAGCGCGATCTTTTCCAGAGTAAAAAAACACAGGATACCGCCGAGCAGAATGGAAAACGCCTCATGCGGCGTCAGACCTTCTTCCAGCGCTTCCGGAAGCAGATGCAGCAAAGCCATCGCCAGAAGCAAGCCGGTGGAAAAACTGACGGTAAGCGTCATCCACTTGCGCGGCAGACCGAAGATGATCAGCGCCGCGGCGGCGATGCTCAACACGCCGCCAAGCAGACAGGCCAGGACGATTTGGACAGGTAAAGGGAGCGGCATGAGGACGTTCGACCAGAGGCGGGGATGGCGTCATTCAAACACAACAAATATGCAAATACAACAACATTGCGTTTGTGTGGCACGAATTTTTAGACTTATCCGCTTTTGCGCGCGCCCGCCAATGGCCTGCGGGTTTCGCCTTCTTTGATCGTAAAACCAACTCCGGTTTGAAACCCCGCCCTTTAGGGCGTGTTTAGACCGGACACATAGGTAACACATGTGCCGGGACATAGGTAACAGTCTGAGGTGCTGAATGTATTGTTTGTCGGTTGTCCGGTCAATCCTCGGTGTCATTGGTGTCACTGACTTTCAGACTTGTCCGGTTTTATAGTTTTCAAATTGTCCGCTTTTGTGTGCGTCCTGCCAACGGCTGGAGGGCGTAGCCCGTAAGCCGTTGGCAGGACGCGGCGAACC
>JAITNL010000074.1 GCA_031290495.1 Accumulibacter sp.
GTTGTCTGGGAAGTCAAACAAGGGCGCGGTCAAAAGCCGCGCAAAGGCAAATTGAAAGGAGAAATATCATGAGTTCTATCCACGATTTTGAACGCTATGAGTTTGCGATAGAAATAATAAAGATAGAAAGAGGCTTGGTTTTTCAAGACAGGATGGCTGAAGAGGAGAAGCCAAACCCCAGCAAGCCGCTCGTTCAGTATTATACTAACTTGATAAAGTCGCTTACGGCTTTTGAAAGAAGTTTGTTAGTGGAAGATACAGACACTATTAGCGCAATTATCAACAAAGATGTCCTCAAGAGGGTGAGTCGGGAAGCGGTAGATGCCTGACTATATTCCACTCTCTGATGAGAAAGTAGAACTTCTCGCCGAGAAGTTCTATGGTGATGCGGATGCGACCAGGCAGGACAAACCAACAATAATATTTGTCGCAGGGCAACCTGGCGCAGGAAAATCAAGAGCTTCAGAAGTTGCAAAAGCAGAGTTGGAGCGGTCAGGCGGATATGTTCATATTGATGCTGATGTATTGCGTCTTTCAATACCTAACGCTAAAAATTTTTCCGCTACTCAATCGCAACCCGATTGCGGAAGGATACTTGCACATCTTGAAACCCTTGCAATAGGGGGTAGGCGGAACATTGTCCAAGAAGGAACATTGGGAAAAGAAAGTGATTTCTTGGACAGAGTAAACAGGTTGCGTGAGACGGGCTATAACATCGAAGTTATCGGTATCGCTGTTTCGCTTGAACAAAGCCGCTTCAGTGTGCTGAAACGGCGTGAAGATCTTCGTGATAACGGGGATTATCCCCGTGACGTACCCCACGATTATCAGGAAAGCGCTTATAAAGGCTTCACCCACAACATGACCAACAATACCGCAACTCTGGAGCGTGTGCGGGTTGTCAATCGTGATGGTGTTGCGCTCTACGATAGCGCCAATCTGGCCGCCAGTCCTCATAAAAACGTGCCTGAAGCGTTGGAAAATGGCCGCAAGCTCTCCGATAAACAGATTACGGAACTTGTCGGAGAATGGCAAAAATTGCATGAATACTGCGAAACCAAAGACATCCCGAAAGAGGACATGGCGCGGCTTCTGGAGGAAAAAGAACGCTTCGATGCTTTCGTTCAGAATCACAACAAGGCCCAGACACTAGCGCCCCGGCAGGCTCCCCGCCACGACCTCAACAAGAATCAAGCGAAAATGCACGTCGCGGCCACCGAGCGGATCGAGGCGAACCTCGAGGCGCTGAAGCAGAATCCAGCGCTGGCAAAGCATCCGCCGGAAGCCTTGGAAAAACTCGCGTACTGGCACGGAATTGCTCAGGAAGCCGTGAAGCACGAGCCGCCCTCCGCCCAGGACGTGGCGCTGGCGAAGTTCGACAAGGCGGCGGAAGTCCCGGCGCTTCTGGCGCGGTTGGAGAAATCCGACACCCAGGAACAGGCCAAGAGCAACAGCAAAACCCGTGACCGCGACGACTACGGCCTGGAGCGCTAAATCTCCCGCCCTTCGTCGTCGGCGCACTAAAAGGCAAGACGTTACAGCAAATGCCGCAACAGCCAGACATCCGAGTAACCAACCGAAAAGGAGATTGACGTGAACACCACCGACAACGACGAATTGCTGGATTTGCCAGTTGACGCTACCACTACCGGCTACGAGGCCGTGCGCGAGAAGATGATAGACATACAAACACCCGGTTTCGAGGTTGAATTTTCCTTGGCGGAAGCCGAACGTCTGGGCGCTTTCGAGGAAGACGCCTTGTCAGAGCAGGACGCCATCGAGAGTAACGACTACCTGGCGAAAACCGATGGTGCGTTGATGCCGTTTTTCATCACCGAGGAAATCGAGGCTGATCTAATCAAGACCGGGTATGTTTTCGATCCGCCAAACCATTTCAATACCACCAACATCCGCGAGCTTTTCGGCTGGAAGGAGGGCGAGCCGCTGGATGAGGCTATCGCGCGCAACGAAAAATATTTTTCTTGAAACATAAAATAATTCTTTTTCAAATCATGGTTTTTCGGTTAATATTTAATCTGAAATGTTATATTTTTTCCATGTAATCGCCGCTTAAGGAGAATGAAATGTTGGTCGGCCTGAAAAAAGGTGTTGGCAAGGGGATTCGCTGGGGCATGTTGGGGGCGTTCGGCGCGGTTGTTTTTGGCTGCGCGATGCATTCTTCCGTTCCGCCAGCGCCGGTGAGCGCCGCTTCGTCGAGTTACAACTACATTATCGGTCCAGGTGACACGGTCAATATCGTGGTCTGGCGCAATCCGGAACTTTCGATGTCCGTTCCGGTGCGTCCGGACGGCAAGATCGCCGCGCCGCTGGTCGAGGATCTGGAAGCGATGGGCAAGGACGCGACGACGCTGGCGCGCGCTATCGAGAAGGAACTCGGCAATTTCATCCGCGATCCCGTGGTGACTGTCGTCGTGACGCAGTTCGTCGGACCGTACAGCGAGCAGATCCGCGTGGTCGGCGAAGCGGGGACGCCGAAAACCTTGCCGTACAAGCAGAAAATGACCTTGCTCGACGTGATGATCGCCGTTGGCGGACTGACCGAATTTGCCGACGGTAATTCGACGACGCTGCTCAGAACGGTCGAGGGCGACAAGCAATACAGTGTACGCGTGGCGGATCTGATCAAGCGCGGCGATGTGTCGGCCAATGTCGACATGAAGCCGGGCGACGTGCTGATCATCCCGCGCAGCTGGTTCTGACGCGACGCGCTTTTCCAACCCTTGAAAAAACACGACCGATGGATGAAATCCTCCGCCAGGCGACTCTCGTTCTGAGAGGAATGTGGAAATATCACTGGCTTGGTCTCCTTTCCGCGTGGGGCATCGCATTGCTCAGTGTCGTCGTGGTCTTTCGCATTCCCGACCGTTACGAGGCGTCGGCGCGGATTTTCGTCGATACGCAGTCGATACTGAAGCCGCTGATGTCGGGCTTGGCGATCGAGCCCAATATGGATCAGCAGATCATGATCCTGAGCCGCACGCTGATCAGCCGTCCCAACGTCGAAAAGCTGGTGCGCATGGCCGACCTCGATCTTGATATGGGCCGCCGGGCGAGCGTGGAAGCGCTGATCGACGAATTGATGAAAACGCTGTCGATCAAAAACGCTTCACGGGACAATCTCTATACCTTGGCGTATACCGATCCGCAGCCCGACCGCGCGAAGCGCGTCGTGCAGTCGCTGGTGTCGATTTTCGTGGAGTCGAGTCTGGGCAGCAAGCGCAAGGATTCCGATTCCGCCAAGAAGTTCATCGACGATCAGATCCTGGTCTACCAGACCAAGCTCGAAGCGGCGGAAAACCGGCTCAAGGAATTCAAGCTCAAGCACCTTGCCACGCAAGCGGGCGAAGGCAAGGATTATTTTGGCCGGATGAACGAAGTGACCGCCGATCTCGAACGCGCCAAACTTGAACTGCGCGAAGTCGAGAACTCGCGCGACGCGCTGAAAAGGGAAATCGCTGGCGAGAATCCGGTGCTCCTGGCGGACACGCCCGACGCCGCTTCGATACCCGAAATCGACGGGCGCATCGACGCGCAGAAACGCAATCTGGACGCCCTCCTGCAACGCTTCACCGAGCGCCATCCCGATGTCGTGGGCGCGCGCCGGATGATCGGCGAACTCGAAGAACAGAAGCGTCAGGAAGTCGCCGCGCGCAAGAAACTGGGGGTGTCAACCCCCACCGCGGCCAGCACGAATCCGGTGTATCAGAAGTTGAAGGTTTCGCTGGCCGAGAGCGAGGCCAGCGTGGCGTCGTTGCGCACACGCGTGACGGAATACCAGAGCCGGTACAACCAGTTGAAAGACGCCATGCAAATGATTCCGCAGATCGAGGCGGAACTGGTACAGCTCAATCGCGACTACGATGTGCACCGGAAAAATTACGACAGTCTGGTGGCGCGCAGGGAATCCGCGTCGATTTCCGGCGAGATGGACGCGTCGACCGCGGCCGTCGATTTTCGCTTGATCGATCCGCCGCGCGTCGGTTCCAGACCGGTCTATCCGAATCGTCTGTTGCTGCTGCCGATGACGCTGGTGCTGGCCTTGGGTGCCGGTTTTTTCTTCCCGTTCGTGGCGAGTCAGTTCCGGCCTGTTTTTTTCGACGCCCGCGCTTTGCGCGAAATGACCGGTCTGCCCTTGCTGGGCATCGTTTCCAAAAAAGTATCGGCGGCGGATGTCGTCAGGAACAAATGGCGGCTGCGGCTGTTCATCGCCGGTTCTCTGGCGCTCTTCGCCGCCTACGGGAGCGGCACGGCGCTGCTGATTTATCTATCGGCCTGGACGACTTGAGGAATAACGATGAGTCTTATTGAGCAGGCCGCGCAGCGTTTGCAGCAATTACGGAAGGAGGACGCCGATATTCCGACGCTGGCTGAAGATGACGCGGCGGAACCGCTCGCCGTCAAACCGCCGCCTTCCAACAGTGCCGCTCCCTACGCCAACGCTGGAATCGCGCCGCGCGCCGATGTCCGCCGGCCCAAAACGCCGCCGCCGGGGATGCCGCCGCGCCGCGTGACCGAAGCGCCGCCGCGCCATGCCGTCGAACCCGCGCCAAGTCCGGCGGCGTCACCGCCGCCGCGCGAGCACCGACGACTGCCAACTCCGGAGATGCCGCAATCGCGGCAAGTGGACATTGATTTCGACGTGCTGGAGGCAGCTGGCGTCATTCGCCCCGACGCCTTGCGTTCGCGCCAGGCGGACGAATATCGCGTGATCAAGCGTCCGCTCATCGATAACGCGATGGGCAAGGGCGCGGCGCGGGTCAAGGACGGCAACCTGATCATGGTTACCAGTTCGCTGCCCGGCGAAGGCAAGACGTATACCGCGCTGAATCTCGCCTTGAGCATCGCCATGGAATTGGACAACACGGTGATGCTGGTCGACGCCGATGTCGCGCGTCCGGCCCTGTTGGGGCGGATGGGATTGACGCTCACGAAGGGCTTGCTCGATGTGCTGATCGACGATTCCATTTCGCTGCCGCAGGTGCTGCTCAGAACCAATATCGAAAAGCTGGCGCTTCTGCCCAGCGGTACGCAGCATCCGCGCGCGACCGAACTGCTCGCCAGCGACGCGATGGCGCGCTTGCTGGAAGAAATGTCGAGCCGTTATTCCGACCGGATCATCATTTTCGATTCGCCGCCTTTGTTGTTGACGACGGAATCGCGGACACTGGCGTCGCATATGGGGCAGGTGGTGGTGGTAGTGGCCGCGGAAAAAACGGCGCAGGCCGATGTCAGAAACGCCTTGGCGGCGATTGAATCCTGCCCGATTCGACTGATGGTGTTGAATCAGGCCAAAACAGTGAGCAGGGATGAATATGGCTATGGATATGGTTACGGATATGGCTATGGCGGCGCGGTATAAGTTTCCTCTCCTGCCGCTCGCGCTTGGCGCGGCTCTGGGTATGACACCGCCGCCGGTGTTGGCTGGCGACTGGCGGATCGTGCCGTCGATTTCCGTCAACGAGACATCGACGGACAACGTCGGCCTGGTCAAAAATCATCGCAAGAGCGACTGGATCACCGACCTCATTCCGGGAATCAACGTCACGGGGCACGGCGACCGCCTCAAGCTGGATTTTGATTATCAGCTGCACGGCCTTTTCTACACCAACGATTCTTCGCGCAACAATCACCAGAACGCGCTGAGCGCGAAGGGAACGCTGGAGGCTTTGGAAAACTTTTTTTTCATCGACGCCAACGCCAATATTACGCAACAGAACGTGTCGGCTTTCAAGGGATCGACGTATGCCACGGTCGATGTCAATGACAGCGGCAACACGACCGAAACCCGTGCTTACCGGATTGCTCCCTATTTCAAGGGAATGTTGGGCGACGCGACCGAATATCTGCTGCGCCATGACCTGAGCAAGACGGTCTCTGACGCGAGCGGTGCCAACGATACGCGAACACGGCAATGGAGCGGTCGTTTGGCCAGCGTCGATGGATTTTCGCGGTTTGGCTGGTCGATTGAAGCGGACAACAAGAAAAACGACTATTCGCGAGGCCGCGATACCGAGTCCGAACTGTTGCGCGGCGTACTCACGTTTCGCGTCGATCCGCAGTTCCGCGTCTCGCTGATCGGCGGGCGCGAGGCCAACGATTACACCAGCGAAAACAAGAAGTCACACGCCATCGCGGGCGCGGGATTTGAATGGGCGCCGACGCAAAGAACCTTGCTCGCGGCGTCCAGCGAGGATCGTTTTTTCGGCAGCGGCAACAGCGTCACCTTTACCCACCGGACGGCGGGCACGGCGTGGAAATACAGCCAGACGAAGGATACCTTCAGTTCCACCAATCAGTCATCCGGAGTCGTCGGCACGTATTTCGGCCTGCTCGACAGCATGTTTTCCACCGCCATCCCCGATCCCGCGGCGCGCGCCGCTTACGTAAATGCAATGCTGACGAGCAGCGGCATTGCACCGAACGCGACGCTCCAAGGCGGATTCATGACCACTGGTATCACACTGCAAAAACGCAAGGAATTGTCGCTGGCGCTGACCGGCGCGCGCAATACGGTCACTTTCGCGGCCACCCGCAGCGAGACTCAGGACATTTCCAGAGGGACGGGTTCGGGATGGTTCCTGGGAAGCGATTTCTCCGCTTTCAACAACGTCAGGCAAACTGGCGTCAGCGCCAACTGGGCGCATCAACTGAGCGGGCTTTCGACCTTGACCGGATCGGCTTCGCGCCTGAAAAGCAAGGGATCCGGAAGCTCCAGCACGCATACCGACGAGACGATGCTCACCGTCAATTTTCTCACCCGGTTGGGGCCGAAAACCAGCGCCGGTCTGGGCGCGCGCCGCATCGAAGTGGACGGGGACACGGGCTACGCCGAAAATGCCGTGAGCGGAACCTTTTCCCATCGATTCTAGTCGGATACGCTCATGTATGAATCCTATTTTCACCTGACCAGCAAGCCGTTTCAGCTGAACCCGGACCCGAATTTCTATTTCGGCAGCAAACAGCACCGACGCGCGACGGCTTACCTCGAATACGGACTGCACCAGAACGAGGGCTTCATCGTCGTGACGGGCGAGGTTGGCGCGGGAAAAACGACCATCGTGCGCGGCTTGCTGGGCAAGCTCGATACGACGAAGGTCGTCGCGGCGCAGCTGGTCAGCACCCAGCTCGACGCCGACGACACCTTGCGCATGGTTGCGGCCGCTTTTGGCGTGCGCACCGAAAGCGCCGCCAAATCCGACGTGCTCCTCGCGCTGGAAGACTTTCTCGTCGATGTGGCGCGTCAGGGCAAGCGTTGCCTGTTGATCGTCGATGAGGCGCAGAACCTGACGCCGCATGCGGTCGAAGAATTGCGCATGTTGTCCAACTTCCAGTTCGAGACGCAGGGGCTGTTGCAGAGTTTCCTGATCGGCCAGCCGGAATTTCGCAGCATCATGCAAAGCCCGCACATGCAGCAACTGCGGCAGCGCGTCATCGCGGCGTGTCATATTGGCCCTATGGATCAGGACGAAACCCGCGCCTACATCGAGCATCGGCTCAAATGCGCCGGTTACGAAGGCCGCCCGCTCTTTGAAGACGACGCTTATATCGCGGTGTTCAAGGCCAGCAACGGTATTCCACGGCGCATCAATTCGTTGTGCGACCGGATTCTTCTGGCCGGTTTCCTGGGCGGCAAGTCGAAGTTCAAGGTTGCCGACGTCGAGGGCGTCGCCAGGGAGATCGACGAAGAGACGTCCGCACCCGGCGTGACGCCCCAGGATCCGCCGGGGGTGTCGGCGCAGCCGCGCGGCAGCCGCCAGACCGAGACCCGCCTGATGGACTTGAGTCTGGCGCAGATCGAACTCGATACACAAGCCGCCGAGCAAGCCTTGCAGGTCATCGGCGAGCTGAAACAGGGGTTCAACGAACAACGCTTTTTGCGCCTGGAACGCAGCATGATCCGCATCGAGCGCAGTGTCGCGGCAACGCTGAACCTGTTGCAACAACTGGTCAATTCGATCCGCGCGCCAAAAAACGGCAACCCACCGGAGCGCCAGACTTGAGCAGCGAATCCAGGTTGGAAAACATCGGCCCCGTCGTGTGCGTCGTGGGCGCGCGCCCGAATTTCATGAAAATGGCGCCGATCCTGCGCGCCTTTGCCGGGCACGCGCCGATCATTCCCACGTTACTGATCCACACCGGCCAGCACTACGACCGGGAGATGAATGACCGCCTGTTCGAGGAGCTGCGCTTGCCGCGCCCGGAGATCAATCTCGAAGTCGGTTCGGGGACGCACGCCGCGCAGACCGCCGAAGTCATGAAGCGATTCGAGCCGGTCATCGACGAGTTCAAACCAGCGTGCGTCCTGGTTGTCGGCGACGTAAATTCGACTTTGGCCTGCACCCTGGTGAGCGTCAAAAAAGGCGTCCCCGTCGCTCACGTGGAAGCCGGTCTGCGCAGTTTCGACCGGGCAATGCCGGAAGAAATCAACCGGGTGCTCACCGATCAAGTGGCGGACCTGCTCTATACGAGCGAACGCGGCGCGCTCGACAACCTGAAGCGCGAGGGTATTTCCCAGGCGCGCGTCGAGTTCGTCGGCAACGTGATGATCGATTCGCTGATGGCGCACCGCGAGTACGCGCGCCGTCCCGTGGACATTCTCGAAACGGCGGGGTTCGACGGCGCTATCGCGGATTCTCCGGACGGCTATGCCGTGGTCACGCTGCATCGCCCGTCCAACGTCGATCAGGCGGAAACGCTGACGCCCCTGCTCGAAACGCTGCGTGACGCGTCGCGGCAACTGCCGCTGATTTTTGCCCTGCATCCAAGAACGCGCGGCAACATCGAGCGCTTCGGATTGAACGATCTGGTCGGCGGGAAACGGATCGCGCTGCTGCCGCCGCAAGGGTATCTCGAAATGCTTGGACTGATGGCCGGCGCGCGGCTGGTGCTCACGGATTCAGGCGGTATGCAGGAAGAAACCACGGCGCTGGGGATTCCATGCCTGACGATACGCGAGAATACCGAACGTCCGATTACCGTCGAATACGGCACCAACACCCTGGTCGGGCGTGACCGGCAGGCGATTCTCGCCGGCGTGGCCGAAGTCGTCGCCAACGGCGGCAAACGCGGGCGTATTCCGGAGTTGTGGGACGGTCATAGCGCGGAGCGGATCGCTGCCCATCTGGCCGCTTGGCTCGCCGCGCGCGGCAGCCGCTGAAACGGGTCATGAAACAGGAGTCCGGTCATGTCTTTTACGCCGCTCATCAATTCCCTGACAATCGACGTCGAGGACTATTTCCAGGTTTCCGCGTTCGCCCCGTATATCGCCCGTAGTGAATGGAACAGCCGCCCGTGCCGGGTCGAGCGTAACGTCGAACGAATACTGTTTATGCTCGATGAATACCGCGCAAAGGCGACTTTCTTCATGCTGGGTTGGATCGCCGAACGTTATCCGCGGCTCGTGGGCAAAATCGTCGACGGCGGCCACGAACTGGCGAGTCACGGCTACGGTCACCAACGCGCCAGCGACCTGGACGAAAACGCGTTCTTCGCCGACATCGACGCGTCGAAGAAATTACTCGAAGACCTCTCCGGCCAGCCAGTGCAGGGCTACCGCGCGCCGAGTTTCTCGATTGGCGAGAAAAACCAGTGGGCTTTCGATTGCCTGGAACGGGCCGGGTATCGGTACAGTTCGAGCGTCTATCCGATACGCCACGATCATTACGGTATGCCTGACGCGCCGCGTTTCGCGCACAAAGTACGCGGTGGCCTGCTGGAAATTCCGCCGACGACGGTCTGTTTTTGCGGACGCAACTGGCCGGCCAGCGGCGGCGGTTATTTTCGGCTGCTGCCCTATGCCGTGTCGCGCTGTCTGCTGGAGCGGGTCAACCGCCATGACAAACAACCGGCGATCTTCTATTTTCATCCCTGGGAAATCGATCACGAACAGCCGAAAATTCCGGGGATCGGTCTGAAAACGCGGTTCCGGCATTACCTCAACCTGCAACGGACCGAAGCGCGCGTCCGGCGACTGTTGGACGATTTTCACTGGGGACGGATGGACGCGATTTTTCTTCCCCGTCCGGACGAAACAGCCCGATGACTGGCGAAGAAAACACGCTGTCGACCGCGTTGCCGTTGACCGTCAAACGGCTCGAACCAGGCGATCGACACGCGACGCGGCGCTGGGACGATTTTGTTTTCGCGTGTCCAGAAGCGACGTTTTTCCATCGGGCCGGCTGGCAGGGTATCGTCTCCGACGTGTTCCGGCACCCGCCCCATTTTCTCTACGCCGAACGCGGCGGCGCGATCGAAGGCGTATTGCCGCTCGCGCAGGTCAAGAGTCTGCTGTTCGGCAACGCCCTGGTATCGCTGCCATTCGCCGTTTACGGCGGCGTCGCGGCCAACAGCGAAGCGGCGGCGCAAGCCTTGGAAAACGCGGCGCAGGCAATCGCCAGCGCGCTTCGTGTCGATCATCTCGAACTGCGCAATTTCAACCGGCGTCACGCCGACTGGCCCACGCAGGATCTCTACGTCTGTTTCCGCAAGGCGATCGCTCCGGAGATTGAAGCCAATATGTTGGCTATCCCGCGCAAGCAGCGGGCGATGGTGCGCAAAGGCATCAAAAACGGATTACGCAGTGAGATCGATGGCGATGTCGAGCGGTTTTTTCCGCTCTACGCCGACAATGTCCTGCGACATGGAACGCCCGCCATGCCGAAGCGGTATTTTCAGAAACTGCTCGAAGTGTTTGGCCGGGACTGCGAGGTCTTGACCGTGACCAACGCGCAAGGCCGGGCGATCAGCAGCGTGCTCAATTTTTATTTCCGCGACGAAATTCTGCCGTACTACGCTGGCGACGACGTGGCCGCGCGCGATCTGGCCGGCAACGATTTCAAGTATTGGGAACTGATGCGGCGATCCTGCGAACGTGGCGTCAAGGTCTTCGATTACGGACGCAGCAAACAGGGAACAGGTTCGTATGCGTTCAAGAAAAACTGGGGCTTTGAACCCCGACCGCTGTACTATGAATATTGTCTCTATCGGCGCAATGCCATTCCACAGAACAACCCATCGAACGCCAAATTCAAGCTGTTCATCGCCGCCTGGCGGCGGTTGCCGGTCGGCGTTGCCAATTGGCTGGGGCCGTTCATCGTGCGCAACCTGGGATAAGTCATGAGCAATCTGTTGTATCTCGCGCACCGCCTTCCTTATCCGCCCAACAAAGGCGACAAGGTGCGTTCGTTTCATCTGCTCCGGCATTTGGCGGCAAAGCATCGCGTTTTTCTGGGCACGTTTATCGACGACCCGGCTGACGAGGCGCATGTCGAAAAGCTGCGCGAGTTCTGCGCGGAGACGCACATCGCGCGCCTGTCGCCGAAACTGGCGAGACTCGGCAGTCTGCGCGGCGTGTTGAACGGCGAGGCGTTGACGCTGCCGTATTATCGCGACGGTCGCTTGCAGACCTGGGTAAACCGGATGATCGAGACGCGCCGGATCGATGCCGCTGTCGTTTTTTCTTCAGCGATGGCGCAATATCTCGCCGCCTTTCCGCGCGAAAAGACGCTGGTCGACTTTTGCGATGTCGACTCGGCCAAATGGACGCAGTACGCGCCGAAGCATCCTTGGCCATTGTCATGGATCTACCGACGCGAAGGTGAGCGGCTGTTGTCTCATGAGCGGGCAATTGCCGCGTCGGCGGCGCATTCCTTCTTCGTGACGGAGAACGAAAAGGAACTGTTTCTGCGTTCAGCGCCAGAATGCCGGGACAAAGTGTCGGCGATGCGCAACGGTGTCGATGCGGACTATTTTTCCACGCGACACGAATTGGCGTCGCCCTACGCGGTTGACGAAATCCCTTTGGTTTTTACGGGGGCGATGGACTACTGGCCTAATATCGACGCGGTCAAATGGTTCGCCGAAGAAATTTTCCCACGGCTTGAAACGCGCCAACACGGGGTACGCTTTTACATCGTTGGCCGCGGCCCGACCGCCGCGGTCCAGGCGCTCGCCGGAGAACGGGTGATCGTAACCGGAACGGTACCCGACGTTCGTCCTTATCTGTGTCATGCCCGTGTCATTGTCGCGCCGCTGCGCGTCGCGCGTGGCGTGCAGAACAAGGTGCTGGAAGCGATGGCGATGGGCTTGCCGGTGGTCGTGTCCAAAGGATGTGGCGAAGCGATAGATGCCGTTGCCGGAAGAGACTTTCTGCTGGCCGACGGCGTTGAGGATTATGTTCGGAAAATCGGCGATTTGCTCGAGTCGCCGACGCTGTGTAAAAAGATGGGCGAGTCAGCCAGACGCCAAGTGCTTGAGCGTTACAGTTGGGAGACCAATCTTTCCGCAATCGATCGCTATCTAAGCTACAAGCCATGACAGAGGCATCGCAAATTTCAACGCATGACATCCGTGATAATGCCGCAAGCTGGAGGTCGGCTTTATCGGCTTTGCTGGTCACTCTGTTGCTTGTCTTTGTCCTGTTTCGCCACACTGCGCTATCGATGGTAGAAATATGGGCGCGGTCGGAAACGTTTGCGCATGGTTTTCTGATCGCGCCAATATCCGCGTGGCTGATCTGGAGCGTCAGGCGTCAATTGGCGGCGATGACGCCGCGCCCGGACAAGCGAACGGTTGTGCTTTTGCTGGGAGCGTGCTTTGCATGGCTGCTGGGACAACTGGCGGCAGTCGGCGTAGTGGCGCAGTTTTCTTTCGTCACCATGGTGATATTGATCGTTCCGGCAATTCTCGGATGGCATATTTTCTGGAGGATGGCGTTTCCGTTGCTTTTTCTCTATTTCTCCGTTCCGTTCGGTGAGTTCGCAATGCCGCAACTGATGGAATGGACGGCGAAATTCACCGTCATCGGCTTGCGCATGAGCGGCGTACCAGTGTTTCAGGAAGGCTTGCGATTTGTCATTCCCTCCGGGCATTGGTCGGTCGTTGAAGCGTGCAGCGGCGTACGTTATATCATCGCTTCATTGACCGTTGGAACGCTTTTCGCTTATTTGAACTATCGTTCGCTGAAGCGCAGACTGGCCTTTGTTGCCGTTTCCTTCGTCGTGCCGATTCTGGCCAACTGGGTGAGAGCTTATATTATCGTCATGCTGGGTCATCTTTCCGGCAATGCGCTGGCGACCGGAATCGATCATCTCATCTATGGCTGGATATTTTTTGGCGTCGTGATTCTCCTGCTGTTCGCCATTGGCGGCCGCTGGTCCGACGTTCCGCGTTCCGAAAAACGGATAGAGCGCTTTCAGGAATCACAGGAAATTGCAGTGAAGCCCGCGCGCGGTTTCTGGAAGAGCGCGTCTATCGTGGCGCTGGTTCTGCTGACCGCGCCATTGGGCGAATGGTATCTATTACAGCGCGCGGTTGCGCCGCAGCCCGTCTTTCCCGACATGACCAGACTGGAGAAGGGATGGCAATCGGCGAACGGGATATTGGAACCACAATGGCATCCTGCCTATAACAATCCTTTGGCCGAACAAAACCTTGTCTATGCGGCACGTGGACAAACCGTTGGACTGTATATCGCTTACTACCGACAGCAAAATCATGACCGGAAGCTCATCGGTTCAGAGAACATGTTGGTCAGAAGCGATAATCACGTTTGGGCGCAAGTCGCTTCAGGGGTTGTCGATACGCCATTCTCCGGCCAACGTGTCAGCATGCGTTCAGCAGAATTGCGGGCTGGTGGCGTAGGCAGCGAATTACAGCGGCTCGTTGTGCGTCAGTTTTTCTGGATCGACGGTTCTCTGACCGCCAGCGATATGCGCGCCAAATTATTGACGGCGCTTGCCTTGCTCGGCGGTCGTGGAGACGATTCCGCAGTCATTATCCTGTATGCGCCAAAAAGCCAGAATAATGAAGGTGAAGGCGAGGCGGCTTTGACGGCTTTTACCGAAGCGAACTCGACTCGCATACTGGGTACGCTCGATGCAATGCGGCAAAACCTTGAATTTTCAACCGAATGAGCAATCCATCATGTGTGGCATAGCCGGTCTTTTCGATACGCGCGGGGCGCGTGACTTTTCGCGCGATCTGCTTCAACGGATCAACGATAGCCAGGCGCATCGCGGTCCAGATGAATCGGGACTTCACCTGGAGCCAGGCGTCGCGCTGGCGCACCGGCGATTGTCGGTGATCGATCTTTCGACTGGGCAGCAGCCCCTGTTCAATGAAGACGGATCGGTGTGCGTTGTTTTCAATGGCGAGATTTACAACTTCAGGCAACTGACGCCCGAGCTGGAAGCGCTTGGGCATCGCTTCAAGACGCGCTGCGACACAGAGGTCATCGTACATGCGTGGGAATCCTGGGGAGAGGAATGTGTCAAGCGGTTTCGAGGCATGTTTGCCTTTGCCCTGTGGGATCGGAATCAACAGATTTTTTTTCTGGCGCGCGATCGATTTGGAGTCAAACCGCTGCATTACAGTTTGCTTGATGACGGCACACTCGTTTTTGGGTCGGAACTGAAAGCCGTGACCGCGCATCCCGGTTTCAATCGCGCGCTCGATCCGCGCGCTGTCGAAGAATATTTCGCGCTTGGCTATGTTGCCGATCCACGTTGCATTTACACGAACGCGTTCAAACTTCCATCGGCGCATACGCTAACCGTCAAAAGAGGAATGAACCGGCTTCCTTCGCCAAAACCTTATTGGGATATCCGTTTTACTCTGGATAGCCGGTTGAATGAACAGGATGCCGTGGCCGAACTGTTGTGTCGTCTGGACGAATCGGTTCGTCTGCGCATGATCGCGGACGTGCCATTGGGCGCTTTCCTTTCTGGCGGAGTGGACTCCAGCGCGGTCGTCGCCAGTATGGCCAATATCGCCGCCGAACCCGTGCGTACCTGCGCCATTGGCTTCGACAATCCGCAATTCAACGAATCCGGATTCGCGGCGCAAATCGCCTCGCGTTATCGAACCGATCATCGGCTTGAAGTGGTCAACGCGGAAGGCTTTGATCTCATCGATACATTAGCCTGGTTATACGATGAGCCTTTTGGGGACAGCTCGGCCTTTCCGACGTATCGCGTCTGTCAATTGGCGCGCAAGCACGTCACTGTCGCGCTCTCCGGAGACGGCGGCGACGAAAACTTCGGCGGGTATCGCCGCTACCGGATGCATCTGATGGAACAGGGGTGGCGCGACGTCATTCCATTGGCGATCCGACAGCCGCTGTTTGGCATTCTGGGACGCTTGTATCCCAAGGCGGATTGGGCGCCCCGGATGTTTCGCGCCAAAACGACATTGCAAGCGCTGGCGCTCGATCCTGTCAAAGCCTATTGGCATAGCGTATCGTTTACCAGTGAAGAAACGCGGAATCGGTTCTATTCCTCAAGTTTCCAGAATGAACTGGCCGGCTATTCGGCGTTCGAGGTTTTCAAAACTCACGCGCGAAATATCCAGACCGACGATCCGCTCGCGCTGATTCAGTATCTCGATTACAAGACTTGGCTGGTGAGCGACATCAACACCAAGGTGGATCGCGCCAGCATGGCGCACGCGCTTGAAGTGCGCCAGCCATTTCTGGATCACGAATTGGCCGAATGGCTGGCGACCTTGTCCAGGCAAATGAAAATTCGCGGACTGCAAGGTAAATGGTTACTCAAGAAAGCCAATGAAAGTCGTCTTCCGAATGAAATTCTGTATCGGACGAAAATGGGGTTTTCAGTGCCGCTGGCGCAATGGCTGCGCGGGCCGCTCGTTGCGCGCGCGCGTCAGGTCATTCAGGGAGAGCGCATGGGCGATACTGGCTTCTTCAATAGGGACGTATTACAGACCATGCTGAACGAGCATCTCAATGGGCTGAAAAACCATGCCGTTCCGTTGTGGCTGATGATCATGTTCGACGCCTTTTTGCGTCAGACAGAGCGCCCGGATGGCGCTCAAGCGCCGCTTGCGGCCTGAGCGAGAGGATTGAGAGTTCATGTCTGCCGCCCAACGAACGATTCTGCACGCCTTTTCGACTTTCGCCTTGGGCGGCGCGCAGGCGCGTTTTGTTCAACTGGCCAACGCGATGAGCGGAGAAGGATTCTTTCATCGAATCGCGGCCATGGACGACTGTTATGACGCGGGGGAACGGCTGTCGCCAAGCGTCATGTGGGAACCATTGCGCGTGCCTAACCGGCGCGGCGGCGGGCTTGCCAATCGCCGCTCTTTCCGCGAGATCCTGCTGCGAGAAAAACCAGATATGCTGATGACCTACAATTGGGGCGCCATTGAATGGGCTGCCGCCAATACGCCAACGCTCGTACAGCATCTGCATGTCGAGGATGGTTTCGGCCCGGACGAAGTTAAAAGCCGGCTGCCGCGGCGCATCTGGGCGCGTCGCCTGTTGCTCGCCTTGCGGCGAGTTCCCACCATTGTCGCCTCGCGTCATTTGGAAGACATCGCCGTGTCCGAGTGGTGGCTGCCCGCCTCCCGTGTTGCTTTCATTCCCAATGGCGTAGATTTTGACGGCATCGCCGCGCGGCGCGCGCATCGCGTCGGAGCGAAAAAATCGCGTCTTGTCATTGGCACGGTGGCGGGGCTTCGCGCGGAGAAGAACGTCGCGCGTTTGATACGCGCTTTCTCTGCCGTCCACATGGATTTTCCAGCGCGATTGATGATTGTTGGCGATGGTCCTGAACGAGCGGCATTGGAGCGCTTGGCGCAAGATTTGGGTGTTGGACCGGTCATCGAGTTTACGGGTTATCTGAAAGATCCGCTTTCATGTCTCGTCGAGTTTGACGTATTCGCGCTGTCTTCTGATACTGAACAATTGCCGCTCGCCATGCTGGAAGCGATGGCCTGTGGTATGCCCGTGGTAGCCACCGATGTCGGCGACGTTGGCTTGATCATTCCCGCCGTGGCGCGTGGAGGCTTGTCCAGACCTGACGATGCGTCGTTTGAACAAGCCCTGCGCTACGTCCTGGAACACAGAGACGAATGGGAATCATGGGAAAACGCCGGTAAGGAGCGCGTGCGGGCTGAATACTCACAGAAAGGCATGGTTGATGCCTGGAGCGAGGTTTTTTGCGGCGGCTGGCGGAAGGTTTTTCGCAAACGTCTTCAGCAACGGACGAGCTTGGTGACTGATTGTCACAGTTGAACATTTACTTTCTGAAAATTGACGTGTCATGCAATTTCTGAAAACGCTGCGCAAGATCGTTTTGCTTTTGGCGCTGCTCTCGGCGAGTGGCATGACGGCGCTGTGGTGCGTCTCGCGTTATGCAAATGTACTGTTCCCCACGGTCGTCGATGCTTCCGGGCAGGGTTTGTATTGGGGGCGAACGCCGAGTGAGCTGATTCGTTATTCAAAAAAGCGCCTTTCTGGACATCCACGGCTCGAACTCATGGCGCTGCCAGCGCTCAATGCTGTCCAGCGCCGGTACGAGCGTCCGGTGCCGGAAATACTGAACAATCTGGGCAAGGGGCAGCGGAAGGATTCCGGCAGCATCGCCTTGCTCGCCGATATATATGTCAGCAGCATCGAAGAGCTTGCGCAAGCCATGCGCGCCGCGCAGCCAGGGCAGACCATTGAAATATTGCCCGGCTCCTATGAAATCCTGAAACGCCTGGATACCGGGACAGCCGGAACCATGGCGAGTCCAATTACTGTGCGAGGAATGCGCGCGGGAGAGGTCGTGTTATCGGTTGTCGATGTCAGCGAAGCGATCAAAGTCAGCCAACCGTACTGGATATTCGAGAATCTCGATTTCAAGGGGGTGTGTAAAGAAGACCGATATTGCGATCACGCGTTTCATGTCGTTGGGGATGCCAGACATACGATCATCCGGAACAACCGGATACAGGACTTCAACGCGCACATCAAGGTCAATGGAGAAGGCGGCGCGTGGCCTGACGCGGGGGCACTGCGGTTCAACACGCTGACCAGCACTCGCCCACGGAATACCACGTTTCCCGTAACATTTTTTGATCTGGTTGGAGCGAACGGCTGGCGTATCGAAGATAATCTGATCATGAATTTCGTCAAGAGCGATGGCAACCGGGTGTCATACGGAATGTTCATGAAAGGAAACAGTCAAGGCGGCGTCATCGAGCGCAATCTGGTCATTTGTACGCCCGACGCCATCTCGCAGCCAGGTATTCGGATCGGTATCTCTCTTGGCGGGGGAGGGACAAGCGATGATTTTTGCCGCGACAAAAACTGTCGTTTCGAGCATCGTTCCGCGCGGGTTGTAAACAATATCGTCGCTCACTGCAACGACTCCGGAATCGACGTTTTCAAATCGTCCGATATTCTGGTTGCGCACAATACCCTTATCAATACCAGCGGCATCGACGCGCGCGGCGCCGAAGCGTCGGCCATGATAATCGGCAACCTGCTCGACGGAACCATTCGGAGTCGTCGCGGCGCGTCAATCCAGCAAGAGCATAATGAAGTCAGCGATATGCGTGAACTCTTTTTCGACGCGGATGCGTTGAGTCTGTCTTGGAACCGTGCGCGTGATTACAGCGCTTCGCTGTGGACGCTGCTGATGTTCGAAGCCTTCTTGTACAATGTCCTCGATAACGATATATCTTCGGCCTTGCCAACGACGTCATGACCCTACGCATCCTGCACATCCTCGATCATTCGATCCCGTTGCACAGCGGTTACACCTTCCGTACCCTGTCCATCCTGCGCGAGCAGCACAAGCTGGGCTGGGATACTTTCCATCTGACTTCGCCAAAACATGTCGGCTGTGCGATGGCCGAAGAAGACGTCGACGGTTGGCATTTTTACCGCACGCCAGCCGCCACGGGGCCGATGGCGAAATGGCCGGTGCTCGGCGAACTGAAACTGATGCGGCGGCTGGAAGAGCGCTTGACCGAAGTGGCCCGGCAGCTCAACCCCGACATCCTGCACGCCCATTCGCCGGTGCTTAACGCCATTCCCGCGCTGCGTGTCGGACGCCGCCTGGGGCTGCCGGTCGCCTATGAAATCCGCGCCTTCTGGGAAGACGCCGCCGTCGATCATGGAACGACGAGCGAAGGCAGCCTGCGTTATCGTATGACCCGTAATCTGGAAACATGGGCGCTGCGCCGGGTCGACCGGGTGACGACGATTTGTGAGGGGCTGCGCGCCGACATCGTCGCGCGCGGCATTGCCCATGAAAAAGTCACGGTGATTGCCAACGCCGTCGATATCGAATCCTTCGATCCAGGCGGCGAACCCGACGCAGCGCTCAAGACGCGGCTCGGCCTGTCCGGATGTACCGTGATCGGCTTTATCGGATCGTTTTACGCTTACGAAGGGCTTGATCTGCTGCTCGATGCCTTTCCAAAAATAGCCGCGCGTTTACCGGATGCGCGCCTGCTGCTGGTCGGCGGCGGGCCGCAGGAAACAGCGCTTGATGCACAGGCCAGGCGCCTGGGTATCAGCGACAATGTTGTGTTTACAGGCCGGGTGCCACACCAGGAGGTCCAGCGTTACTACGACCTGATCGACGTCCTGGCGTACCCGCGACATTCGATGCGTCTCACGGAACTGGTGACACCCTTGAAGCCGCTCGAAGCGATGGCGCAAGGCCGGTTGCTGGTGGCGTCCGACGTGGGGGGGCATAAGGAATTGATTCGCGATGGCGAAACAGGCGTGTTGTTCCGCGCGGGTGACGCCGACTCGTTGGCCGGGACGATCATGAAGCTTCTGGCCGAAAGCGAGCGTTGGCCGAAATTGAGTCAGGCCGCCCGGCGCTGCGTGGTCGAGGAACGCAACTGGGCGCGCAGCGTGAGCAACTACCAGCAGGTTTATGAAAGCCTCGTATCCAGAAAGCGGGTGGTGTGAGTATGTGCATTGATAGTAAAGGGCCATCGCATTTGGCCGGTATTTTCTCCACCGCCCTTATTTTTACCCGTCATTCCTGCGAAAGCAGGAATCCAAGAAGTCGTCGGGAACCTCTGAAAATTTGGATTCCTGCTTCCGCAGGAATGACGGGGTGGGGGAGAAGTGCAACGCCGTGCTCTTATCAAGTGCTGCCCCTTGCCGAATGCGATGGCACTGATTGATAGTAAAACTGAACGGATTGGATAAAGAATGACTGAGTGGAAAGAGTTTTGCAGCCCCGATTTCGATGTCGCCAAGTGTTGGCCCAAAACACCCGCAATCTTCGTACGATTGGTCAATAAGCGACCTATTCTCCGATGATTCGTACACTTTTATTTTCGACGTTGTACCCCAGTTCAGTCCGTCCAATCCACGGGATATTCGTCGAGACGCGCCTGCGCGAATTGCTCAAAAGCGGAGAGATTGAGACGCGGGTAGTGGCGCCGGTACCTTGGTTTCCGTTTTCTGGGGCGTGTTTTGGAAAATATGGGAAGTTCGCGGCTACGCCGCGATTTGAGTGCCGTAACGGTGTGGAAGTGCATCATCCACGCTATCTCCTGCCGCCCAGGATTGGTATGCATATCGCGCCGTACTCTCTTGCGAAAGGTGCTTTGCCAGTCATCAGGCGGCTGATTCACGACGGATTCGATTTTGATTTGATCGATGCGCATTATTATTATCCGGATGGTGTGGCGGCGGGTTTGCTGGCCGAATGGCTGAGTAAACCCCTCGTCGTGACGGCGCGAGGTACCGACCTTAACCTGATCGCCGATTATTCACGGCCAAAAGCGCTCATTCTGGAAACGGCGGCGCGCGCGAGCGCGTCGATTGGCGTATGCAAGGCGTTAATGGACCGTCTTGCCGAACTTGGCGCGGATCCAGGTAAACTTCATGTACTCCGAAATGGCGTGGATTTGGAGAGGTTTCAGCCCGTTGACCGCGAAGAGGCGCGCCGTCAGCTTGGTTTGCCGATGGAGCAGCGGATTCTTCTCTCGGTTGGCTCTTTGATCGAGCATAAAGGGCATCATATCGCGATCAAGGCGATGGCCAGATTGCGCGATAGTCTGCTTGTTATTGTAGGATTCGGGGCGGAACTACCGCGTCTGAAAAAATTGTCCGAAGATTTGAATGTTGCGGATCGCGTTCGGTTCGTCGGGCAGGTTCCGAATGAGCAATTGAAGACTTGGTACAGCGCCGCCGATGTATTGGTGCTGTGCTCGAGCCGGGAAGGGTGGGCGAACGTGCTTCTCGAATCAATGGCGTGCGGAACGCCGGTTGTGGCTTCGGATATTCCGGGCACGCGCGAGGTAGTCCAATCGACGGCGGCGGGCATTCTTGTGGCGAATCGAACGGCGGATTCACTGGCCGACGGTATTGAAAAATTGTTTTGTGGTTTACCGACAAGGACTCAGGTGCGCGCTTACGCGGCGGGTTTTGATTGGACGCCGACGACGCGTGGGCAGCTCGAAATATTCCGCGCCATATTGTAAATATTGCCGATCTGGAGATGATATGGAAGGATTACTGCTTGGTCTGGACGTGCTTTTCATGATTGTTCTACTGTTTTCCGTTATCCGGAAACACAAGGGGGCGAGTACCAATCTGGGTTTTTTTGCTTTTTTTGACGAGCGTAAAAAATGACAAAAAGCAGGGGGAGTGTCCAGTGCGGAATTTGATGATGCTTGGCGGAATGTTGGTTTTTATTCCCCTTGCGCTCTCCGATGCACTGGCCGCCTACATCCTGTGGGGATGGTCAACCGTTCTGTCGCCTGTCTATTACCTGTATGGATTCATGGGAGACTTGCGTTTCAATTTCATTTTCGCGGCGATCGCCCTTCTGCTGCTGTTTGTAAAACGCCGCAACAAACAGCCATTCAAGGTCAATTCGACATTCATACTGATTCTGGCCTTGCTCGCGCATTCTTTGTTGAGCGCGTTATTGGGGTATCCATTCAATCCATTCAACGCGATTCTGGGTGAGCAGTTTTTCAAGTCGATACTCTTTTGCCTGGTGATGTACTGGTTTGTCATCGACCGCCATGACATGTATGCCTTGCTGGTGATGTTTGGACTTGGGCTTGGATTCCACGGAGTCTTGGAGGGAATTAAAGTTATTGCCTCGGCAGGCTCTCATAAAGTATCGGGAATTCCGACCTCGATGATGAGCGACAACAATCATTTTGCGGTAGGCATGGTGGTGGTACTTCCCATTCTGTATTATCTCTATCAGTATTCATCGAGAGCACTGGTCAGATACGGTTTTCTGGCCGGATTTTTTTTGACGATCGTATCGGTTCTTGGCACCAATTCACGAGGCGGCGTTGTTGCCCTTGGCGTTGTCGGAATCTGGTTCTTCCATACGAGCCGTCACAAACTGAAGACCCTGTTGCTGATTGGGATTGCAGCCGCGATGGTTTTTGCACTGGCCCCTGAATCATGGTTCAGCCGCATGGATTCGATAGGACAGGCGGGAGAGGATTCGTCTTTCATGGGACGGGTTGTCGCGTGGAAAATCAGCTCGGCGATTGCGTTGCAAAACCCGATATTCGGTGGTGGATTTCACGCTGTTCAGCTTCAGCATGTGTGGGATCAGTTCAGATATTCCGATGGCTTGCTGGGATCGGTAACGACACCGGTGCCCGAACTGGTTGCCAGGGCGGCGCACAGTATTTATTTTGAAATCATGGGAGATTTGGGGTTTTTTGGACTTCTTCTTTTCCTTGGCGTCTTTCTGAACTCACTGGTGGCGCGTTATCACATAAAACTGCTTATCGAGAGGGCACCGGAACGGTATATATGGGCATTGGATATGGCCGACGCGCTGATGCTGGCAATCCTTGCCTATCTGGCGGGAGGGGCTGCGGTAAGCCTTGGATACTTTGAAATTCCGTACATGCTGGTCATGCTGATGGAAATCCTTCGTCAATATGTCAAGAACGAGACATTGGCCGCGCCAGGGAAAATCCAAAAGAAAAATGGAGCGCCGTGATGCTTCTTGGTTGGCTATTGCGCAATCTGGCGCGCAATAAACTCTCGGTATTCGTTTTTCACAAGATACCGAAAACCCGCGATCCTTTGTTACCCAATGAGCTGGATTTTGCGCAATTTACCCGATTATTGAACTTCATTCAGAAAAATTTTCTTGTATTGCCGCTTGGCGACGCCTTGAAACAATTGTCTCGTGGCGCGCTTGAGCGGGGTTGCGCGTGTTTGACTTTTGACGACGGCTATTCTGAATGGGCATCCGGCGCTTTGTCTCTACTCGAAAAACGTTCTTTGCCCGCCACATTTTTCATTACGGTTGGACAATTTCTTGGACGACCGATGTGGCACGAACGGCTTGCGCGGATAGTGAGATACAGCGCTGGAGATATGTTGAACACCTCGGCTTTCCGTCTGCCTTCTCTGCCAATAGCTTCTCTTCATGAAAAACAAAAAGCGCTTCTGGCATTGGAGTATCACTTCAAGTATTTGCCGCCTGTTCTTCGCGACGTGTATCTGGAGTCGCTGGAGAATCAATGTGGCGTTTCCGCGCGCGACGTACCGACGATGACAGAGGAACAGCTGCGCACGGTAAGTTCTCTCGGATTTGAGATTGGATCGCATACGATCGATCATCCGATCCTTGGTCTTTGCGATTCCATGGCGGCGAGAAACGAAATCGGCGGTGCCAGGGAAATCCTGGAGGGAATGTTGCGCGTTCCCGTCAAGGCATTTGCCTATCCGAATGGACGTCCGCCTATCGACTTCAACCACCAGCATGTCGAAATGGTCAGACAGGCAGGTTATGACTATGCCGTAACTACCCAGTGGGGAACCGCCACGGCGGATACTTCTGTTTATCAAATACCGCGGTTTACTCCTTGGGGGCCGGATACGGTACGCGCGCATCTGCAAGTCATCAGAAACCTTCTGGTTAAGTCCGAGCTCGATAAAAAATATCATTGAGAGTGTTAACTTATGGACAATTCACCAGCAAAAATCAGCGCCAGGCATGAATGCCTGGCGCTGATTTTTGCTTTGATTATTATGCTTTTGTCGTGGTTCGCTTTGCTTACATCGACCTATGCTGGCCGCGCCCTTTTTTTACAACGCCGAGTCGGCTTACATTACCGTTAGCGAGCCTCCACCTCTCTTGCATACGCCGCCCGAATAGCTTCTGCGAGATTGTTTGATGCAATCTCAAACGGCGCGAAGTCATCGATATTGTCTTGACGGACGTGCAATTGCCCTTCACCTGTATTGCCCCGATGCTGGCCAACGGAATAGTCACGATGATGTTCGAGTTCGTAGGACGACAACACCCAGTACCTGATCTTGTCTCTCCATACCGCTATCCAGACGAATACATCACAGCATGCTGGCTTAACCTGTTGGAAATTCATCCAGAATTGCTTGGTCGAATCGGAAGCCAACGCTTTTACATAGAGTGGTTCATAACTTTCTGCGTCGACGGCTCTGGAGGCTTTGACTTCGATCCGAATCTTTCCGTCAAGAAAGAAGTCATATTTTCCAGAATACGATGGATCAAGCTTCTTCGATGGCTTTGCCAAGGCGGGGACCAGTTCCTTCAAATTGCCTTGAGCCCAAGCCTCGCCGAAAGTACGGGGAGCGCTTATCTCGAAGATATAGAGGAAGGAATTTCGCTCCATGTAACTATCGCGCATTTCGTAATACTGATCCAAAGACAAAACGCCACGACCGAGAAGTGTGGAAATGATGTATTCGAATTCGTTGAATGGATAAACTGAATAGAGTTCGGGGGGGCGGTTACGTACTGCGCCAGCATCAGGCAGTTTGCTTACTACTCACCAGTCAGTAATTTAGTTTACAATAGAATAATGATAGGAAGCGTGGATTTTGGACATCATGAAGAGAGATGGCAGAGGGTTAGCGCACAACACACTGGAAGAAATGCGGATGTTGGCGGCCAGGCGGATGGCGGATGGAGATGCCCCGAAAAAGGTCGCCGCATCGTTCGGGATGAGTCACACGTGGGCCTACAACATTCGAGCGCAGGTGCGAGGTCGTGGTCGAGGCATTCGGATGCTACGCTCCAGCCAAGGAACGGGACGGCCGAGGAAACTGACGGCAACGCAAGAGCGGCAAGTGTTTCGCTGGATCAATGGCAAGAATCCGAACCCGTACGGGTTTGAATTTGCGTTATGGACGCGCGGACGGGTGCGTGCGCTGATACAACGAGAATTTGGGGTGAGTCTGAGTCTGGCTTCGGTGGGCGCGTTGTTGGCGCGCCTGGGGCTGACCCCGCAGAAACCCCTGCAACGCGCGTACCCGCGAGACCCGGAAGCGATCGAACGCTGGCCGCGTGAGACCTATCCCGCGCTCGCGCAACAAGCCAAGGAAACGCAGGCGGACATCCACTTCTGGGACGAATCCGGGTCTCCTGGCCGCGTCCCCACGCTGGTGGCGATTGCTTTCAGCCGTACGTCAACCGTCGCGGCATAATCGCCGATCGTACTGCCGCCGCAGACCGTGGCGGTGGGGAAACCTTCCTTTGCCACAAGGCATTCAGTCGTCAATCAGGAAAATGCAACGCTCGGCGGAGAGGTTGCGGGACTTGATTTTTCTTTCCGGTTCCTGCGGCCTCTCCAACGGTTCCTTAGCTTTTCCTGCCGTACTCTTCGCGCAGCTCGATGACGATGCCGCCGGGCGAGGTATCGAAATAGCACCAGTCTTCGCCTTCGAAGACAGCGCGGACGAGTAGCGAATGTCCCTGTTTTTGCAGTCCATCGACCATTTCCTTGTAGTTCGACACGCCAAGCGCGACGTGATGGATGCCTTCGCCCTTTTCGACAATGAATTTGGCCCAGATCGACTTATTGTCCATCGGCTGGAGCAGTTCGATCGGGAACCCCCTGCTCTTTCAGCCAACGAACCGCCTCCAGAGACCTTTCAACGAATATCTCCGTCAGCCGCTTATCGGCGAGACCTTCCGACAGCCGCATCGCCTCGCCAAAAAAGAACTCTTTGCTTAGCGGCTCGATTTCGATTTCGCCTTCGGGCATATCCTCGGG
>JAITNL010000103.1 GCA_031290495.1 Accumulibacter sp.
GGATCATGCTCACGATATATCACGGTTTTGAAAAACCGAGTGTCGTTTCTAAAAATTCTTTCTCGTCCATTTTCTCATCCATTTTTATAGCCTACTATTTCACACTTGTGCTGCCCACCGCCACGGAATAGCGAAAGACCAAAAATTTATTCACGTCATTGACGGCGCATGGGGCATCGATCGCCACCGGGTCAGAAAAATCGACCTTTCAGGAAGCCGACCGGTACGGTTGATTTGAAAATTGGAAGCGAACCTTCCCTAAATAAATCCGCCGTGCATTGTCATGATCCATTCCAGCACTTCCGCCTCCAGGCGGGCAAAGGCGATTTCCCCTCTGAGGCGCGGTCGCTGCAAGTCCACCGCGGCGGCATGAGCCACACTGCCCTGTTCCAGGAGGATCACCCGATCGGCAAGGGTGATGGCCTCGGCCACATCATGGGTGACCAACATGGCTGTGAAACGCCGTTCCAGCCAGAGCCGTTCGATAAGCCGCTGCATTTCAATGCGCGTCAGGGCGTCCAGGGCGCCCATGGGTTCATCCAGCAGCAGGAATTGCGGAGCGTGCGCCAATGCTCTGGCCAACGCCACACGTTGTTTCTGGCCGCCGGACAATACCGCCGGCCAGTCGCCCGCCCGCCTGGACAAGCCCACGTCGGCGAGGGCGGCGCTGGCAGCGGGCATCCAGTCGCCGGACATGCCCAGACCAACATTTTGCAGAACTGTCTTCCAGGGCAGCAGACGATCCTCTTGAAACATGACCCGTGTATTGGCGTTCAAATCCGTGCGGCGCTGTCCGTCGACGATGACCTCGCCGGAATCGGGAAGCTCCAGTCCCGCCAAATGCCGAAGAAGCGTACTTTTGCCGCAGCCGCTGCGGCCAACCACGGCCACGAACTCTCCTGGGAACAGCGAAAAGTTCAGGGCATGGAGAATCTGGCGGCCGGCATACGATTTATCAAGGTTGCGGACTTCTACCTTGAGGCCGGGTTTGAAGGTGGCAATCCGCTTTGTTGACGTCTCCTCCAGGCCGGATTGGCGCGTGATCATGCTTTTGTCCCTGGAAATTCCAGCCTCCAGACGAGCCAGCGTTGCTCCAGGCTTCTGGCAAACACATCCGCCAATTTACCCAAAAGCGCGTAAAGCAGTATGGACAGGACTATGACATCGGTTTGCATCATTTCCCTGGCATTGGTCGCCATATAGCCAATGCCGCTGGATGCGGCGATGGTTTCGGCAACGATCAGGGTCATCCACATCACTCCCAGTGAGAAGCGCACCCCCACCAGGATGGACGGGAGCGCTCCGGGCAGAATGATATGCCGCCATAATCCCCATTTGCCCAGGCCATAGACCCTGGCCATATCGATGAGTTGACGATCCACCGAGCGTATGCCGTGGAAGGTATTAAGATAAATGGGAAACATGACGCCGCAAAATATGAGAAAAATCTTGGCCTGCTCGCCAATGCCGAACCAGATAATGACAAGAGGCGTCAGCGCCAGATGCGGGATGGTACGAAACATTTGCAGGGACGTATCCAGGAGCGTTTCCATTCGCCGCGATGTGGCGGTCACAAAACCCAGACATAATCCAAGAACGCCGCCGACGACAAAGCCGGTTCCGGCCCGGAAACAACTGACCGAGATGTTGGCCCACAGTTCTCCGCTGCCCGCCAGACGGAACAGAGACGCGAATACCTGTAGCGGAGACGGAAGAATTCTGGTATTGATCCAGTCGGCAAAAGAGGCGATCTGCCAGGCAACGAGCAGGACAATGGGAAAGAGCCAGGGCAGGAGACCTCCCGCCCCTCGCCGGAGATGCTGCATGATGCCGCTGGCATGGACGATGGCGGGGAGCGGATTCCCGCGCTCCCCATCTTCGTCCAGGGGCGTCGCTTCCCCTGGTTCCAGCACGGGATGTGGCTTTTCAGACACTATTTGCCATTCCATACAGGAACTTTTTTGACTTCCAGCGGCGCTGACAGCAATTTCTGGTTTGAGAAAACATCGGCGATTTTTTGCTGCTCGGCAATGGCTTCCTGGTCCACCGGGGCTACATCGTAGCTGCGGCGGCTGTTGGCCAATTTCACCACTTCTATATCCAGTCCCACCAGAGGCGCGTGAACCTTGGCGGCTTCGTCCGGATTGGCTTTGACCCATTTGCCGATCCGTGTCAGTTCGTCCGCCACCACTTGCAGGACGGCGGGGTTTTCTTTCAGATAACGACTGGAGACGGGATAGAAACGGGTATAGGAAACTCCCGTGGATTTGCCGTCGGCAAGGATGCGCGCCCCGCTTTTCAGTTGCACCGTGGCCAGGAAGGGATCCCAAGTGGTCCAGGCATCGATGGCCCCGGATTCAAACGCGGTGCGGGCGTCAGCCGGTTGCAGGAATGAAACCTGAGCGTCCCTGGTGAAGTCCAGACCGGCTTGGGTAAGGGCCGCGACCGTAAGATAGTGTGCTCCCGAGGCCTTGGCTACCGCCACTTTTTTGCCTCTAAGCTCCGCCACGCTTTTGATGGGCGAATCCTTCGGCACGACCAGCGCTTCGGCGGTAGGCGACGGCTTTTCCTGAAGAAAATAGGTAAATTCCGTCCCTGCCGCCTGCGCGAACAAAGGCACCGTATCGGCCACGTCCGCCGAAAGATCCAGCGCGCCGACGTTCAATGCCTCCACCATTGGCAAGCCGGAGGTAAACTCATGCCATTCGACTTTGACTCCCTGGGAAGCCAGAGCCTTTTCCAGAATCCACTGGCCTTTGAGCAGAATCAGCAATGACGATGACTTCTGAAAGCCGATGCGCAGAGTGCCGCTTGCGGCCCAGGAAGGAAGCGCAACCGCCAGCAGGGTCAATAACGCGGACAGAATGCCCAGTTTGCGGAAAAATTTCCAATAATTATTACCAGTCATGATATGTTCCTTTGTCCATACAGTCTTTATGTGAAGAGCAAAACGCTCAATAAGCATTGCAAAACCAAACGTGCGCTATCGCGGCAACGTCAACAAGTACATCGACGCGTGATCGTCATACTGTCCTCCTTTCCCATATTGCATATTTTGAAACCAACTGGAATCCGCTCCAACAACGGTTTGCGAATCCGGTGACATGGCCGGTGTGCCATTTTCAAAGCTCTCCCAGCTCCAGCGCAAGCTGACAGCCAATTTCCAGCGCCCGCAGATTTATCTCCACAGACCGTGGAATGATTTCCCGAACGGCTTGCAGTCCTTGTTCCAGCGGGATCAGCCCCAATTTACGCAAAATGACGCCCAACACGACGATATTCGCCGAGAGTTCGTTGCCCACTTTCTCGACGGCAAGCGCTCTGGCCGGTACGGCGAAGTGCGCTGCGTCCTGAAGCCGGTTCGGCGTAACAAAGCCGGGGTCATATAAAATCACTCCGTCGCCCATCAAACCAAGAAAACGCCCGTAAGCAGCCTGAGACAAGGCACAAAAGATGTCTGGCCGTTCCACTGTTGGACTGTCGATCAGGTCGTCCGAAACAACCACTTGGCTGCGCACATAGCCGCCACGGGTTTCAGTGCCATGACTCACCAACATGGTGGCCCGCAAACCCGCCAGCACCGCGGCATAACCCAGTATCCGTCCGGCCATCACCACACCCTGGCCGCCGAAACCGCTGATCAGGATTTCTTTTCTAAGCATTGACATCCGCCTCATGGCGCAATGTCAGCGTCCATTCTTTCAGCGATGAAGCGAACTCCGGTCGGGAACCTCGGGCATCGTGGAAGACGCCTCTTTTGAAGTGTATCCCCGTGGCGGCGTTGCCATCCTTACGGAAAAGTCCTTCAAACCAGCGGAATATTTCTTCCTTGTCCCTGCTTTTTAACGAAACGGCGCCAAAATGGGTTACACAAGGGTATATGACATGCACCAGCGAGAACCCTTTGTTGGCGATGGCCTTCTTGATGCTGTCTACGGCCTTTTGTCCTTCAAAACTGGAATGACGCGCGAGGAACGTGGCTCCGGCATTCTCCAGCAAGGTCAAGATGTCAATGCCATTTTGCAGCCAGCCAGGTTCTCTGGTGCCATAAGGGCTGCTGTCGGTGACGTATCCTTGAGGTGTGGTGTAACCGTACTGCCCTCCTGTGGACTGGTAGCCAAAATTGTCCGCCACCACGACGGTAA
Organism: Accumulibacter sp.; assembly: GCA_031290495.1. GTDB lineage: Bacteria > Pseudomonadota > Gammaproteobacteria > Burkholderiales > Rhodocyclaceae > Propionivibrio. Next base: position 4,146 of record JAITNL010000103.1, read on the forward strand.
CGTCCAGATTGCGTCTGGCGCAGTGAAGCAGATGCAACAGCCCAATGCCGAAGGCATCGCCGTCGCCGACGGTCAGGATGATCTTTTTTTCCGCGGGCAGTGCCACTCGCAGCCCGGTGGCAATGGCATAAACCCTGCCGTGCGTGCCGGAAAAATTGTCGCCCTTCCAGGTATTGAAGGTTTGCCGCCCCGCGCATCCGATACCGGCGCCCCACACGACATCCTCCGTGGTCAGCCCCAACTGATCGATGGCCAGCAGCACTTTTTTGTGCACCTGCCCAAGCCCGCAGCCGCTGCACGCGGTGCTGGGAATTTTTCGCGGACGCAGATATTTTTTTGCCAGCCAGTCCATTACCAGGCATCTCTTTCCCAGGGTTTCGCTTTCGGCGACTGCCCTTTTTCCAGGCGATGGATGGCATCCATCAATTCGGCCACGGTGGGCAACTCACCGCATTTGCCGAGGAAATGCGCCGCACCGTGCGCGGCCCTTTCGATTTCACGCACCAACTGGCCGTCCGCGTTCAGTTCCACGGCCAGATAAACGGCCTTGCGGCTGAACAGCCGATCCTGAAAGGGCCACAGGGATTTCAGCCGGATGCAGCCGACGGAGCATCCCTGCTTTCGCGCCTCTTTCACCGCGCTGTACACCACCCTGGAAGGACTGCCGTAACTGACCAGCACGATATCCGGCTGGTCGTCGCAAGCATAACTTTCGTGCCGGTCTATCAACTGCCGGTGAGTACGTATCTTGTGGATCAGACGGTAAGCGTGCTTCATCTGATCTTCAAATTCCTCGGTGTCATATCCTTCTTCCGTGGGCGTCCAGTCCGAGCAAGCGCCACCGGTGCCGTGACCCAACACCACCGGCGGGATGTCGATCTCGTCACTGGACGGATAAAAGCAAGGCCCTGGATGAACACGCCGCGGCACGACCCGCAAACCCAGCGCGCGCAATTCCTCCTCATTTTCGGGAAGCTCAAACGATTCCCAGCCGTCAGTGACGATCTGGTCGGCCAAAATGGTGACCGGAGTGCGGAAGCGTTCCGCCAGATAGAAGGCTTCCACCGTCATATGGAAGGCTTCCTGTACGCTGTTGGGCGCCAGAACGATCGTTTCAAAATTTCCACCGTGCGTGGGATAGCGGCTGAGGTAAAACTCACCCTGTCCCGGCGCTCCGGTAATGCCGCTGACCGGACCGACCCGCTGGGCGTTCACAATCACTACCGGCACCTCGCTGGCGATAGCCCAGCCGTAAGGATCGGCGTACAGAACGTACCCCGGCCCGGAGGTGGAGGTCATGGCTTTCAGACCGCCCAGCGCCCCGCCGATACAAATATGCAGCGAAGCGGTTTCATCTTCGGCCTGGATATAGTAGCCGCCTGTCTGCGGCAATCGCCGGGACATTTTTTCCGCTATTTCAGTCGCCGGAGTGATGGGATAACCGGCAAACAGTCTGCAGCCCGCCAAAATCGCGCCCTCGGTGATGGCGGTATTGCCGGTATCGAACAGTTTCTTCATATAGCCGCCTGGCCATCGAGCTTTATTACTTCGAGGCAAAAGTCCGGGCACACATAAAAACAACGCAGACACCCGGTACAGGAATCGGCCTTTAGCGCGCTGAAGGCGCGATAACCTTTTTTGTTGAAGCCGGATCCTTGCCCATATACATGCTTGCGGCATACAATGCGGCAATAGCCACACGCCTTGCACGCTTCGAAGTCCAGTTGAATGGTATATTTTCCGGCCATGCTTTCCGTTCCTCCGGCGCCGTTACACGGCGCGCTCGTCATCCGGCAGGGTCAGATACCGTTCCACCAATTTCAGTCTCTGGATTTTCCCACTCGGCCCTTTGGGAAAATCGTCGGTAAAGTAGATGCGTTTCGGTATTTTGAAAGCCATCAATTTATCTCTGCAAAAAGCCTTCACTTCTTCTTTCGGCACGGTTTCGCCTTCCCTCATCTGCAGGAAGGCGACAACTTCCTCGCCGTACAGAGCGTGCGGCACGCCGATCGTCGCCGCCAGTTTCACGGCGGGGTGCTGGTACAGCACTTCGTCTATTTCCAGCGGAGAAATCATTTCTCCCGCGCGATTGATGAGTTCCTTTTTGCGGCCTTGCAGGAACAGATAGCCGTCCGCGTCGAAGCAGCCAATATCCCCGGTGTAAAACCAGCCGTTGCGGAAGCTCTCTTCGGTTGCCTTTGGGTTATTCAGGTAAGCGGAGGCGATATTTTCACCCCGCACCGCCACTTCTCCCACGGCTCCGACAGGGGCGATGCCGCCATCGGCTTGCAGCACGCGGATTTCGTTGCCGAATGGGAGACCCACCGAACCGGGCTTGCGGGTTGCCGGCGGCAGAGGATTGGTGGTGATTTGGCTGCCGCCTTCGGAAATGCCGTAGGACTCAATCAAAGGCACGCCAATCCGCCGCTCGCATTCCAGCAACACGGCCTTGGGCAACGCGGAAGAAGCCGAACGCATAAAGCGCAGACTGCTGACTTCGGCTTGGTTCGGTATCGGCTGGCTCAGTAGAATCGAATAAATCGTAGGCACCGCGCTGAACCAGGTCACACGGTGTTTTCGTACCCATTCCCATAAATGGCTGGCGCTGAATCGGGGCGGCATGACCACCTCCAGCCCCGTGAACAGCGGAGTGAGCAGAGTCACCACCAGCCCATTGATATGGTATAGCGGCAAAAGGCATAGGGCCTTGTCGCCTTTCGTCAATTGGTGCGCCTGCTGGATGTGCGCGCATTCGGCCAGCAGGTTTCGGTGCGAGAGCATCACCCCTTTAGGCGTGCCCGTCGTGCCGGACGTATAGAGCAGCATGGCCAGATCCCGTGGCAGATTCTCGTTCGTCGTGCCTGGCGTATAGCTATAGAGCAGGATGCCCTCCGCCAATTCGCCCCGTCTGCTCAGCCCCGCGAATTCTTTTTCCGTCAGTGTCAGGTCTTTGTTCGTGAGTACGAAAAGCGCCCCGGAATGTTCCAGAAAGAAGCGCAATTCCCTGGCGGTATTATCCGGATGCACCGGCGTTGCCACACCGTCTCCAGTAACCACCGACAGAAACGCAAGCGCGGCCTGTATCCCATTATGAAAGATCAGTACGACCCTGTCCCCCTTGCGGAAACCATGACTTTTCAAGCCGCGCAGCAACTTTTGCGCTGTTGTTTCCAGCGCCCCAAAACACAATGTCCTGCCCGTGTCCGGCTCGGTGAGAAAAATACGCTCTCCATCTTCGAGCGCTCGCTGGGCGATCAGTTCGCGCAAATGTTCCGGCATGGTCATTCTGGAAAAATCCATTATCGCGCGTCAACTGGCAAAAACTGGCAAACTGCGGGTTTCCGGCGGACGAAAGCGCGCGTCACACATTGTCACTTTGACCGACGCGTTCCACAAACACGAACGCATCTTCAGAAATGAGACGGAAAGCATGGGCAATGTGAGAATTTTTTGAATGGCTTCCCGTGAGGGAAAAGTTTTTTGCATCGCGGGCAATGATAACGAACAGCCGTGGACGTTGAAAATATTAAAATCAGCTATACATATACACTCAGGTGTATATGAGTGCTCGCGCCGTACCCTCCCAATTGAAGTCAGGCGTGTCGATAAGCCGGGGTAGTGCTCACTGGTGTGCGGCGTTTTTTATAACTGAATAAGAAACACGCCAAGCGCCGTGTTCTTTCCCGACGATGAAGCGTACCTGGAATGGAAGCTGCCGGAATCGGTATCGTCTGGGCGGTTGAAAAATATTGGATCAAAGCGCCATATCGACAACCCAATCGGCATTATTCAATTTCCCGTCTGGCCGCGCCGAACAATTGTTCCTTCAAACGGAACAGCGCGTCGCGCGTGGTGGCGGCTTTTTCAAATTCCAGGTTTTTGGCGTAATCGCTCATCTCTTTTTCCAGACGCTTGATTTCTCGCGTCAGTTGTTTTTCACTCATCGCCGAATAGCTGGCCTGTTGTTGCGCCGCCTTGAGTTCGCGCGTCGAGGTCTCGGCGTCGTAAATACCGTCGATGATGTCCTTGATACGCTTGGAGACGCCTTTCGGCGTGATGCCGTGCGTTGCGTTGTGACGCAGTTGCTTGGCGCGGCGGCGTTCGGTTTCCGCGATGGCGCGCTGTATCGAGTCGGTCAACCGGTCGGCGTAGAGGATGGCCGTGCCGTTGATGTGGCGGGCGGCGCGTCCGATGGTCTGGATCAGCGAACGTTCCGAGCGCAGAAAACCTTCCTTGTCGGCGTCCAGGATCGCCACCAGCGAAACTTCCGGAATATCCAGCCCTTCGCGCAGCAGGTTGATGCCGACCAACACGTCGAACTCGCCGAGACGCAGATCGCGGATGATCTCGACCCGCTCGACGGTGTCGATGTCCGAGTGCAGATAACGCACGCGAATGCCGTTTTCGCCGAGAAAATCCGTCAGTTCTTCCGACATGCGCTTGGTCAGCGTCGTGACCAGCACGCGCTCCTGGCGCGCGCCGCGCAAGCGGATTTCCGAAAGCAGATCGTCCACCTGCGTCGTCGCCGGGCGCACGATGAGCGCTGGATCGACCAGCCCGGTCGGACGCACGACTTGCTCGACGACTTGCCCCTGATGCGTCCGCTCGTACTCCGCCGGGGTCGCCGAGACGAAAATGGTCTGCCGCGCGAACGCTTCGTATTCTTCGAATCGGAGCGGTCGGTTATCCAGCGCCGAGGGCAGACGGAATCCATAATTGACCAGGTTTTCCTTGCGCGAGCGATCGCCTTTGGACATCGCGCCGATCTGGGGAATCGCCACGTGCGATTCGTCGATGAACATCAGCGCGCCGTCCGGCAGGTAGTCGAGCAGCGTCGGCGGCGCTTCCCCGGTCTTGCGCCCGGACAGATGCCGCGAGTAGTTTTCGATTCCCTTGCAAAATCCCAGTTGATCGAGCATTTCGAGATCGAAGCGCGTCCGTTGCTCGATGCGTTGCGCTTCGACCAGACGCCCTTCCTTGTTGAAATGCTCGATACGCTGGGCCAGCTCGTCCTTGATGGCTTCGATGGCGGTCAGCACAGTCGCCCGTGGCGTCACGTAGTGCGACGAGGGAAAAACGGTGAAACGCGCGAGTTTGGTTTGCAGATGCCCGGTGAGCGGATCGAACAATTGCAGTCCGTCGATTTCGTCGTCGAACAATGAAATGCGCATCGCGTGTTCGGCGTGTTCGGCCGGAAATACGTCGATGACATCGCCCCGCACGCGGAAGGTTCCCCGGTGAAAATCGAGTTCATTGCGCTCGTACTGCATTTCCGTGAGACGCTTGATGATGTCGCGCTGCCCCAGGCGGTCGCCGACGCGCATGGTCAGGATCATTTTGTGGTACTCGTCGCGGTCGCCGATGCCGTAGATGCACGACACGGTGGCGACGATCACGCAATCGCGCCGCTCGATCAGGCTCTTGGTCGCCGAGAGGCGCATCTGCTCGATATGCTCGTTGATCGCCGAGTCTTTTTCGATGAACAGATCGCGCGCCGGAACGTAGGCTTCGGGCTGGTAATAATCGTAGTACGAGACGAAATATTCGATGGCGTTTTCAGGCAGAAATTCGCGAAACTCGGCGTAGAGCTGCGCCGCCAGCGTCTTGTTCGGCGCCAGCACCAACGCTGGCCGACCGGTGCGGGCGATGACGTTGGCCATGGTGAAGGTCTTGCCGGAACCGGTGACGCCCAGCAGGGTTTGAAACGACAAGCCGTCGTCCAGCCCTTCGATCAGTTTGTCAATGGCTTCCGGCTGGTCGCCGGATGGCTCGAAAGGCAGGTAAAGGCGAAACGGAGAAGCGTCGAACTCCTGGAATCTTCCGTTTTCAGAAAGACTTGATGCGGGATTGGAATGACTGGTCATTTTCATCATGCTAGAATTTTATCCGAATCTCCTTGCCGGCTTTCCGTCACGGTCAACCAATGTGGCAAAGCCGGCGTTTTTTCAACTTTCATTCGGGTGATTTTTCATGACATCATCAATTTTTTCCTCTGTGGAACGGGCGCCGCGCGACCCGATTCTCGGTTTGACCGAAGCGTTCAACGCGGATTCAAGGGCGGCCAAGGTCAATCTGGGCGCCGGCGTGTATTACGACGATAGCGGGAAGATTCCACTGTTGAACGCCGTCAAGGCGGTCGAGCGTACCCGCCTCGAAAGCATGCCCAGCCACGGATACCAGCCCATCGACGGTCTCGCCGCGTACAACCGGGCGATCCAGATCATGCTGTTCGGCAAGGATTCGCCGCTCCTGGCCGAAGGCAAGGTCGTCACGGTACAGGCGCTGGGCGGTACCGGCGCGCTCAGGATCGGCGGCGATTATCTCAAGCGTCTGCTGCCGAACGCCGTGGTCTGCATCAGCGCTCCGAGCTGGGAGAACCATCGCGCGATTTTCGAGAACGCGGGGTTCGCGGTCAAGTCCTACCCCTACTACGACGCGGCGGCGCGCGGCGTCGATTCCGCGGCGATGAAATCCGGTCTCGACGCGCTTCCCGCAGGTTCGATCGTCGTTTTGCACGCGTGCTGTCACAACCCGACCGGCGCCGATCTTGGCGCCGCCCAGTGGCGCGAAGTCGTTGAGGTGTGCCAGGCGCGCGCGCTGGTGCCTTTCGTCGACATGGCCTACCAGGGATTCGCCGACGGCATCGGCGAGGACGCCGTGGCGCTCGATCTGTTCGCCGCGTCGGGTTTGCAGTTCTTCATCTCAACCTCGTGTTCCAAATCGTTCTCGCTTTACGGCGAGCGTGTCGGCGCGTTGTCGGTGGTCACCGCGTCGGCGGACGAAGCGGCGCGTGTATTGTCGCAAGTCAAACAGGTCATCCGTGCCAACTATTCCAGCCCGCCGACCTTTGGCGGCGCGCTCGTCGCGGCCGTGTTGTCCAGCGCGGAACTGCGCGGAATGTGGGAAGCCGAACTGGCCGGGATGCGCGAGCGGATCAAGACCATGCGCGTCAGTCTGGTGGAAAAGCTCGATGCCGCTGGCGCCGCCCGCGATTTCTCGTTCGTCGTCAAACAGCGCGGCATGTTCTCCTACACCGGCCTGAGCGCCGAACAGGTCGCCCGTCTGCAAAGCGAGTTCGGTATCTACGCGGTCGGCACGGGGCGCATCTGCCTGGCCACGCTGAACACCCGCAACGTCGACTACGTGGCGAAGTCCATCGCCGCCGTGCTGTAAGTTTTCTGACGTCCAATAAATAAAGTGTTCAGGCGATAACCCCGATGAAAAGTTATCGCCCCCCCATTGTCACGGTTTTTTTTGATTAGAATGGCGAACCTTTGGCCGGCTCCCCGGCAATTCAGACAGGAGAAGAAATGAGAAAACTGGTAAGCGCGGGAACACTGTGCGTTGGTCTGCTTGTTCTACATGGACACGCTCTGGCCGCCTTGGGTGAAAACGCGGCGTCGAATCCCCCTGAACAACAACCGGCGAAGGTTTCACAGCGCGTCGTCGACACGCCGCAATACGCGGTGGACGAGACTCAGCTCGATTCCGGGACGCGCGTCAGGGAATTTGTTTCCGCCAATGGAACCGTATTCGCGGTCGCCTGGCAAGGCCCGTTTCTTCCCGATCTGCGGCAATTGCTCGGCCGATATTTCACCGCCTACACCGACGCGGCCCGGAACCGATCCTTCGGCAGCGGCCCGCTGCATATCGACAGCCCGGAATTGGTCGTGCGCTCGGGCGGCCACATGCGCGCCTTTTCCGGTCGCGCCTACCTCCCGCCGGAACTCCCGGAAAATTTTTCAATCGACGCGATCCAGTAGGAGACCACCATGCGACATCCGATTCTATTTTCTCTCGCGCTGGCATTGGTGATATTCGGGTGCGGCGGCGGGGGTGGTGGCGGTGGTGGTGGGTCATCAACTCCCGCGCCACCCACGCCACCCACGCCACCAACGCAATCCACGGCAGCGAACCAGTTGCAGATCACCGTGGGCAGGCCCAATTTACCGTTCGTCAGCGTGGAAGTTTGCGTTCCAGGCACGAGCACCTGTAAGACGATTGATCGCGTCATTGTCGACACCGGCTCATCCGGGCTGCGCCTCGTCTCCTCCTCGGATCTGACGTCGCTCTCCCTGCCGCCGGTATCATCGCTCGCCGAATGTGTGACATTCGTCAGTGGTTACACCTGGGGTGCGATCCGTTCCGCCGACGTTAAACTGGCTGGGCAAACGAAGAACATGGCCATCCATGTCATTGACGACACCACGACCGTCGGCAGCGCGCCGGACAGTTGCACAGGTGCTCCCGTGAATCTTTCTGGCATAAACGGCATCCTTGGCGTCGGTGTTTTTGTGCGGGATGGCGGTTTCTATTACGCCTGTTCCGGCAGTTGTACACGGACATACTCCGTACCCGACGAACAGCAGGTGCGTAACCCCGTCGCCCTGTTGGATGACCATAATAATGGCGTCGTGATCGACCTCCGGGCGGTCTCCGACTCCGGAGCTGCCGGTCCATTCACCGGTACGCTGTACCTGGGCATCGGCACGCATGACAATAACAGTCTGGGAAGCGCAACGGTCATCAGCGTAGACGCGAAAGGGGAGTTTTCTACCAGCTTCAAGGGCACGTCCCTCAGCGGGTATATAGATAGCGGCAGCAACGGTCTTTTTTTCCCCGACAGCACCATTCCGGAGTGCGGTGTTGGTAGTAGGGGTAAAGGTTTCTATTGCCCGACGAGCACGCTGTATTTGACCGCCACCAATGCGGGAACGAACGTTGTCAATTTCCAGGTGGCAAACGCCGCAACGCTGTGCGATGCTGCATCAAACGTCGCTTTCAACAATCTGGCAGCCCCAGCGGATGGCTATTTCAACTGGGGACTGCCCTTCTTCTTTGGCCGCAAGGTTTTCACCGCCATCGAAGATAGGAACACCACCGGCACCGGCAACCCAGGCCCCTATGTCGCTTATATAGCGCTTTAATTTAACATTTATAACAATCCATGAATGTAATATTCACGGCAAAGCCAATGGATATTTACATGTTTTGTCAAACTGCTATATTTTTCCGCCTGCAAAATAAGCGCCGCTGACGCGACAGGGAAACGGTGTCGGATTACGCCGCTGGCGCGGCTTATAGCCTGCGAAACTTTTTTGGCACACTTACCGCCGCAACCACCCCGCCCCTGCCGGGGCACCCCTCCAAGGGAGGGGAATTAAACCAGGAGCGCGTCGGGTTTAATTCCCCTCCTCTGGAGGGGTGCCCCGGCAGGGGCGGGGTGGTTAGCGGTGCCAGAAAGCGACGGGGTAGCAGATGCCCCGGCAAAGGCAGACGGGTTTATAGCGCTTTAATTTAACATTTATAACAATCCATGAATGTAATATTCACGGCAAAGCCAATGGATATTTACATGTTTTGTCAAACTGCTATACCGAGTGAGTAACAATCCCCCGGCGGCAGTGCCGGGGGCATTCATTTGCACCCGGATTATCCACTGGCCAGGATAGGTCGGGGTGAGCAAAGCGAACCCCGACGTTCGGCGGTATTTCATGGAACGACGCCTCTGTTTCGTCGTGGTTCGCTTTGCTCACCCCGTATATGGACGCCTCCCGTTTTGCAAGAGAAAAAGCGAAGGCAAGAAGTGGTGCGACTGCATCCGTATATCCGACCTCTGAGTGACGCCGTTCAATAGGCGTCGGGCCAT
>JAITNL010000126.1 GCA_031290495.1 Accumulibacter sp.
GCCTTTTCACCACAATATATAGTGTTGCATGGACTGAGCAACCACCGCATATGGTATGAAAGATGGGTTGCAAAAGGGGCCGGAAATACGTCAATACTATTTGCGACTATCACCATAAAGATTGATCGAAACCATGAGGCTTCCTTTGAAAACTGTTATCTCTTTAGGCACAACGGTATTGGCGCAGGAAACTTTAGAGGTGCTTGGCGTCCGGTCTGTAGGCCGGACGCCAAAGGCTCATTTCATCGTGAAAGTTACCTTCCAGTTGAATGACGGAGCGGGAGCGGTATAGGTGATGGTCGCCGTGCGGGTCGCGCCTTTTCGGACGCGCGTTTTTTGTCGGTCGCGCGGCAGCGGCAAGGGAATCGCCGGGAAACGGACGCTCCGGCGGGTTTATGCCGCCACTGCGGTTGGCGGCGAGCTGCCAATGCTGGCGAAACTTTCCGGCATGGACAGCCAACTGTTCAGGCCCCAACTCAGATGTTCGTCGTATTCCCGTTCCGGCAACAACATCTCGATCAGCGTATCGCCTTCCTTGTAATTGATACCCATGCCGCCTTCCCAGAGCTGGATGTAATGCTCCATCCGGGAAACGTAGTTCGGGTGATAGGTCGACTGCTCGATCAGGGATGCCGCCTGGTATTCGGCAATGCACGCCTTGAAGAAATTGATGGTCTTGCCGCCGGTCATCTCACTTTCACTCCACGCCTGGGCGCAGACTTTCTGTGCCCAAGCGTTATACAGATTGCTGTATTCATAGTAAGCGGCATAGCGTTCATTGACGGTGAAGGCGTTGCCTTCGTCATAAATAATCAGGGACAACTGTTCGCGTGACAGTCCGGCAAAAGGATTTTTCTCAAATCGACTGTTATTGACGAATTTGGTTGCCTGTTCGGCGCGCTTCAATAATTCCGGGTCGTCTGTATCCGGCACTTCGGCGTTGTTTATTGCCTTGCTGACATTGTGTTCTTCACCGGCAACTTTGCTGAGTAAGGCGTTCGCCAGCTTCGCCAATTGTTCACGCGACATACCGGCATCCCGCACCGCCGCGCGTTCTGCGGCTTCGCTCAACTGGCGGGCAAGCGTCGAAATCGAAGAAGTGTCGCTTGCGCCAACGGCGGACACTTGACTGCTGCCTTCGGTCTTGATCGCCATGACGCCGGTAAGCGACGACGTGGCGTTCCAAGTATTTGCCGTATAAAGATTGATCGAAACCATAAGGCTTTCCTTGACAAACGATTATCTCTATAGACGTAACGGCATCGGCGCAGGAAAATTAAGGATGGTTTTTGCTTGGCGTCCGACCCCGTGGGCCGAACGCCGGAGGCTCATTTTATCGTAAATGTGACCTTCCAGTTGAATGGCTGGGCGGAATCGGTGTAGGTAATGTTGGCCGTACAGGTCGCGCCACCGCTCGAATCAGCGGACTTCGTCCAGTTGGGAATGATGTTGTTTCCCGACGGCGTACCCGTGAAACTTGAATGAAAGACGCATGTTTTGCTACCGATCGTATACCGGACATGAACCCCCGTTACCAACGATGTAATGGGACCCACCGTGTAAATGTTTGTACCTCCAGACGGCACCGGGGTTAATGGCTTGGGTTCGGCGTTTGCATAGGTAACGGCTTCACCGCTGTTGGTGTAGGAATACGTTGCACTTTGCGAAGTGTTGATGTTCTTGAACGTCACTTCGGCACTGGCGGCAAAAGCCGCGCCGGGCGCGGCCAAGGCGGCAACGACCGCCAATGTGGAAAGGGATTTCAGGGATTTCATGATGCTGTTCTCCAAGTTATAAAAAAGTCGTCGTTGGCACAGACAGGCCGACGACAAACCAATCTTACATCGCATCGTCGGCATACGCTCCGATATTTGCCATGTCCGGTCAAACCGGCGAGCAAAAGAAGTTCGCTTGCACTCACGCCGCCGCCGTATGCCGCTCAACCACATACGCGTAAACGCGGTTCTCTGTCCGCCGTCAGTGTCTGACTGCGGGGACGGGCGAACGGCGTCCGCCTGGAACGGACGCCGCTGCCCTGGTTGGCTTAACCCTCGGTCTTGGCGCCCCGGATTTCCCCCAGTTTGCTGGCGAGGAAGTCGTCGTAGCCTTGGGACACCAGTTCGTAGGTTTTCATGACGCCGCTTTGTACGTTGCCATTGAACACGTTCATCCCTTCGAGGATGTTGCGCGCTTCGCCAAAACCTTTTTCAAACCCTTTGCGAATGAGGTTGACGAAGTTTTCGGCGACTTTTTCGGGGTCTTCCCCCGGATGCTGTTTGGCGTAGCTGTCGTAAAAGCCGGTCGAGATGCTGAGAATCCGCCCGGCGGTGGCTTCCGCCGAGTTGTCCTGCGTGGCGGCGGCGGTCTGGAGCGCGTCGGGGCCGTAGTCGGGCGCGAGCAGTTCGTTGATGCGGTCGATCGCGGAGCGCAACACCAGCCCCTGGGGATTGTCGCCCGCCGAGAGGGTGGTTTGGGCCGAGGCTTCGAGAATCTGGATGTTCAACTGCTGCTTGGCCTCCCTGACTGCCTGAAAACCGCTGATACGGGTATTTTCCTGGGACTTTTCCTGGGCCTGGACGGCGGTGGATTGGGTGGCTGCGGCGGATGTGGTGACGGGAGCGATGGACATGTGAGTCTCCTTGTTGGTAAGAAGGGCGACGGGGTGACGCGTGAAAGTGTCGCTGAGTGTTACTGGGTATTGCTGAGTGATTAACGGCAGCTTGAGCGAAAACTTTAAGCGATTTTTTTGACGCGCGCTGCCGCGTGAGATCGCGCGGCGTTAATTCCCGCGCCGGGACTCGGTCAGGCTGACGGCTACCAGCGCGCCGAGCAGAACCATGACCCATGACAGATACAGCCACAGCAGAAAAATCGGCACCGTGGCGAACGCGCCGTAAACAAGGGTGATGACCGGAAAATACGACAGGTAAAGCTCAAACCCTTTTTGCATCAGAAAAAAGCCGCAGGCCGCGAAGCCGCCGCCGAGCAAAGCGTCGGACATCTTTACACTGGCGTTGGGGACGACAAAATAAAGGCCGGCAAAAAATACGGCGGTGATGAATATGCCCGTCGCCTTGGACAGCAGTTTGTGCAGCCATAATTGTTCGATCACCAGCCCGGACGACAGGGAAACCGCGAACGAAACCGCCGACACGATGTAGGCCACGGCCAGCGGCCACAGCACAATCAACGCCGCGTACAGCGCGATGCGCCGCCACCACGAGCGTTTTGCCGCGGCTTTCCAGGCCTTGTTGAACGCTTTCTCGACGGTGTTCAGCAAGGCCAGCGCGGTCACTGCCAAGGCAATCAGACCGGCGACGGTCACGTTCAGCGCTTTCTGCGAAAAATCGATCAGGTGTTCGACGATCAGCCCGGCGCTGCGTTCGGGAAGCATGCCGCGAACCACCTTGTCCAGATGGTCGACCGCCACCACGAACGACGGCATGGCCGACATCGCGCCGAGCACCACGGCGACCAGGGGAACGATCGACAGCAGGGTGGTAAACGCCAGACTGGCGCTGGTCTGGGCGAAATTCTCCTCGGTGAAGCGGCGGAAAACCCGGTCGATGAAGCGACCGGCGCGGAACAGCGAATCGGGGAGATGGCTTTTCATGTGCGGCTCGCGCGGACGCGGACGCGATGGCGGCACTCAACTGGACACGGCGATTGCCACAATTTTTCGTTCATGCCGAAGCCGCCGAATATCCCCTTGTCGTCATTTCCGCGCCAGCGGGAATCCGCAAAGGCTGTCTGAAAACCTGGGTTCCCGCTGGCGCGGGAATGACGGTTATTTGTGGGAGCAACTCCAAATAGGGACGACACCCTGTTCATCCCAACTCGGCCAGCACGCTGCTCGACGCGAAGACGCGCTCGCCGATGACCACCTTCACCTGGGTATCGAGCGGCAGGTAGACGTCGACGCGCGAACCGAAGCGGATGAACCCGTAACGCTGACCCGCCGCCAGCGGGGTCCCCGCATCGACGTAATTCAGTATCCGCCGCGCAATCAGCCCGGCGACCTGGACACAGGTGACATCGCGGCCGTCGTTCGTGCGCAGGTGCAAGGCGCAGCGTTCGTTCTCCAGCGATGCCTTGTCTAGCGAGGCGTTGAGAAAGCGGCCAGGCATGTACCATTTCCGCTGAACGGTGCACTCGATCGGCGCACGGTTTGAATGCACGTTGAACACGTTCATGAATACGCTGATCTTCAACGCCCGCCGATTCAGATAAGGATCGTCGGCCTCTTCGACGACGACGATCCGGCCATCGGCCGGGGAGACCACGCTTTTCGGCCCGCCCGCCACGACGCGGCCAGGGTCGCGGAAAAATTGCACGCAGAAGACGAAGGCCAGCCAGAAAGGCAGTGACCAGAAACCAGCGGCGGAAGTCAGTGCGGCCAGAACCAGCGAGCCGACGATGAATGGCCAGCCTTCGCGGGCGATCAGAGGATGTGGGTAGTTCATAGTGTGTCGAGACTCATTTTTGCTTGGCGAACCTTGCAATGACGCGGCAAGGCGTCTACAGCTTCTTGATCGCGCCGACCTTGATCTTCACGGGGAAGATAAGGGAATCATTGTCGACTTCGCCGCGAATCTCCACCCTATCGTCAGGACCGACGGTTACGTCGCGCCACACCTGGTCTTCGATTTTCACGACGATTTCGCCGCTTGTGTCACGCAGCATGTATTTATGGTCGTCCAGCTTGCGCACGATGTTGCCCTGCAATTGCACGGGACTATGGTCGCGCAGCTTTTTCGCTTCTTCGACGGTGCGGGTGCCGGAGTTGTCGACGAAGCCGCCTTGCGCGCAGGCTGGCAGGGCGGCGAGAAGAGCGAATATGGCAAAGAAAAGACGCAGTTTCATGGTAAAGGCTCCTCGGTTTTGAAAGAAAAAAACGCCAGCGGGACGAAACCCGTTCTCCTTGTATCGCTATGCGGCATCAGTTCTTCGATTGATCGACCAGCTTGTTCTTCTTGATCCACGGCATCATGTCGCGCAGCTGGCTGCCGATTTTTTCCACCTGATGTTCGGCGGTCAAACGGCGGTGGGCGGTCATCGACGGATAATTGATGCTCCCTTCCTGGATGAACATCTTGGCGTATTCGCCGTTCTGGATGCGTTTCAGGGCGTTCTTCATCGCTTCGCGCGAGGATGCGTTGATGACTTCCGGCCCGGTCACGTATTCGCCAAATTCCGCGTTGTTGGAAACCGAATAGTTCATGTTGGCGATGCCGCCTTCGTAGATCAAATCCACGATCAGCTTCACTTCGTGCAGACATTCAAAGTAAGCCATTTCCGGCGCGTAACCGGCTTCGACCAAGGTCTCGAAACCCGTCTTGATGAGTTCGACGAGGCCGCCGCAAAGCACGCATTGTTCGCCGAAAAGGTCGGTTTCGGTCTCTTCGCGGAAGGTGGTTTCAATCACCCCGCCCTTGGTGCCGCCATTGGCCGCCGCGTAGGACAGGGCGATGTCGCGCGCTTTTTTGGAATTGTCCTGATAGACCGCGATCAGCGACGGAACGCCGCCGCCTTTCAGGTATTCGGAACGCACCGTGTGCCCCGGCCCTTTCGGCGCGATCATGATGACATCCAGATCGGCGCGCGGGATCACTTGGTTGTAGTGGATGTTGAATCCGTGCGCGAAAGAGAGCGTCGCGCCCTTTTTGATATTCGGTTCGACATCGTTGTAGTAAACCGCCGGAATCTTTTCGTCGGGCAACAACAGCATGACGACATCGGCGCCATTGACCGCCTTGGCGACTTCCTCGACCTTGAGTCCGGCCTTCTCGACCTTGCCCCACGACGCGCCGTCCTTGCGCAGTCCGACCGTCACCTTGACCCCCGAATCGCTGAGGTTTTGCGCGTGGGCGTGGCCTTGCGAGCCGTAACCGATGATCGCCACTTTCTTGCCCTTGATCAGAGAAAGATCGGCGTCCTTGTCGTAATAAACCTTCATGTCATCCCTTTCGTATAAAAAATATCAAACTTTGAGCACCCGGTCGCCACGGCCAATGCCGCTGACGCCGGTGCGCACGGTTTCCAGAATGAGATCCGCGTCGATGGCCTGGATGAACGAATCGAGCTTCGACCCGTTACCCGTCAACTCGATCACGTAAGTCGCGTCGGTCACGTCGATGACGCGACCGCGATAGATATCCGCCATGCGTTTCAGTTCCTCGCGATCCTTGCCGACGGCGCGTACCTTGATCAGCATCAGTTCGCGCTCGATATGCGCCGCCTCGGAAAGATCGACGACCTTGACGACGTCGACCAGTTTGTTCAGCTGCTTGGTGATCTGCTCGATGATCTCGCCGCTGCCGGAAGTCACGATGGTCAACCGGGACAGCGAACTGTCCTCGGTGGGAGCTACCGTCAGCGTCTCGATATTATAGCCGCGCGCCGAGAAAAGCCCGGCCACCCTTGAGAGTGCGCCGGCTTCGTTTTCCAGCAGGATTGAAATGATGTGTCGCATGTTGTCGCTCCTCACAGATTCTCACCGGCCAAAATCATTTCGGACAGCCCTTTGCCCGCCGCCACCATGGGGAAAACGTTGGCTTCCCGCGCGGTACGGATGTCGAGGAAAACCAGATCGTCCTTGTGTTCGATGAAGGCTTTCTTCAGCGCGGGTTCGACGTCTTCGGATTTTTCCACGCGGATGCCCACGTGACCATACGCTTCGGCCAGCTTGACGAAATCGGGGAGCGAATCCATGTAGGTCTGCGAATAGCGGCGGCTGTAGAACATTTCCTGCCACTGGCGAACCATGCCGAGATAGCGATTGTTCAGGTTGACAATCTTGATCGGCAACCTGAACTGCTGGGCCGTCGACAGTTCCTGAATGCACATCTGGATCGAGCCGTCGCCGGTGACGCAGGCCACCGGCTTGTCTGGATTGGCGAACGAAGCGCCGATGGCGTAGGGCAGCCCCACGCCCATCGTTCCCAGTCCGCCCGAGTTCAGCCAACGGCGCGGCTGGTCGAACTTGTAATACTGCGCCGTCCACATCTGGTGCTGACCCACATCGGAGGTGATGATCGCCTCGCCGCGCGTGATCTCCCACAGTTTTTCGATCACGAACTGCGGCATGATCGCGTCGTCCTTCGTGACGTAACTCATGCACTGCCTGGCGCGCCAGTTTTCGATTTCCGCCCACCACCCGGAAATGTCCTTGCGTTCCCGCTCGGCCTCCAGCAGGCGAATCATTTCTTCCAGCACGTCGGAAACGTTGCCGACGATCGGCACGTCGACGCGCACGCGCTTGGAGATCGAGGACGGATCGATATCGACGTGAATGATCTTGCGCGGAATCGCGGCAAAATCTTCCGGATTGCCGATCACGCGGTCGTCGAAACGCGCGCCGATGGCCAACAGCACGTCGCATTGCTGCATCGCCATATTGGCCTCGACGGTGCCGTGCATACCGGGCATACCGAGAAATTGCCGGTCGCTTCCAGGGTAGCCGCCAAGCCCCATCAAGGTGCTGGTGATCGGAAAACCGAGCAGGCGCGTCAGGCGGGTCAGCTGTTCCGCCGCGTTCGACAGAATCACGCCGCCGCCGGAGTAAATCACCGGACGCTTCGCGCCAGCCAGCAGCTGCGCCGCTTTTTTGATCTGCCCGGAATGCCCCTTGATGACCGGATTGTACGAGCGCAGTTTGATCTCGGCCGGATACTCGAACTTGCATTTATCGGCTGTCACGTCCTTGGGAATATCGACCACGACCGGCCCTGGACGCCCGGTGCTGGCGATATAGAACGCTTTCTTGATGGTCACGGCGAGATCGCGCACGTCCTTGACCAGGAAATTGTGTTTCACGCAGGGGCGGGTGATGCCCACGGTGTCGCATTCCTGGAAAGCGTCCTGGCCGATATACGTCGTCGCCACCTGCCCGGAAATGACCACCAGCGGAATCGAATCCATATACGCCGTGGCGATGCCGGTCACGGCGTTGGTCGCCCCTGGCCCGGAGGTCACCATCGCCACGCCGACGCGCTGTGTGGAACGCGAAAAAGCGTCCGCCGCGTGCACGGCGGCCTGTTCGTGACGCATCAGGATATGCCTGATCTTGTCCTGCTTGAACAGCTCGTCATAGATGTGCAGCACCGATCCGCCGGGATAACCAAAAACGTAGTCAACTTTTTCTTCCTGCAGGCACCTGATTAGAATTTCAGCGCCGTTCATCATGGTCATAATCTTCACTCTGCAAAAAATTACCGGAAAAAACGCGCAACATTAAAGCCTGAGACGGATTTGGTCAAGATTGCCATCCGCCGGGTACCAACGTTGCGGCGCGTCACCGCGCCGACCGGCTGACTGTAACCGCCGCTCTTCCCGATGTCCGCCAGATTACAGCCGGGCGCGGGTCGATTGGGAAGGCATGAAAAAACAAGACAGCAAGGTGAATGTGAAATTTTATGGCGAGACAAAAAATAACCGTCGTACCGCGCCAGCGGGAATCAGGTTTTTCAAACGTCCCTTACGGATTCCCGCTGGCACAAAAATGACGACAAAATTTCACCTAACCACACCCTTGGGCAATTGCCTGAACAGGTAAACCGTCGGGATAGGCGCTAAAATCGTCCATGCGCGCAACTGAAATTCCAAGAGGGGCTTGCACTTTGAATAACGCGAAGGAGCTGATCAAAACCAACTACCGTCAGATTTTGTTGGTCTTCGTCGTTTTCCTGATGATGGGGCTGATTTCGTATTTCTACGCCAGCCGTATCGTCAGACAGCAGGTGGAGATCATCGGCGATACCAGCCTGGAGACGATCATGTCCCAGGTTTCGGTCAACTTGCAAAACACGGGCGCGATCCTCGCCTACGTTGCCCAGAACCTCGAAGAGATGCTGCCCGCGGCCAGTAACGCCGAACTGCTGGAATTTATCCGCAAAACCCACGGTCAGTTCACGAGCAGTCGTTCGCCGCTGCCCAATTTCATGAAAATATACGCTCAGATGCGCGGCGAATTTCTCGATGGTTCGGGCTGGGTTCCGCCCAGGGGCTATGTTCCGGAAGCCAGTCCCTGGTATGTCGGCGCGGACAGGGCGAACGGGCGGGTCTTTTTTTCATCGCCTTATGTCGACGCCGAAACGGGAAATTTCTGTATCAGTTTTTCCCGGAAAATTCTCGATAGCCAAGGAAACGCCTACGGCATCCTGTCGATGGATATGATGCTGGGACAAATCACGTCCTACGTTCAGCATCAACGTATCGCCGGTCGCGGTTACGGTATTCTTCTCGACGACCAACTGAATTTCATCGTCCACTACGACCAGTCGCTGATCTGGAAAAACGTCCGCGAGGCCGGCGGAGATTTCCCTGAACTGACGCGGATTCTGGTTAATCAGGGCAAGATTTCGGCGCTCGGATTCCGGGATACAGATGGCAGCGACAGCGTGATTTTTTTCCGCAAAATTTTCAACGGCTGGTATCTGGGGGCGCTGATTCCTTACGCCGATTTTTACCATGAGGTCTACCGTCTGGCCGCCATGCTGGGCGCGCTGGGGCTGATTTTGACCGCCGTTCTCAGTTACCTGCTCGTGTACTACCGGCTTGAGAAGATACGCTCCGATGAGAAAAATCTTGGCAAGAGCGCTTTTTTGGCGCGCGTCAGTCATGAAATCCGCACACCGATGAATGCCATTATCGGCTTGAGCGAGCTGATCAAGCGCGATTACGGCAAGCCGCAAGTCGTCGGCTATATAGATGAAATCCGAAAAGCCGGAATGAGTCTGCTGACCTTGATCAACGATATTCTCGACTTGTCCAGGGCCGAATCCGGACACCAGATCATCAGCGACGGGCCGTATCGCAGCGTGGCGTTGTTCAGCGAACTTTTGTCGATGGTGCACGCTTACATCGGCGAAAAACATCTGCAGCTGACGGTCGAAATCTCTCCCAACATTCCGCTGGGACTGATTGGCGATCAGGTGCGGGTGCGGCAAATCCTGCTCAATCTGCTCTCCAACGCCATCAAATACACGCCACAGGGCGAGGTGCGTTTCTCCGCCGACTGCCGATCACGGATAAGCGATACGGTGACGTTGGAATTTCGCGTCATGGATAGCGGCATTGGCATTCGGGAAGAAGATCTGCCGCATCTTTTCGGCGAATTTGTCCGCGTCGACGAAACGGCCAACAGCCATATCGTGGGCACCGGATTGGGACTGTCCATCGCCAAAAACCTGAGCCGCGGCATGGGCGGCGACATTGTCGTGGAAAGCGTTTATGGGAAAGGTTCGACCTTCATCGCGACTATCGTCCAGAGGGTGGACGACTGGATGCCGATCGGAGCGATGGCAGACTGGCACGAACAGCCCGAAAAGGAAGCTGGAGAACAGACGCTTTTCATCGCGCCGGATTGCCGGGCGCTGGTCGTCGACGACGTTGCCTTCAACCTGGTCGTGGCCAAAGGACTGCTTTCACTCTATCGACTGGACATTGTCACCTGCCAGAGCGGGAAGGAAGCCATCGAACTGGTCCGGCAGCAGTATTTTGACCTGATTTTCATGGACCACATGATGCCGGAGATGGACGGCATCGAAGCCACGAAACGTCTGCGCAAAATGGGCGACTGGCTGGCCGACGCGCCGATCATCGCCCTGACCGCCAACGCTATCGTCGGCATGAAAGAATTGTTCCTGAAAAATGGTTTTGACGATTTTCTTTCAAAGCCTATAGAAATCAACAAACTACACAAGATCATGGAAAAATGGGTGCCCACGGAAAAACGCCGCCCAGTGGAAGCGACGGAAAGCGGGAGCGAAGAACAACACGCTCCGAGCATTGAAGGCATCGACGTGGCGCGTGGCGTCGCCACGATTGGCGGTTCCCTGCCGGCCTACATCGACGCGCTGAAAATTTATTGTCTGGACGTGGAAAAGCAACTGCCCATTCTGCTGGAGTTTTCCGGCAATGAAATGCGCTCCTTCATCACCTCGGTGCATGGCCTGAAAAGCGCTTCGGCCAATGTTGGCGCGATGGAGTTGTCTGAAGTGGCGGCGATTCTGGAACAGGCCGGCCGCGACAGCGATATCGAATTGATCCGGGCGCGTCTCGATGAATTTATCGACAATCTGACCCAACTGCTGACCCGGATCAAGGATGTGCTGAAGGCGCAAATGTCGCTTCGGGAAGGCGAGGCGCAAATCGACGCCGGCGTTCTCGAACAACTGGCCGCCGCGCTGGAGGCCATGAATATCAGCGAAATTGACCGCCTGGTCGATGAAATTTCAGCCCGCCCCCTCGATAAACGCAGCCGGGAAGCGCTGGATGATATTTCCAGCCAGATACTCATGGCCGAATTTGATGAAGCCGGAGAAACGGTGAAGAAGCTGCTGCGCGGCGAAGACGCTGGAAAGTAAGCGGGGTTTCGTGGGGGCTGGCGCGCTCACGCGCTCACGCGCCGTCTGGCCTCATAAAGACAAATCCCCGCCGCGACGGAAACATTGAGGCTTTGTACCGAACCGAGCATGGGGATGCTGACCAACTGATCGCAGGTTTCGCGCGTCAGGCGGCGCATCCCATCGCCTTCGGCGCCGAAAACCCAGGCGCTGGCTTGCGGCCACTGGGCGGCGTAGAGGTCTGTCGCGGCGTCGGCGTCGGTGCCGACGAGCCAAACGCCGCGCTCCTTCAGTTCGCGCAATGTACGCGCCAGATTGGTCACGGTGACGTAAGGCACGGACTCCGCCGCGCCGCTGGCGGCCTTGATCGCGGTCTGCGTCAAACCGACCGCGCGGTCTTTCGGCGCGACCACCGCGTGTACGCCGGCGGCGTCGGCGACGCGCAAACACGCGCCGAGGTTGCGCGGGTCCTGAACGCCGTCGAGAATCAGCAGAAACGGCGGTTCTTCGAGCGTATCGAGCACGTCGTCGAGCGTAATGTGACGCGCTTCGGAAGCAACGCGCGCCACCACGCCCTGATGCCGCCGCCCTCCGCCGGCCATGCCTTCGAGCCGACCGGCGTCGACGGGAACGACGCGCACCGAATGTAATTCGGCGTGTTTTGACAGATCGCGCGCGCGCGCGTCATGCCGTTCCGCGTCGATGAAGATTTCCAGGATGGCTTGCGGCTGATGGCGCAATTTGGCGATGATCGCGTGGAAGCCGTGAATGAAACTGGTCTGGGACATGTGCTCGTTTATCGGAGAGAAGAAAGGAAGCGTATTCTACGGGAGCTTCGATTAACGCGTCGGCGAACATCCCATTGCGCTGCCGCTGGCCTTTTGCGTTTATCCCGACCGCTTCGACAACGCCCGACGGACCGCCGCCTTTGCCGGACTTGTCACCTGCGAATTGGCGTCAGTTCCCCGACGGGCGCATGGCGCTGAAACGTTCGGCGGAATCGCGCACCATGTCGTTCAGGTTTTTGTGCGCGGTTTGTCGGGAACGCAGCCAATCCGCGCCGGTAGTTCCGGTGAACAGCGAGGTGCGCAGGATGTCCAGCCAGCGCTGACAACCGAGCGCCTTGGCATCGCCGCCCAGCGTGTCGAGCAGATTCTTCAAGGTCGTGCGCAAATCTTCCTGTGCGCGTTTTTGCGGGCACGAAACGCGCGCGTCGAAACCGTAGCGGCAAGCCTGGAATTTGTTGTAACGGGCGACTTGCAACGCCTTGCCGGCGTCGAAAACGGGACGCTCGCGCAGCAGATAACGCGACAGCGTCTGCGCCAGCGCCGCCAGCGCGGCGGCCTGAACGACATCGAGCGGCGTGTCGCAGACGCGGATTTCGACCGTGCCGTATTCGGGCTTGGGACGAATGTCCCAGTACAAATCCTTGATGCCGGTGACGACGCCGCAATCGCGCAGAAACCCGAAATGTTCCAGGAAACCGTTCCAGTCTTCGAGTTCCGGGCATTGCCCGGAGAGCGGGAACGCCGACACGGCGTTGAGGCGCGCGGAATGGAACAGGGTGTCCACGCCGTCGATGTACGGCGACGCCGCCGACAGGGAGATGAAGTACGGCACGTAGGGGCCGAGCGCCTGCGTCAGCCACACAGCGTCGTCGGCGGTGGCACAGCCGATATGGATGTGTTGGCCGAAGACGGTGAACTGCTTGGCCAGGTAGCCGTAACGCTCGTAGAGCATGGCGTAGCGCTCGATGGGCGAGATGCGCCGGTCGGGCCAGGAATGGAACGGGTGTACGCCGCCGCCGCAGATAGCGATGTTGTTGAGCGCGCACTGTTCGACCAGCAAGCCGCGCAAGGCGTCGAGATCGGCGGCGATGCCGTCGACCGACGCGCGCGTCTGCGTGTTGATCTCGATCATGCTCTCGGTGATTTCCAGCTTGACATCGCCGTTGCTGCCGTCGTGTCGGGTGACGCGCAGGAGGTCGGTCGCGCCGCGCGTCAGATCGTAGTCGCGCGTGGTCAGCAATTGCAGTTCGAGTTCGACGCCGAGCGTCAACGGTTCGCTGTCGTGAAATTCCAGATCGTCACTCACGCGGCGCCTCCAGATTCATTCCCGGCCACCGTTTCGCCCGCGCGATTCAACGCCAAACGGCACAGTACCGGGCCGGCAAAATCCATGATCGCCGCGGCAAAAAATGCCAGTTGCAACGCCGAATTGCCGATTTCCGGATAGTACCGGCTGATTTCAAAGGCCATGAACACGGCGGTTGCCGACAGCGGCTGGATGCCGATGCCGACCAGCAACCGCTTGCCGATGGACAGCGCGCCGCCGGACAGCGTCATGGCCAGCAGCTTGGCCGCCGCGCGCACCAGCAGCAGGCCGAGCGCCTGCGCGGCCATCAGCCAGGTGATGTCGCGCCACGGCAGCGACGCGCCGACCACCACGAACAGGATGATCGCCAGCATTCCGTGCCCTTCGGGCAGACTGGTATAACTGAGCGCCCGATTTTTGTCGCCGAAGGACAGGAGGACGCCCATCAGGAACAGCGCGAGAAACACCGGCACGCCCAACATGCGCGCGACGCCAATCGCCAACAGCGCCATCGCCACCAGCATGAAAACCTGCGCCAGCGAACGTTTCGGCAACTGCCCGGCGATGAGCAGCGTCAGCCGCGAGGTCAGCCAGCCGATCAGGCACGCGCCGACGCCGGCCCACAGCGAATGCGCCAGCGCGCTCATCCAGGTCACGTGCGTATGCGCGAAACCGAGCGCGGCCACGAAGGCGACGAACGAGGCCGCCGAAGCGAGCGACGAATACATCATGACGCGCTCGGTGACTTGCCCCTGCGCCCGCGATTCCTCGATGATCAACAGCACTACGGCGGGCGCCGAGGCCATCGTCACCGCCGCCGTCGCGGCGGCCCAGGCCGGCGAAAGCCCGACCACCAGGTACGCGAACCAGTAAATCGCCAGAAACGACAGCGCGATGTCGCCAACACTGCCGCGCAGCAGATCGCGGTTGCGCGTCAGCCAGCGCAGATCCAGCCGACGTCCGGCTTCGAGCAGCAACAGTCCGTGCGCCGCGTCGGCGATCGGGCGAAGCTGCGCCAGAATATCGGCGTCGATCCAGCCGAGCAGCGGCGGACCGAACACCGTTCCGGCGACGACATAGCCGAGCACGCGCGGCCAGCCCCAGCGCCCACGTAACCACTCGGCCACCAGCAGACCGACGACCAACAGCAGACTGAGCAGCGCCAGCGTGTCGATGCGCGACGGGAAAGGCGGCAGGAAATACAGGGTGCCCCGCAACGCTGTCCACGCTGCGCGAATGGGAGAAAGGAGCGCTTCATTCATCTTCGGTTTCTCCTGGGTTGAAAATGGACGCGCCGGCGTCACCCGACGCTGTCGCTTGTCCGTTGGCGGTGAGCGCCAAACTTATAAACGAAACAAGGCTTTTATGGTGTGCCAGGGATTCGTTTTTGGTGCCCCAGCGCGGCGGTGCCACCAGTGGCCGCCATACGCGGCATCGAGAAACTGGTCGAGAATCGGCATGCAATCGAGCAAATCCGGCGCGCCCGGCGGATGGAACTCAGGATGCCACTGCACACCGAACACATAGGGTTTCGTTTCCAGGCGCACCGCCTCGATCACCCCGTCCTCGACGCTTGTTGCTTCGACGCGCAAACCGCGCCCCAGCGCCTTGATCGCCTGGTGGTGAATCGAAACGACGCGCCCGCCCGAAATTCCAGGATACAACCTGGCGACGGTCGACGAATCGCCCCACGCGATGGCGTGCGCGTGGCGGTCGAAATCTTCATGCACGTGCGCAGCGGCGCCCTGGACTTGCAACGCGATGTCCTGGTACAGGGAACCGCCGAGCGCCACGTTGATCAGTTGCGTTCCCCGGCAGATGCCCAGCACCGCCTTGCCCGATTCCATGAACTCGTGCAGCAGCTCCATCTCGTATGCGTCGCGCATACGGTCGCCCGCCCAGTCAGGATGCAGCGGTTCCTCGCCGTAGCATTGCGGGGAAACGTCAGCGCCGCCTTGCAGAATCAGGCCGTCCAGATATTTCGCGTAATCGCTGAGGCGGATATTGCTGCGGTAAACCTCGCCGTCGCAATTGACCGACGGGATCATGAAGACCATCACGTCGCGCGACATCACCCAATGCGCGACCGACTGTTCGAGATATTGCAGCGATTTGGAGCGAATCCCCCCGATTCCCGCCTGGGAATGAAAAATCCTGGCCGAAAAGCCGATGCGCAGCGGGCGCTTGTTGTTCATGCTCAACATCATCTCCTTGCCGGATCGATCGGCTCGCGCCGCGCCGGATTCGTTTGCGCTCGCCGACGGATCGTTAACCGGCGAACAGGTGCGCTGCCAACGTCTTGCAGGGTAAGCGAAAAACGCGGGGCACGCCGCCACTTTGGTTTGAACAGGCTCAAACTTAATCGAAGACGCCGCTTGGCGCAACCTGACGGCGGCAATCCTTGAAAATCCCCAACGCCATACAGCACCGCCGCCGGACGATTTTCGGCGTGTTGCCGGCTGGTACAATGGGGGCGCCTGAGTCAGGTTTTGCCACCGCGCCTGCGCAGGCTTTATTTTTTCCTGGGGTTGATCATGACTGAACGCGTTTCGCTCGAACGGCACGGCTATGTCTGGCATGAAAAACAGCAGGTCTGGATTCGCCCGGATTTCACGGGTATTGCCTATAGCGACGGCGATGAAACAGAACAGCGTCTGGCCGGCATTATCGGACAGGTACAGGATGTGTCAGTGCTCTCCGAAGAATGGCGCCGATATTGTACCAACTGGCCTCTCACCTATCATCTGTCGGAAAAGAGAGCGAATATTTTGCGCCCCTTTGAAGAAAATTTACACGGCGACATCCTTGAGATTGGCGCGGGCTGCGGCGCGATTACACGTTATTTGGGTGAGTGTGGTGGAAACGTTCTCGCGCTCGAGGGATCGTTTCGCCGCGCCGCCATGGCAAGATCGAGGACGCGCGATCTGCAAAATGTCACTGTGGTTTGCGAAAAATTCGATCGATTCCGGATCGACAGGCAATTCGACGTGGTCACGTTGATCGGCGTCCTGGAATATGCCGGTTTATTCACGCAGGGGGAAAATCCCGTTCAAAACATGCTTGCGTGCGTCAGATCATTGGTGAAACCGGATGGCTGGCTCATCATTGCGATCGAAAATCAGCTGGGACTCAAATATTTTGCGGGCGCGCCGGAAGACCATCTTGGCCGGGCGATGTACGGGATAGAAGGACGTTACCGCAGTGGTCAGCCGCAAACTTTTGGCCGTCCGGTATTGAGGAATTTGCTCACGGAAGCCGGTTTTGCATCCGTGGATTTTCTGGCGCCATTTCCAGACTATAAACTGCCGGTATCCATCGTCACCGAAAACGGCGCGTCGGCCAAAGACTTTGACGCGGCGGCCTTCGCCGTGCAAAGCGTCAGGCTCGATCCGCAGCTGCCAGCGTCGTTGTCGTTTGCCCCCGAACTGGTTTGGCCAACGCTCGCGCAAAACGGACTGCTGTTGGATTTATCCAACTCGTTTCTTGTCGTGGCGGGTAAAAACAACACCTCAATCCTGGATTCCAGCTCACTTGCCTGGCATTTCACGACGAGCCGAAAAAAGAGTTTTTGCAAAGCGGCTCATTTTCAGAGAATGAAAGCGGGCGATATCGAGGTTCACTATCGGCGTCTCGATCCAGAACCTTATGTGCCGTTGGACAATGAACGCCTGGAGTTTATCCTTCCGGAAAAAGACAGGTACGTGTACGGACGGCTCCTTTCAGAGGAATTCATTCATATCGTCAGCCGCAATGACGACTGGAGCATGGACGATATCGTTGTTTTCCTCAAGAAATATATCGACATTCTTTGTCAAACCGGGGATTCGTCGCAACAAATTGTGCGCATCGATGGCGCGGATTCTGAATTACCTGGATCGTTTCTCGATTTCATTCCACGGAATATTGTCGTGACCGGCGATGGACAATATTTCATCATAGACAAGGAATGGAAATACAACGGCATCTTATCCGCCGGGTTTCTGCTGTTTCGGGCTTTGATGTATTCCACGCAATTGACTCCGCGGCTTTTTGAAAACCCGGTTAATTTCATTTGTTCCGTGTTCGCCGCGTTGGGTTGGCCGACAACGGCAAACACAATCCAAAGATATTACCGTTTGGAGATGGCAATCCTGGCGGAAGCCGCCGGCGCGCCTTGTTCATGGCAGGATTGCGATCGTTACAAGCGCTGGCAAAACGCCAGGGCGCTTGACGATCTGGATGCCCGAATATTCCAGGAACATGTAAGCGCACTCTGGAAGAAGCGCCTGTTATTCGAGTTCTGCTTCGTATTGAAACCGGAAACTGAAGCTCTGCTTGCCGACAGCATCGACGCGATCCAGGAACAGTATTACGACGGCTGGCGTCTCTCGATTTTCGCCCGCACCCCAGCGCCGGAAGAGGCGTTTACGCGCGAAGGCAACCCTGTGCGCTGGAGGCAAATTCCTGAACACATCGCGCCGGAAGATTTCATCGATGAACATCTGCTCCAGACGCCGGCGCACTGGGTCGGATTCTTTGAATGCGGGACGCGCTTTGCGCCGCAACTCCTCTTGTTGCTGTCCGACTACCTCGCGATTCATCCGGAATGGCGCGCGATCTACACCGACGAGGATACGGTCGACGCCAACGGCGAACGGCAATCCCCAGCGTTCAAACCCGATTTCAATCTCGAACTGCTGCGCTCGGCCGACTATATCGGCAGCCTGTTTGCCGATCGAAACACGCTGCTCGCGGCGGGCGGATATTCGATCATCCCGGATGCCGCGAACTTCGACGGCGCGCTCAGGCTCGCCGACGCCGGTGGCGATTCGGCCATCGGCCATATTCCGGATGTCCTGATCCATGTTCCTCCGACCGTCAGCGCGCGTGCCGCCGAGGGCGGCGCGGTCCAGGCTTTGCGCGAACACCTCGTTCGGCGAGGCATTGCCGGCGAGGTTTCCCAAGGTCTTGCGGAAGGCGTCACCCGCCGCGTCGTATACCAACATTCCGGCACCCCATTGGTGTCGATCATCGTGCCGACGCGCAATCGCCCGGAACTGCTCCAGCCATGCGTCGAGTCGCTGCTCCAGCAGACCCGCTACCCGCATTGGGAATTGCTGCTGGTCGATAATGGCAGCGATGACCCGGCGGTTCTTGCCTACTACGATACCCTCCGCGCGCGGCACGCCGAACGTATCCGCGTGCTGCGCTTCGATGCGCCGTTCAATTTCTCGGCGATGAACAACCGGGCGGCGCGGGAAGCGCGCGGCGATTACCTGCTGCTGCTCAACAACGACACCGAATGTATCCACGACGACTGGCTCGACGCGATGATGGCGCACGCGCGGCGTCCGGACGTGGGCATCGTCGGCGCGCGCCTGCTGTTCCCCGGTTCGCTGAAGGTGCAACATGCCGGCGTCGTGCTCGGCCTGACCGGAACGGCAGGTCATGTCTTCATTGAATCGCTTTCTCACGACGAACCCGGCTATCTCAACCGCGCCTTGGCCGACCAGGAATACTCCGCCGTCACCGGCGCCTGCCTGCTGATCCGCCGCTCGCTCTTTGCACAAATCGGCGGACTCGACGAACAGAACTTCATGGTCAGTTTCAACGATGTCGATCTGTGCCTGAAAGTGCGACAGCTTGGCTACCGTATCCTCTGGACGCCGTTCGCCACCTTGCTGCATCACTGTTCTGCAACGCAATTCGAAGGCGATAGCGACGCCGCGAAAATCGCCGCGTTTCAGCGTGAAGCCGACGCTTTTTATCAGCGCTGGAGCGGCGCGCTGGACAACGATCCGGCATGGAACCCGAACTTGAGCCTGACCGCGACGAATCCGACCGTCGATGATGAACTCGCCGTGCCGTGGCGGCGCGAGTTCCACGACCGGCCACGCATCGCGGTCATGCCGATGACCAGCGCCGCCGCCGCCGAATCCCGTTGCATCGTGGCCCTGCGCGCCTTGCGCGCGGCAGGTAAAGTCCATTACGCCGTCTGCGAACGTATGCCAACGTCCGTCGAATTGGCGCGGATGGCGCCGGACGTGCTGCTTACACGCGCGCCGCCCGACGACGCGCTCTGCCAGGCGTTGCTGCGTTACCAGCGCTTCAATCCAGGCATCCTGCGTGTTTATTTGCTGGACGAGCTGAGTCACTCGCCGGAACAAATCGCGTCCGGCCTTGCCGCCAGCCATCGTCTGATCGTCAGCACCGAAGCGCAGGCCGAAGCCTGGCGACCGCTGATCGATGACATCCGTCTCGCGCCGAACGCCGAACCCGACGCGCTTGCTCCCGCGTCGCCTGTCTGTCGGCAGACAGGCGATGGAGGCGCCGCGGCGCTCGATTTATGGCTCAAGGCGCTGCTGCCTTGAATCGGCTTTCGTCTGTGCAGCGGCGCTCTGTCGGTGGAACTTCTTTGACCGCGCGGTCGCCGTGAATCGAGGTCACGGAACCACTGTGTCCGCTTTTCAGCGCCATCGAAAGCGGCGGCAAGCCGTCGCGCTTCATCAAATCCTGACGTTTTTTGTCCGCGGACTAACAAAAATTGTCAGTTTTTCAATACATTCCCGCCTTTATCTTCGGAAAACCCCCAAAAACCGGCTTTGGGGCCGACGCAATCCGAAAACAACACGATGGAATCCGAAGATAAACCTGCTGGCACGACGATTGCTTACATCCGCTCCGGACACACGGTGTGTTTGAAATTTCTCGATTCATCCGCTGTACCTTCACTCTTCACCCTTTGCTTTTCGCTGTAATCACCAGGAGACTCACCATGAAACGCACTCAACAAGGCTTTACCCTTATCGAACTCATGATCGTCGTGGCGATCATCGGTATTCTGGCTGCCGTCGCGCTGCCCGCGTATCAGGATTACACCAAGCGCGCCCACGTGTCGGAAGGCTTGACCCTGGCCTCGGCCGCAAAATTGGGGGTGACCGATTTCTATGCCGTCAATGGCGCTTGGCCGGCAGCTAACGCAAGCGCCGGGCTTGCTGATGGAGCCAGCATCGTAGGCAACGCGGTTACGTCAGTTGAAATCGATGCTGGCAAAATCACGATTACGTACAACGCGAAAGTTACCAGCGGTCAGACCTTGATACTTTCCCCGACAGACGAGACTGGGAGCATCAAGTGGAAGTGTACAGAAGGTTCCGTTGAAAGCAGGTGGCGTCCCGCGACCTGCCGCTAATCGGCTTCTCGTCCATAACGAAACGCCCACTCCGGTGGGCGTTTTCAGTTTCAGGGTTTGACTCTCCCTTTCGTCCGCCCTCTCTCGCCGCCCTTTTTCGCCAACGGGCGAAAGGAGATTTTTCAGGCAAGCATACCAATGAAACGCTTCCCACACGGCTTTACCCTGCTCGAACTGATGATCGTCGTGGCGATTATCGGTATTCTTGCCGCCATCGCGCTGCCCGCGTATCAGGATTACGCCCGGCGCGCCCATGTGTCCGAAGGGCTGGCGCTGGCCACGGGCGCCAAATCGGCGGTGTTTGAATTTTACGGCGGCAAAAACCGTCTGCCCGACAACAACGCCAGCGCCGGACTGGCACAGGCCGCCAGCATCGCCGGCCACGCGGTCGACAGCGTCGAGATCAAGGCCAACGGCGTCATCGAAATCACGTACAACCGGAAAGTCGACAACCAAACGCTGGAACTCGTCCCGACAAGCCGCGCCGGCAGCCTCATCTGGACCTGCGGCGGCGGTTCGCTAGCCACCAGATACCGCCCGCCAAATTGCCGCGGCGGCGGGTAGGTTTGAGCAGTTTTCCTGAAATTCGATTAAATTTTGAGCAAAACAGACAGAAGACGCGGATTGGAACCGCCCCGCCTTGCGGCAGGGCGGCGGGTACTGCTCGACTACCAGACCGGTGTATTGCACATCGCAAGAATTGCCGCTATGATCAACATAACGGCGTATCGAACGATGCGCCGCAGCCGACTGGGTTTGTTGCCGTGGAAAGTTGCTCCCATCGGTTTTTCCTCCTTTCCCCCTTTCGGGTTGGATTAGAGGACGACAAAAGCCCCGCTCCACGGGGCTTTTTCGTCGCCCCCGCCAAACATTCTACTCGCATCATCCGTTTTTCACGGGTTCGGTTCGGCGGGTGGTTTGGAACTCGTTCTGACAAGCCGCGCCGGCAGTCTCATCTGGAGTCGCGGCGGCGGTTCGCTCGCCACCAGATACCGTCCGCCAAATTGCCGCGGCGGCGGGTAGGACGCCGGCGATTGCCTGAACAGCGAAACGCGAGAGGCTTTATAACAGTTTGACAAAACATGTAAATATCCATTGGCTTTGCCGTGGATATTACATTTCAGGATTGTTATAAAAGTTAAATTAAAGCGCTATACGGTTTGCAAAGTCAGCGGCGTAATCCGACATCCATAACGCGGGGAGGCGCTTCACGCGGCCACGGGCGACGCCAGCGCGTGAATGCGGGCGATGGCCGGCCCATTTGGCTCCCATCGCCGTTTCAAGGTCGTAATTGGCTTGGAGCGCCAGCCAGAAACCGGGACTGTTTCCGAAAGCCCGTGCCAGCCTCAAGGCGGTATCCGCCGTGATGCCGCGCTTGCCCGCGCAGATTTCGCCAATGCGCGGCTGGGATACGCCAATGGTTTTGGCGAGCCGATATTGACTGATGCCCAGCGGGACAAGAAATTCTTCGTGCAATACTTCGCCTGTGTGGGTGTTTGGTAGTCGTTGCATGGTTTTCTCCATCAGTGATAGTCACAAATCTCGACGTTCAAGGCGTAACGGTCTTCCCATTCGAAGCATACGCGCCACTGGTCGTTGACGCGGACGCTCCATTGTCCGGTCCTGCCCCCGGTCAGCGCCTCCAGCCGGCTGTCCGGGGGAACGCGCAAGTCGTTGAGGCATTGAGCGGCATCGATCATCCGCAGCTTGCGGCGGGCAATCGCTTGAATCTGGCTGGGCAGACGGCTGGAAAATCGGCCTTTCCGGATCAAACTGGCGGCGTTGGTTTTGAACGACAAAATCATGCTTGGACAGCATCGGCAAGCGTTAGTAACGTCAAACGGTTTTAACCTGGAAACCTCCGTTGGACGTGCCCCCGTAATGCTGTCCCGGAGCGGTCAGCCTCACCTGGACCTGCGACGGCGGTTCGCTCGCCGCTAAATACCGCCCGCCGAATTGCCACGGCGGCGGGTAGGAAAGACAGGAGCGTCTCGTTTGATTTCGTTTGGGATCGTTGCTATCTTTCAAATACACACCCAGGAGTATTTCATGTCACAACTGACCAACGAGCAAACATCCTACATTATTCATGCCTCTCTCGAAGCTGCCGCGCGTGGCGACGCCGCAGAGGAAAGCCGTCTGATCCGTCTGCTGCCGCTGGCGCCTCATCTGGCGAAAGTGGCCAAGGAAATGTGGGGCAAGGAGTATCTCTTGCAGGAAGGCTATGACCTTTCGGAAGCCGACGCGGCGTTTGGAGCAGACTGGCTTGATCGATAAAAATCTGCTTGACCAACTGAGTCAGGATTGGAAGGCTTACCATCAGCTTGAAATCAGCAAGGAACGTCAGGACATCGATACAAGTCTTGAAAATACGCTGACAATGTTGAAATGTCTGGCCGACCCGATGGATATTTCATTGATTCTCGCAAGCGAAAAACTCTTGCTGAACCAGGAGCTTTCCCTTTACGCCAATTCCCTGGAAGAACGCAACAGCGTCGAAACGGCATTGAGTCAGCTTGAAGAGGCTGAACAGGCGCTGCTCATCGTGCATATCCCGGAAGTCTATAAAAACGCGACCAGAACGTATCCGGCCAAACATAGGGAAAAAGGATTGCCGCTTGACGGATTCCGTGAATTTATCAAAAGCCATTCGGCCAGATTGACCAATCGCCTTGCCGGACGGCTGACCGTACCGGAGAAAGAAATTTTGCGTCAGCGCAAAATAAATCTGGGGTTGGTGAAATCAACTTATATCGCGTTGCAGCAAAAAACCCATCCCGAAGCCCAGGCGTAACGGTCTTCCCATTCGAAGCATACGCGCCACTGGTCGTTGACGCGGACGCTCCATTGTCCGGTCCTGCCCCCGGTCAGCGCCTCCAGCCGGTTGGCCGGGGGAACGCGCAAGTCGTTGAGGCATTGAGCGGCATCGATCATCCGCAGCTTGCGGCGGGCAATCGCTTGAATCTGGCTGGGCAGACGGCTGGAAAATCGACCTTCCCAGATCAAACGGACAGCGTTGGATTTGAACGACAAAATAGTATCGGCAAGCGTTAGTAACGTCAAACAGTTTTAACCTGGTGACACGGAAAAGACTGGCACTTTACAAGCCCCGGTTGCGTCCCTATAATGCGCTCTTTCCTTGACCGGGGGTATAGCTCAGCTGGGAGAGCGCTTGCATGGCATGCAAGAGGTCAGCGGTTCGATCCCGCTTACCTCCACATTCAACTGGAATCATCCATAATCCTCAAGAATCATCCATTATCAAAAACCCGGACGCCGCGAGGCTTTCGGGTTTTTTATCGGCGATAGTCAAAAAACCGGTTGAATTTGCGAAACCCATCCTGCGCTCTCCCGCAGTGGGAAAAGGGAAAGCTGCCGCAAGGGGAGAGGAAAAATTCAGGGTATGCGCGCGTTTGGACAAGCCGCGCAGCGGCGTAATCTGGCTTATCAACGGTTTTCCCACCATTATTTTGACTATCGCCTTTTTATTGCGTCATCAGGAATCGTCTGGCATCATCCCGCGTTAAATTTTTGGCGGTATATTTGGCGGCAGTTTTTGGCCCGTAACGGTATGCGACGTGTAAAAAAAGGTATGGAGACGCCAACCAACAGGCTTACGGATGTCCGCCTTCGGCTGTACTGTTGGCGCCTTGGTCAAACGCGGGTGACGGCCTCGGTCGGCGTTAGCGCGCCTTCAGAAAGCAATGAAGTGTCATTTATGTTTTGAACGGAAGAAAGAATTGCATAAAAGCATGGCAAAGGGAAAGTACACTGCCCATTTCAATCACTTTAATCGGCATCCTTCAATCAATATGCGCGAGATCGGACTGACCATTCTCCTTCTTTCCATAAGCAACGTGTTCATGGCGTTTGCCTGGTATTCCCACTTGAAGGATTTGAGTTCCAAACCATGGATCGTCGCGGTGATCGTCAGTTGGGGCATCGCTTTTTTTGAATATATTTTTCAAGTTCCCGCCAATCGCATCGGCTATGGCGCGCTGTCGTTGGGACAGCTCAAAATTCTGCAAGAGGTTATTACTCTGTCAGTGTTCGTTCCCTTCGCCTTCTTCTACATGAAAGAGCCGCTCAAACTTGACTATCTTTGGGCGGGACTTTGCATTCTTGGCGCCGTTTACTTCATTTTCCGCAGCAAATGGGGCGGCGCCTGACGATTCACGCGCGGCGTTACGGGGCTTCGAACAACGGCTTGACGCGTTCCAGGTCGGTTTCGCTCAAGGCGCCGACGACGGCTTTCAGCGCGAGTTGCGCGAGGAGGGTGTCGAAACGCGCTTTGGCCAGATCGCGCCGCGTGAGGTACACCTGTTGTTCGGCGTTAAGCACGTCGATATTGATGCGCACGCCGACTTCGTAGCCCAGCCTGTTGGCTTCCAGCGCGCTGACGCTCGATACCAGCGCGGCGTTGAGCGCCTGGATTTGCGCCAGACCATTGACTACGCCGAGGAAAGATTGCCGCGCGTCGAGCGCGGCCACGCGGCGGGCGTTTTCCAGCAGCGATTGCGCGGCGTCGCGGTTGGCCATCGCTTCGCGCGCTCTCGAACTGACCGCGCCGCCTTCGTAAATCGGAATCGACAGTTGCAAACCGATGTTGCGCGTGTCGGTTTGCTGACTGCTGGACGTCGAGGGCGCGCCGTCGCTCTTGCCGTAATTGGCGACCACGTCGAGCGTCGGGTAATGGCCGGCGCGCAGACGTTCGACCTCGCCCCGCGCGACTTCGAGCGCGGCTTGCTGCGCCTGCACCTGAAAGCTGCCGTTCTCGGCGGCTTCGACCCATCTTTGCATGATCGCCGGCTGCGGCGGCAATAACCCGGCGTCGGCGCGCAGCCGGCTGAGTTCGCCGATTTCCTTGCCAACGATCGCGCGCAAGGCGTAACGCTTGACTTCGAGATCGTTGTCGCCTGCCAGTTCCTGCGCGTTGGCCAGATCGAACCTGGACTGCGCTTCGTGGATGTCGGTGATGGTTGTCGTGCCGACTTCAAAATTCTTTTTGGCCTGCTCCAGCTGCGAAGCGATGGCGTCCTTGCTGGCGCGCACCGCCGCGAGGTTTTCCTGCGCGTAGAGTACGTCCAGATACGCTTGCGCGACGCGCAGAATCAGATTTTGCGCGGCTTGCGCGAAAACCGCTTCGGCCTGCGCGACCTGCCATTGGGCTTGCCCGTACTGGACGATGTTCTGCCAGCGGAACAGCGGCTGGGTCAGCGTGACGTTGTAGGCGCGCGTGTTGTAATCGCTTTTCCACGACGGCTGACTGGCGCTGTGGTAGCGGTTGTCGTTCCACACCGTTCCCGCCGTGGCGCTGATCGATGGCAGCAGTCCGGCCATCCCCTGCGGCAGTTTTTCCCGCCCCGCCTCGACCGTCGCGCGCGCGGCGGCGTATTGCGCGTCGTTGACCAGGGCTTCGCGATACACCTGCAA
Organism: Accumulibacter sp.; assembly: GCA_031290495.1. Lineage (GTDB taxonomy): Bacteria > Pseudomonadota > Gammaproteobacteria > Burkholderiales > Rhodocyclaceae > Propionivibrio. Next base: position 26,044 of record JAITNL010000126.1, read on the forward strand.
CAGATCGGCCGGGATCGCCTGAAAAGCAAGGCCGGCCAGCCCGAACAGGAGCGGCAGACGAATGACCGATGGCGCCGGGCGCATGTCGGTTCGATCAGAAAACGAACTTTTCCGGCCGCTGGGCGTTGACCAGCGGCGGCAGCGCGGTTTCGTACAGGTTTTTGCTGCTGAAGGTGTTTTCATCGCTGCGCTCGATCAGCCGCGCCTGCATCAACGGCGCTTCCCCGACGACGACCCACAGCCGCCCGCCGATCTTCAACTGACGCAGCAGCGCTTCCGGCAGTACCGGCAGCGACCCGGAAACGACGATCACGTCATACGGCGTATAAAGATTCCATCCCCGCGAAGCGTCGCCCAGATCGATCGAGACGTTGGCGATCCCGGCCTGTTTGAGATTGCGGCGCGCCAGGTCGACGAGTTCGGGATCGATTTCGACGGAATAGACGAAGTCGGCACGCGCGGCGAGCAGCGCGGTCAGGTGACCGCTGCCCGCGCCGATTTCGAGCGCCTTGTCGGTATTTTTGACCGCCAGCTCCTGTAACAGACGCGCCTCGACGCGCGGGGCAAACAGCGTTTGTCCGGGCCTGGCGTCGTTTTTCAGGGGAATATCGAGGTCGGCGAACGCCAGTTCCCGGTATGCGGCCGGAACGAAATCCTCGCGCTTTACCACGTTCAACAAGGCCAGAACATCGGGATCGAGCACGTCCCAGGTACGAATTTGCTGCTGGATCATGTTGAAACGCGCTTCTTCAATATTTATCGCTGCGGCCATCACTGCATTCTCCCGCTGAACGATTCGCCCGAACGAATCGATTGTCGTTGAAAATCAAACGAAGATTATAGCTTGATGCCACGGTTCAATCCGCTCATTGCGCGGATTGGGACGCCAAACCACGTCCGCAAACGCCTTCGTCATTTCCGCGCGCGGCAGGACGAAAAAAAATCCCGAACCGGTAAGGTTCGGGATGTAAAGCCCATCGTTGAGATGGGTCAGGGAGGGTCAAACATTGTCAGCGAGGAGTTACGCTGAAGCAATGAGCACAGTGTAGGTAAATGCCATTCGTCTGTCTGTTGGCATTGTGCGGCATTTGCGTAACGTAACGGAACTGAAAGCGACGAAAAGTTACCGGCGTTTTTTTTTCGCGCCGCGCCTCCAGCAACGGACGGCGTACCACACCAGCGTACAGGAAACGGCGATCAGCAAGGCTCTGAACGGATGATTGAAATGCCCTTCGGTCAGCAAATCCCACGCCAGAATCCCGACGAAAATACCGATGCCTTCGGCGAGAGGAAATTTCGTCGACCGAAAGGGCATGGATCTCAATCCTGTTTCCCCCGGGACGGCTTGAAGGCCAGCGTGGCCAACACGAGGCGTGACGAGGGACGTGGCGTGTTTTTGGCAGAGGAAGAAAGGGAAGGAAAGTGCGGAAACACGCCGAAATTCCTCATTGGGCTGGTCAAGAGGTGGCGCGAATCATACTCAATCCGGAAACGATTGTCTTTGGCGCTTTCGTCAGAATTATGTAACGCCATGTGACATCGGCCAGCTCAACGTGAAACGCGCGCCGCCAATCGGCGACGCGTCCGCGAAAGCCGTGCCGCCATGCTGTTCCAGCACCAGTTGCACGATGGCCAGCCCCAGTCCATGCCCGCCGGTGGTCTTGTCGCGCGAGCGGTCGAGACGGGTAAAGGCGGTGAACACGCGCAGACGGTCGTCGGGCAGAATGCCGATACCGTCGTCGTCGACACGCACCTGGATGTTTCCGTCCACGACTATCGCGCTGACCGCGATTCGTCGTCGGGTGTATTTCAGGGCGTTGCGCAGCAGGTTGGTCACGGCGTAGGGCATACTTTTCGGATCGAGTTCGACGCGCAGCCCCGGTGGCAGCGCGCGGGTGTTAATCGAAAGCTCGATGTCGCGCGAAAGAATGCGCAGGGAATTGACTTCTTCGGTCAGCCAGGCGGCAAATTCGACCGAGGTCAGGTGCGGTTCCGGCTGATCGCGCTCGAAACGCGAATACGCCAGACTGGATTCGATCAGTTCGTCGAGTTCATCGAGGTCTTCTTCCATCATCCGCCACAGACGTTCGCGTTCTTCCTTTTTTGGCGTTTCCGCGAGCATTTCAAGGGCGAAACGCAAACGCGCGATGGGCGTGCGCAGTTCGTGCGAGATGGCGTTGGACAATTCTTTCTGTGTGGCGATCAGGCGCTGGATACGTTCGGCCATGCGGTTCGTCGTGTCGAACAGCAAGTCGAACGCGCTGCTCTTGGCTTGCGGGGCGCGCTGCTCGAAATGTCCTTCGCCGAGCGACCACGCCGTTTTGCGCAGGGCTTCGAGATCGCGCCAGACCGGACGCACCCAGAACCAGACGGCAATCGCCACGAACAGGCCGATCAGGCTCAAGGTCAGCAGCTGAATGCGCAGATCGAAGGGCAGCGCGCGCGTACGTCCCGAATTGGCGTCGGGATTGAAAGGGCCGACGATCAGGATCTGGGGCGTTTGTTTCAGCCGGTGATAGATGATGTCGCCGTCGGAATCGACGACCAGCTCGCCGGCGTCGAGCCGTTCGCCCAGCTTCGGCTTGAGTTTGAGCGACCAGCGGTCGACGATTTTCAGCCGGTAAGAAAATTGCGCGTCGAGTTCCTGGATCAGACGCGGCCATTCCGCGCGTTGTTCCCGGAACAACGTGTCTTCGATCAGTACGATGGTGCCGCGCATGAAACGGCTGGTGTAGTCGTTGGTGATGCCTTTGAGCGCGGACGAAATGACGAAATGCGCGACGAAGGCGAAGACCACGAACGACCCCATGACCAGCAGGTAAAAACTCAGGAACAGGCGCGACAGGCTGTAGCCGTCCCGCCACGGCGCGTGCTGGTAGCCGCCGAAGACGTTGAGCAGACTGTTGCTGTTGCTGTCGTCGTCGTTGTCGCTATTGCCAGTCATGTTTGCTGAACAGGTAGCCTTTGCCGCGTACGGTCTTGATGCGGGTTGGGTTTTCCGGATCGTCGCCGAGCTTGCGGCGCAGTCTGGAAATACGGGCGTCGATCGAGCGGTCGAGTCCGTCGAAACCGATACCGCGCAGCTCCTGCAACAGATCGTCGCGCGACAGGATGTTTCCTGCATGGAGAGCCAGCAGCCAGAGCAGGTCGAATTCGGCGGTGGTCAGGTCGATCGTCTCGCCGCCGAAAGAAGCGTTGCGCGTCGCCTGGCTGATGCGGAAGCTGCCGAAAGAAAGTTCACTTTGCTCATGCTCGCCAGTTGTTTCGCAGGGAGTTGGCAGCCGGCGCAGCAAGGCTTTGATCCGTGCCAGCAACAGGCGCGGCTGGACTGGCTTGGCCAGGTAATCGTCGGCGCCCTGTTCGAGTCCGAGGATCTGGTCGATGTCCTCGTCGCGCGCGGTGAGCATCAGGATCACGCCCTTGTAGCTGGCGCGCACCGAACGGCAGACCTCGATGCCGTCCTTGCCCGGCAGCATGATGTCCAGGATCACCAGGTCCGGGTTGTCGGCCAGGATGCGCGTCTCCGCGGTATCTCCGCGCGTCTCGATGGTGACATCGAAGTCATTCTTTTGCAGGTATTCGGCCGTCAGCTTGGCCAGGCGATCATCGTCCTCGATCAGCAGGATGCGTGTTTTCATGGCGTATGGGAGACCTTGTGACAACGAAGAATGTGGAAAGAGACGATGATACACGAACACGAATCGTGGTTTCGCCGGAATGACTGGCGTTCGTCCGCAAACGCAGCGTTGCGTCACGAGTTTTCAATCCGTCCGGTTGAGCGGCGCGTGATTTGTCCGATAGTCATGACCGTCTGAAGGCGGCAAGCGATGAGACTGACGGAAGCGTTGCTCCACACAACCGCGCCGACGAACAGCATTACGTTGTTACTCGATGAAGGGAGTGCTGGCGGACATTGCGGATGCTTTGGGAAAAGAGAAAGACGTCATCAACGCGCGTGATTTGGCTCCCGTAGAGATAAATGGAAGGTGGTGCAGTTACTGCTCCTTTCCGAGTGATATGACAGGCGACGGCGTCAATGGCACGGCGGCGAATGATCAGCTTCTATGGGCGCTTTCTTATCAGGAATGGGATCAACTCGACACAGATGTTGCAAATTACACTGCGAACTCTGACGTAGCGGCGGACCGGCGTGTCCGCCCTGATGCGCCTCCCACGCCCAGGGGATTCCGATGCGCCCGCAAGGGCAGACACATAGGCTGCCCATACGAATGCCGGGGAAATGACGGGTATTTAGAGAGATTGGTCATTTGTGGGAACCGCTATAAACCGGACAGACTGAGAGATCGTGACACTCCGGCGCTGCCCAAAGTTTTTCCAGGCGCTGGCTGAAGGGGCCGGCCAGCCGCGCCGCGAAACTGGCGGTCAGGTGCTGACCGTCGCGGAAGACGATGAAGTCGTCCTGCTTGGCGGAACAGCGCCCGTCCGGGCAAACGGCATCGTTCATGTCCAGCAGACGCGCGTTGGGAAAACCGTCCGCCGCCTCACGCAGGGCGGCAAAAATCCAATCGTTGCGCGTGTTGTCCGGAAGCGCCGAGCAGCGGTTTTCCTTCGCCAGCAGGCGGGTCAGCAGTGTTTCGTCGGCCAGACAATCGAGCGCGTCAAAAGGCAGGACGGGGGTTCCGCGAATCAGGGTAATCGCGCCGACGTGGGGAGCGATGGCTTGCAACACTTTGCGCGTCCCATCGGTCCAGTCGGCGGTACTGAAACCGCTGCCTGGAGTCGCCGCGGAACCCAGGAAAACATGATCGGGCCGGATCTCGCGCAGGAACGCCAGCGCGCGTTGCCGCCATTCCGCGCACACCGTGTATTCCTTGCCGATACGCGCGTAGAAAACAGGTTTTTCCACCATCGGACACGCCGATTTGGTGATGACCAGCAAACGCCAGCCCGCTTGCGTAAACCGGGGTTTCATGGCCGGAAACCACTGCGCCCCGATGCTGTCGCCCATCAACACGGCGGTGTGCGGCGCCTGCTCGTCGCCAAACTGACAAACCATGACCTCGGCGCTGTGGTACCAGGTATCGCAGCCGTGCGCGTAAAGTTCCGACATGTCACGACGCGCCTGTCCGAACCACGCGTAGGCCGGATCGAATTGCTCTTGCATGGCCTGGTTTCCCCACTGTAACGCCAATCCGCCAGCCAATATCAAGACCGCGGCCGTGCCTGTCACCATGCGCCATGGACGACGCAGCAGCGCGTCGCATCGGCGCAGGGGTAATTCCACACAGCGGTAGGAAATCGCCGCCAGCGCCAGTGAAAACAAGGCCAGCGCGATACGTGTGGATAATCCAGCCTGCACGTAAATCGCGCCGCCGACGACCAGAATCGGCCAGTGCCAGAGATACCAGGAATACGAAACGCGCCCCAGCGCCTGCATGGGACGCAAGGAAAGCAGCGCCGAAACCGGAAACGCGCCGGTTTTCCGCGTTCCGGCGGGACGGCTGCCCGCCGCGATGACCAGCGCCGCGCCCAGTGAGGGCGGCAGCGCCCGCCAGCCCGGATACGGCGCGTTCGTGCCATAGCCGAAAGCCGCCAGCGCAATCAGGAGCAGACCGAACCAGCCCAGCCAGGGCCAGATACGTTCAGCGCGGGAGATTGCCGTCGAGGTCTGCGGGGGAAAATACAACCAGGCCAGCGCCCCCAGGCTGAATTGCCAGGCGCGGGCGGGCATCATGTAAAACGCCGAGAGCGGATGCGCGCGCATGAGCCACAGACACAGCGCGAGGCTGCAAGCAAAAATCAGGGCCATGACGGTTTTCAGGCGGCGCGGACGCGCCGCCGCCACGCCATCGGCAGAACCGGAACGCCGACTGACGCCGGCAAACGTCAGCCACAAAAGCAGCGGCCAGACCAGATAAAACTGCTCTTCCACCCCCAGCGACCAGGTGTGCAAAAACACGTTGGATTCCGCCGCCGGGCCAAAATAATCCATATTGGCAAAGGCGAAATGAAAATTACTCGCCCAGACGGCGGTGACGGCGGCGGAATCCGCCTGATTCATCTGGCGCGTCGGCGAGAACACGAATCGCGCCAGCAGACACGCGGCGAGCAGCATGAGCAGCAATCCGGGCGCGAGCCGGCGCAAGCGACGGGCGTAAAACGTCCAGAAATCCACCGTGCCGGCTGCCCGCATTTCCAGCGTCAGCAAGGCGGTGATGAGATAACCAGAAAGCACGAAAAAGACATCCACGCCAACGAATCCGCCCTGTGCGCCCGGCACGTTCGCGTGCGCCGCAACCACCAGCAGCACGGCAATGGCGCGCAATCCTTCAAGATCGGGGCGATAGGTCAGACGTTCAACGGCAGGGGTTTCCATTTATACGTAATCCTCGGCGCGAAGCATCGCCAATTTTTCTCTTCTCAACTTGCGCTTCCGCACACGCCACGCTTCAACCGCCGGGGATCGGTCACGCTTTGTGCTCGACGATCACGCACTGATAAACGCCGCCGAAGAAGCCGGTCTTGCGCCAGGTAAATCGGTCGGCTTGCGACGCGTAATGCTGGATTGGGTTTTTCCACATCGCTTCGGCGAAGGGTTCGAGGTAATGATTGACAACCTTGAGGATGTAACGGATCGGCTGCCACCACGCCGGATTGTCGTAATCGACGAACACCGCCTTGCCGTTCCTGGGCAATTTCGCCAGCATGTGATTGACGATGGCGTGTTTTTTTTCTTCCGGCACTTCATGCAGCAGGAAAAAGCTGCAGATCAGGTCGTAGGGTTTCTGATCGGCGTCGGCATGGCTGGAGGCGTCGGCGCGGATGACCCGTGCCCAGTCCATTCCGGCAAGTTTGCGGGTGGCGTGCTCGATCTGCGCGGGCGTGATGTCGGTCAGATGAAAAGCGCCGCTCGGCCCGACTTTTTTCGCCGCGCGCGTGACCATATCTCCATAAACATGGGCCACTTGCCAGACGCGCGTCCCCTCGCGGATTTCGTTCAGATAGGCGCGTATCAGGCGTTGGTCGTTGAAGAACAAAAGTACGCGCACGACCCAGTTGCGATCCAGCGCGCGCGCCCATTTTGGATCGACATACGCCCAGTCATACACGTCGATCATGTAGTCGGGAACGCCGTCGTAGTAAGGATCGTTTTCGCGTGGCGAATGGTTCTTGCTCATTTTTCTGCTCATTTTTCTGCCATCTCCAAAAATTCTGAAATGGGCGCGATCGACCGCAAGAAACGCCGCTGAAGGGCCGGAACACGGCGCAAGGCGGTGGATTATCCGCCAGACTTCGTTACACGGTCAAATTACCGCGCCTCGCCGCCGGGTTCCTTCTCCGTTCTGTCCAGATTCCTGGGCACATCGCGGTCGCGCCGATCCCGTCTCAACGCCGCCAGCCACAGACACGCCAGAATCAACAGGAAGATCAACGCAATCCAGGGATGGGTGAGTATTTTCTGTATCATTTCAATGAACCGTCCTCATTCCAGAATACGCATTTTACTATTCCGGCCTGGACAACGATAATGCCCCGCGAGACCTGCTGGAATTACATCTTCATGACCCCACCTTACTGGCAACAGGCGTCCCTTGAACTGGCACGTACCGACCCGGTGATGCGCCGTCTGACCGAAACGTTTGCCGGCGCGTCGATCGTTTCGCGCGGCGACCCGTTTGCCACGCTGGCGCGCTCGATTGTCGGCCAGCAAATATCGGTCAAGGCCGCCGACAGCGTTTGGGCGCGGCTGATGACGGCGGTAAGCGCGCCGGCCCCGGACGCCATTCTGGCGTGCACGATGGAGCAATTGCGCGGCTGCGGTCTGTCGGCGCGGAAGGCCGAATACATTTTCGATCTCGCCGGGCATTTCGTCAGCGGTCAAATTCACGCGCGCCGCTGGCCAAAAATGAGCGACGCCGAGATCGTCGCCGAATTGACCGCGGTACGCGGCATCGGCGTGTGGACGGTGGAAATGTTCCTGATCTTCAACCTGCTGCGTCCCGATGTTTTCCCGCTCGACGACATCGGATTACAAAAGGCGGCTGCCCTGCATTATCTGTCGGGCGAGCGTCCCGCGCGGCGCGAACTCGCCGGTCTCGGCGAACGCTGGCGTCCCTGGCGTTCGGTCGCCACGTGGTATCTGTGGCGCAGCCTCGATCCGGTGCCCGTGGCTTATTGACCCGAAACCGCAAGCCAGGTTCCGCCAACATGATTTTCCCCCTTTGTCTCGTTCTCCGTTATTCCGGCAAAACCACGGTTCCTGTTCGTATGGGGCCAAGATGCCAGACACGGAGATATACAGAAAAAGCGGATATTGCTGTAGTATGGACAGCCGCGCGTGCCGGAACGGGCAAGATTTGTACCACGGCCCCTGAATCAATGTGTTCGGAGTGATATTTGGCAGCTTTTCTCGACGTTTTTTCTGAGCGGCTTGTACATGGGGGTGTTGAACAAGCGAGGGACAAACAAGTCCAAGCCACTCAGTCACTTACACAAAAGGCGAATGCGAGTTCGCCTTTTGTGTTGCGGTTTCAATCTCTAACGAATTAGCGGATGACCATCATGTTTGACGCCGTACGCAACAACAAGCGAATTGTTCAGGTTTTTCTTGGGCTGATCACCTTGCCTTTTGCTTTCTGGGGCATCGAATCCTATATGGGTAATCTCGGCGCGGGTAACGATCTCGCCAGTGTGGGGGATACCAAAATCAGTTATCCCCAGTTCGAGCAGGCGCTGCGTGATCGCCAGGATCAGCTGCGCCAGTCGATGGGAGACCAATTCAAGCTGGAAATGATGAATGCGCCGCAAACGCGGCTGGGGATTCTCAACGACTTGATCAACCAGCGCCTGTTGTCGCTGGAAGTGGCGAGCAAGCGCCTGACGACCAGCGATCAGGAATTGCAGAATTACATCGCCAACATCCCGGCATTCCAGGAAAACGGCACGTTCTCGCAGCCGCGCTACGAGGCCAAGCAACGCGCGCGGGGGATGTCTCCGGAGCAATTCGAGGCGCGTGCGCGCCAGGAGTTGACCTTGCGGCAGCTGATTGGAGCGGTCGACACCTCGGCTTTCGTGTCTTCGACGCAGGCCGAGGCGCTGTTGCGCATCCAGACCGAGGAGCGCAAGTTCAACGAGTTTACGTTCGCCACCGCTCCGTTCGCGGAAAAACTGACGATCACGCCGGAAACCGCGCGCAAGTTCTACGACGAGAACCAGAAACGCTTCGAGGTACCGGAGCAGGTCAAGGTCGAGTACATCGTCCTGTCGCTTGACGCCCTGATGTCGCAAGTGACGGTGAGCGAGACCGAGATCGCGGTGTGGTACGACGGCCATCTGGATCGCTATCAGCGGCCCGAGGAGCGGCGCGCCAGTCATATCCTGATCATGCCTGACGGCGATGGCGGCAAGGAAAAAGCCAAGACCCAGGCCGAAGCGGTGCTGAAGGAAGTTCGGGAAAATCCGTCGCGCTTTGCCGACCTGGCCAAACAACATTCGCGGGATCCAGGATCGGCGGAAAAGGGCGGCGATCTGGGCTTTTTCAGCCGCGGCATGATGGTCAAGCCGTTCGACGACGCGGTATTCGGCCTGAAAAATGAAGCAATCTCCGGGTTGGTGGAAACGGAGTACGGCTATCACATCATCAAGGTCACCGCGATCCGGGAGCTTGAACAAAAACCGTTGCGGGAAGTCAGCGCCGAGATCGCGGACGAATTGAAACGGCAGACGGCGTCCCGCCAGTTCGCCGAAGCGGCGGAGACTTTCAGCAATATGGTCTATGAAGAGTCCGACAGTCTGCAACCGGCGGCCGCCCGGTTCAGGCTGAAAATCGAACAGACCGATTGGCTGCCGAAAAACGCTGGCCCACAGGCGCGGGCGGCGCTGGGTCCGCTGGACAACGACAAGGTGCTGGCGGCGCTCTTCTCCGAGGACGCCATCAAAAACAGACGTAACACCGAAGCGCTCGAAGTTGCCTCGAATACCCTGCTGTCGGCGCGCGTGACCGAACATGCCGCGGCGGCACTGCATCCGTTCGACGCGGTCAAGGACGGTATCGAACAAACCCTGAAGAATGACGAGGCGGTAAAACAGGCCGCGAGCGCCGGTGAAGCGCGTCTGGCGGAACTCCAAAAAGGCGAAGATCAGGTCGCGTGGTCGGAAACGCGCGTCCTGTCGCGCCAGCAGGCACGGCAATCACCATTGCCGGCGGCGGCTCTGCAAGCCATTTTCAAGGCCGATGCGCGGAAGCTGCCGGCCTATGCCGGCGTTAACGTGGGCGACGGCTACGCGCTGTTCAGAATCACCGAAGTCGCGCGGCCAGATAAAATCGACGAGGATCAGCTCAACGCGCTCAAAAACGAGTACGCGAACCTCGTCGCGCAGGAAGACCTCTCGGTTTATCTGGCGAGTCTGCGTTCCCGTTGCAAGATCGATATCAATCGCTCCTTGCTGGAGAACCGGGAACGTTAGGCTGGTGATGACTTCCGGCGAATGAGTCACCTGTGGAACCGTCCCGCTGCAATACGAAATCGCCATACCCAAGGAAAACCACCATGCCCGGCGAACACCGGGGCGACCTGCAGTAACCCGCCGATGCCCAGCTTGAACAACTGACGCGGGAAGTCATGGTGGGCAGGGCGCGGGCGGTTGTTGCTGACAAGGCGTTTTGGGAAATAATTGTTATAACCATAATACAAATCCGAACCCCTCGCCCACCGGCATTGGCGGTGAACGGCAGGGTTCGGATTCGATAAACAGTGGCGGAGTGGACGGGACTCGAACCCGCGACCCCCGACGTGACAGGCCGGTATTCTAACCAACTGAACTACCACTCCACAATTTCGCAATTTCGCGGCGCGTACAAAAACATACGCCGGTATTGCAAAAGCGGCAAAAGCGGCAAAAGCAAAAGCCAAAACTTGTCAGAAAACGCGCGCATTCTATCACAATGCCCTCGATAAGCGGCGCGTTTACGCCGCTCGCCATGTCTCGCGCGGGATACGCTGCAAGATGGATTTACGCGCTGTACGCTTCAAAGCGGATGCGCCGCCTTACCACGGAATCGTCAGCAGCACTTTCAGGTCGCGCTCATCCTGAAACAGATTCTTGTATCCGTCCCAACTCGGAAGGTGTGTGCCGTTGTCGTAGCGCGTGTAATGCAGGCTCAGGCGGGTGTCTTTCAAAGTCCCAGAGAGTACGCGATAGCTCGTGTCGATCGACCAGGCGCGTTCTTTCAGGGTTTCGGAGACGCCACGCACCCGCCCGTTCCAGCCGCGCGCGGCGGAGACGCCGACGCTGACGCCCGGCCATCCACAATCGTTCAGGGCGCGGGAAAGACCGACGAAGATCGCGCTTTCGCGGTTGTGGTTCCAGTCCGAATGGTGATCCCACCACGGCTCATACGCACCTTTCGCGCCGCCGTACCAGCCGGACAGACGGTAAACGAAATAGCCCAGATGGTCTGCGGTGGAGGTCGGCGCGCGGGTGTGGGTAAATTCCGCTTTGAACGTGTAGGGAGCAAATTCCCGCGAGAAGGAAAGAGCGTGCTGCCACGCCTTGCCGCCCGCGTAAAGGTCGTTGGCACCGCTGCTGGCGCGGTCGCCCATGACGTACAGGTGGTAACTCGCGCGGTGCCCGTCGCGGTCGTAATTGAATTTCAGATGCGCGCTGCGTAAATAGCCAGGCGCTTCGCCGTAAGCGGCCTCGGCGGTGACGCCTGGCGTCATGGTATAACGCGCGCCGAGCGACCAGAGGTGGCCGGTGTCGTGCTTTTCACCGTCGAGGAACGCGTAGGTGTGGCGGTACCAGGGGGCTTTGTAACGGGTGACATACGCGCCGGCCACGGACAGCGAACCGTACTCGAAACCGCCTTCCCCGCCCGAATAGGTCCCCGGCATCAATGACCAGTTGACGCCCAGTACGCCGGGGCCTTCCGGCTGGAAGTAGCCGAGTTTGCCCCACCAGCGGCCGCTGTCCGTTATCCGTTGCGCTTTCAGATGCGCGCGATAGAGCGAAAAGCCGTCGCGCGCGTCGCGTTTCGACCAGTCGGCCGACCAAGGGTTTTGCCACGGGAAAAAATTGATTTCGTGATCGGGAGCGCCTGCGCCGTTGGCCAGATCGGCGGTTCCAAAAATGCCAGCCTCAAGCCCCAGCGTGTTGCCCAGCGCATACGGCGTGCTCAGATGGATTTCGCTTTGCAGGGAGCGGTGATGCAGATTGCTGCCGAAGCGATCTTCATCGACCCGATAGCGTTCGCGATGACGCTGGAAATACATTACGCTGCCGCCGACTTCCGCGTCTTTCAGCGCTTGCCACAGCGTGCCGGGGGGAGCTGTCTGCGCCCGTGCCGACGTCATCGGCAGGAGGATGACAAATAGCGTCAGGGCGCTCGCTGAAAACCAGCCTGATTTGACACCAACACCGTATTTCATGTTGTCCCCGCGTCCTGATCTGCCGACGCATCGCGCTCTTGTTCCCGCGCGTCGGCGGCGGCGTTCATCCCCAGGGCATAGGCCAGCATGTTGTCGCCGCGCAGCGGCGGGCTGTAAAAATACCCTTGAAAAATGTGACAGCCCAGCGTGTGCAGACAGTCGATCTGCTCCTGGTTCTCGACAAATTCGACCACGATCTTGATTTCCAGCGCGCGGCACAACTCGACGATGGTGGCGATGACTTCCGCGCTGATTTTGCTGCTGGCGACATCCTTGCTCAACACCTTGTCGATTTTCAGCACATTGACCGGGAAATACTTGAGATAGACGAGCGAGCTGTGGCCCATGCCGAAATCGTCGATGGAAATGGCGAAGCCCAGTTCGTGCAGACGGGTCAGAATCCGGTTGTGCATCGCGTCCGGGTCGAGCGCGACGGATTCGGTGACTTCGATGCCGATCATCGGCCGGGACAGATGATGGTGATCCCGGCACCGCGCTATCTTTTCCGGCAGATTCTCGTCGTCGAGCTGCCGCGCGGACACATTGACCGAAGTCTTGAAGTCCGCGCTCAGCCCCTCCGTCTGCCAGCGTGCGCGCTCGGCGCAAGCCTCGTTGAGCACCCACAATCCCAAGGTCCGGATAAATTCGCCATCCTCGGAAATGGCGACGATCACCGGCGCGGGAACCGGCCCGAACACCGGATGCCGCCAGCGCACCAGCGCCTCGGCGCCGACCACCCGACGGGTGCGTCCATCGACCAGCGGCTGATATTCCAGATACAGGCCATCGCCCGTTTCCATCGCGATTTCCAGTTCGTGCGCGAGATTGCGCGCCAGCGCGCCCACTTCATCGTCCCGGTCAAGACATTTTTTGCCCGAAGGTCCGACGCTGTTGTTGCACGCGATCTCCATCAATTTTCGCCGCGCCTCGTTTTGCCGCTCGGTCTTGAGTCGGTCGGAAATTTTGACGAAAGGCATATAAATGAGCGTGCCAAGCGTCAGGTTGAAGACTTGCAGGAAGACGCCCGCCACGGACTGTGTGGCGACAAATCCACCCAGCAATGGCGGCGTCGTCCATTCCGGCGCCAGCGTCGGCAAGGGCACGAACCCCCAACGGATGGCCAGAAAACTGACCAGCGTGAGGATGATCGGCGTCAGCAGGAAAGGCACGAGAAACACGGGATTCAAAATGACCGGCAGGCCAAAAAGCACGATTTCGTTGATGTTGAACAGCCCCGGCACGATTGAAATCTTGGCCATCCGGCGGCTGCTGTGATTGCGGCTGGCGATGAGAATGGCCGCCAGGAGGCAGATCGACGTTCCCGCGCCGCCCATGAACACGAAAATATCGAGAAAATTCTTGGTGACGATATAGGGCGCCGACAAACCTTGCGCCTGCGCCGCCAGATTGGCCTGCGTCGCCGCCTCGAAAATATCGTGCGTCGCGGGATCCAGCAGGTTGGGGCCATGCAATCCGAAAAACCAGCACAAATGCGTGGCGAACACATAGACGACGCCGCTGCCCAGCAAGCTGTGGAAAAGCCCGAACTGGAAGGGAAACAGCACCAGTTCGCGGATGGCTTCATGCACGGACACGCCAAACACCGCGCGAAACCCGATGCCGACGACGGCAAACACGAACAGGGCCGCCAAACCCGCGATCAGGTTGGCGAAGGCTTGCGGCGCGGAGTCCATGCCTTCCGAGTAAATCTGCATTTGCAGCGCCTTGACGGTCACCAGACGCAGAAAGAGCCGGGTCGCCGCGACGCTCGCCAGAATGCCGACAAACAGCCCTTGCACGCCCATGTGGCCGAGGATGTCTTCCGGCGGCAGCAGGATCGCGAACGCGCCGAATGCCACCATTCCCGCCATCGCGGGGCTGACCGGCGCGAGCGGATTTTCCCGATTGTGGGCAAGCACCAGGTTGTAAGCGATGCCAATTGTCATCGGCAGCGACAATAGGCCGAAACTCCCTTGCCAGATCAGGGCAAACAAACCCTGCCGCCAGTTCACGCCAAACAGCGTCTGCATGGCGGCTTGATAGGCGGGAAACGGCAGATTGTTGCAGAGCACGGCCAAGGCCCCCGCCACCACCAGCGGCAGACAGAGCAAAAAGCCATTGCGAATGGCGTGCATCGTGGAACTGACGGCCCAGGTCTGGGTCATCCAGACATAAAATTTTTCCATAAGGCGGCTGGAATATGCCAGACGCAATGAGTGCGATGCAGAGATAGGGGGCATAACACGCTCGCTCTTTATCCTGTACCCGTGGAGCAAATAATGGTATGAGCGAAACAGTCGCCCCAAGTCACATCCACACGCTTTGCCGATCCAACGGTTACATTGTCACAAGATGCCGACGGGTTAGAACCGCCGACGCTGAACATTATTGACCCCGCCTCGGCGTCGATGGTTCAAAATCTCCAAGGCGGGCCAATCCAAAAGTCCGCGGCAGCCGCGGCATTGTTTGTGATGTTTCTGATGTTTCGCTGGCCTGGTCATACGGAAGTTTCCGGGAAAGTGGAATTGGATTACAAACGGATTACAAACGGCTATCGCCGCGCGGCGCCGGTTTTACGGGCAAGCCGATTTTCGGCGTCTGGCAATCCACGTCCGCGCACTGCGCGCGATGCCTCAAGGCATGGTCGATGAGCACCAGCGCGAGCATCGCTTCGGCGATTGGCACAGCCCGAATGCCCACGCAAGGGTCATGACGCCCGCGCGTTTCCACCACCACCGGCTGCCCTTGCGCGTCGATCGAGCGGCGCGGCAGACGGATGCTCGACGTTGGCTTGACGGCCAGACGGACGACAATTTCCTGGCCGGTGGAAATTCCGCCGAGTACCCCGCCGGCATGGTTGGAAAGAAAGCCTTCCGGGGTCATTTCGTCGCCGTGTGCGCTGCCTTTCTGGGTAACGCAGGCGAATCCGTCGCCGATTTCCACTCCCTTGACGGCGTTGATCCCCATCATCGCGTAAACGATGCCGGCGTCCAGGCGGTCGAAAACCGGCTCGCCCCAGCCGGGAGGAACGCCGCGCGCCGCCACGCCGATCTTCGCGCCGACCGAGTCGCCCGATTCGCGCAAGGCGTCGATGTAGTCTTCAAGCTCCGGTACGATTGCCGCGTTCGGCGCGAAGAAGGGGTTTTCGTCGATCCGCGCGGGGTCGATAAAAGGGATTTCGATTGTCCCAAGCTGGCTCATCCAGCCCTGGATGGTCACGCCGTAACGCGCCTTGAGCCATTTGCGCGCAATCGCGCCCGCCGCCACGCGCGCCGCCGTTTCGCGCGCGCTGGAACGCCCGCCGCCGCGATAATCGCGAAAACCGTATTTTTGCGTACAAACGTAGTCGGCGTGCCCTGGGCGGAAGGTCTGGGCAATGTTTCCGTAATCCTCGCTGTGTTGATCCTGATTGCGGATCAGCAGACCGATTGGCGTCCCCGTCGTTTTTCCCTCGAACACGCCGGAAAGAATCTCGACCGTATCCGGTTCGCGGCGCTGCGTCACGTGCCGCGAAGTTCCCGGCTTGCGCCGGTCGAGTTCCGTCTGGATGTCCGCCGCGCGCAGATCGAGTCCCGGCGGGCAGCCATCCACCACACAGCCAATGGCCGGACCGTGCGATTCGCCGAAGGAAGTGACGGTGAATAAGGTTCCGAAGGTATTGCCAGCCATGATTTTCAGGTCACGATGAAATGAGCGGAAAGTCTAGCACAGAGGCATTCGACCTCGGTTATTCAGGATGTGCCATCTGTTTCCTGATGTCGTCCGTCGAGACGAAACTGCCTCCACGCGGGGATCCCAGGCTTGAAATTCCGAACCGGATTTCCACCATGTTCAGCCAACTCGCCGAGGTCGATAAGCGCCAGACCACGTCTTTCGATACCACCGACTCTTGTGCCAACAGTGCTTCGTCTTCAAGACCTTCCAGCCGCTTGACCAGAAACCTGGTCTTCCAGCGTATCGCCGTCGTTTGACTGCTTCCGTTATCCAACGCAATGACAGGAAGATTTTTGACAGAATTTGTCGATGAACAATATAGACTGCGCCGCTGATTCGGGCGGTTCCCCGCGCGGGAATAGCGGATGGCCAAGGTCTATGTCCATTCATGGGAAGTAACGGACGCATTCCGGAAGCGAATGGTTGGGCTGATTTCGCGCCGACGCGTCCGGTGCGGCAAGATACGGGGTTCGGAAACTTCGCCGACGACATTCCGTTTTTAGTGAGCGGAAACGGTCGGCACGGGAGCGTGAATGAAATTCTTCGCCCATTCGACATCGAACCCGGATCGTTCCGACTGGCAGACGCTGGCGGAACATCTCCGGGCGGTAAGCGCGCTTGCCAGCAAGTTTGCCGCCATTTTCAACGCTGGAGAACTCGCGGCGGCGGCGGGGTTGCTGCACGACATCGGCAAGTGTACGGAGGACTTTCAGCGCCGCCTCGCCGGGGCGGCCTTGCGGGTGGATCACGCCACGCGCGGAGCGAAGCTGGCGGTAGACAAGTATGGGCCGCCCGGGCATCTGCTGGCCTATGCCATCGCCGGACATCACGCCGGGCTGGCCGATGGTCTGGTCAGCGGAGATCGCGCCACGCGCACTACCTTGCACGATCGTTTGTGCGGCGAGGGGCTGCCGCCGTTGCTGGATGCCTGGCGGCAAGAGATCGACTTGCCGGAAAAGCTCGGCAATGTGAAGACATTCAACCGCGTGAAAGCGCGGCAGAGCTTCCAGCTCGCGTTTCTCGCGCGCATGTTGTTTTCATGTCTTGTCGATGCCGATTATCTCGACACCGAGGCGTTTTATGACCGGGTGGAAGGGCGCGATTCGGTGCGCGACGCAAAAGCGCCATCGCTTGAGACGTTGCGTAAACGGCTGAATGAGCATCTGGCCGGTTTTGCAGCGGATTCTGACGTCAATCGGATACGCGCAGGGATTCTCGAACATGTGCGGTAACAAGCGACGCTCGATCGCGGCTTGTTTTCGCTCACCGTGCCCACGGGGGGCGGCCAGACGCTGGCCTCGCTCGCTTTCGCGCTGGATCACGCGATCGAACACGGTCTGCGGCGGGTGATCTTCGTCATCCCATTTACCAGCATCGTCGAACAGAATGCCAAGGTATTTCGCGAAGCCCTGGGCGATCTGGGAAAGGCAGCGGTGCTGGAGCACCACAGCGCCTACATCGCGCCGCAACCGGCGCGCGACGATGCTGAACGCCATCAAGCAAGGGAAAAACTCCGGCTGGCGATGGAAAACTGGGACGCGCCTATCGTGGTCACCACGGCGGTGCAGTTCTTCGAGAGTCTGTTCGCGGCGCGTTCATCGCAATGCCGCAAGCTGCACAACATCGCGGGCAGCGTGGTAATTCTTGACGAGGCGCAAACCTTGCCGATCAAGCTCCTGCGCCCGACGGTCGCCGCCATCGACGAACTGGCGCGCAATTACCGGACGAGCGTGGTGTTGTGCACCGCCACCCAACCGGCGCTGCAAATGCCCGATCTCAAGGACGGCCTGGAAAACGTGCGAGAACTCGCGCCCGATCCGCCGACGCTCTTCGACAAGCTGAAACGGTCACGGTCCGCCACATTGGCACGCTCGACGACGATGCGTTGGCCGAACGTCTGCGCAACGCCGAACAGGTGCTGTGCATCGTAAACAACCGCCGCCACGCGCGCGCGCTCTATCAGGCGATAGCCGATTGGCCCGGTGCGCGCCATCTCACCACCCTGATGTGCGCCAGGCATCGCGGCAAGGTGCTGGATGAAATACGCAAAGACCTGAAAAGCGGTCGGCCATGCCGGCTGGTGTCGACTTCATTGATCGAGGCGGGTGTCGACGTGGATTTTCCGCTCGTGCTGCGTGCCGAGGCGGGGCTGGATTCCATCGCCCAGGCGGCGGGGCGTTGCAACCGCGAGGGGAGGTTCAGCGCCTCTGACAGCGAAGTGCTGGTGTTTGCCGTCGCCAACGCCGATTGGAAACCACTGTCTGAATTGAAGCAGTTCGCCCAAGCCGCCCAAGCGATCTTTCGTGACCACGGTGATGATCTGCTTGCGCCCGATGCGATCCGCGCGTATTTCCTAGTACCTAGTTGCATAAATCACTAACTGTATTTTTTGGGATTTTTTGATAGACAACAGACTTTGTCCATTCGAATGGAGTCGCTTGTTGATTATGGGCGCGAGTAAAGGCATCGATG
>JAITNL010000133.1 GCA_031290495.1 Accumulibacter sp.
CCGCCTAATCTGTTTCACATTCAAGCACGTTTCCGTTCCGGCGGCAATGTGGTTCTTTTCCCCATGTCACGAGTTTCCAGGTTGTCCGGTTTTGTAGCACACCAGTTGTCCGGTGGTCAGTCACCGAGGAGGTGACCGGAGAGACGGGCGGAATGGCTACCGTAGGGGCCTCCGATACGCCTCGGCCAGGGCAGACACAAGGTCTACCCCTACAGAACAAACGCCGCGCCAGAGAGGTTCCGGGCGCCGCAGTGCGCCCCGGATGGTTGGGTTTGAACGACTCGCCGTGCGCCCCATGACCCCATGCCCTTCGCCTGCCCCTTGTCAAGGAAGGGACAAAGGCAGACACATCGGTCTGCCCCTACGAACACGCGCCGCGCCATCTGGCCTGGGCGCTGTTCGGCGCGAAGGGGGCGATGATACCGGACGGCGTCCTCTCATGTCACATTTCAACCCTCGATCAATGATTACAAAAATTCAGGCAATCGCCCCGCCGGTATTCGCAGGGCCGGAGCATAAAAACTCGTTGACAATCAAAGGGTTACTTGATTATCAACGAACCTCAGACATTCTAAGGACGGGGATGGGATAAGGCCGAGTAGTGGCGGAGGCGCGGAGCAATCGGCGAAGGATGACCGACAAGTCGAAACGCCGGTTGAAGCGATATTGCGCTTCAGCCAGGTAGCGATCGGCGTATTTGGCGAAGTTGAAGGCATGATAGGTGCCCGAGAGGACGGTTACAAGTATAAAATATACCATGAAGGGATATATGGCGGTCGCACAGGAAAACTGGAGGGACACAGAGCCTTCTCTTGATGAAGTCATGGCCTCGCATGGCGATGTATCGCCTTACGTCATTATCAAAACAGACGTCCAGCGCCGTGGTGTTCTTTTTTCAAAAAAAGCGCTTCAGGCGGTGAATCATGACGTTGCAGCCCTCAAAATGCGCGGCATATATCAGGAAAAGGAAAATGGGGAACCCAACGGCCTTATTCTCAATGACGGCACCAGCATCATTATGGAGGAGATGGACGCCGACTCTGCCAAAAGCGGGCGCGGCAGAGACGCCTTTGTAGTTGATCTGATAGATGGCAAGGCCGTGCTTACGGACAATGGCACTGTTGTGACTGAGGTATCCTACTGGCCCAAGCCCGACTATTTCGACAAACTGACCAGCCGGGGAACGCCCATGTGGCAGGTAGTCAACGCACGCCCTCAACGCATCGGCATTGCCATGTACCAATTTTGCGATTTCTGGAAGGCAGGTGCGGGTGGCAAAGGTTGCAAGTTTTGCGCCATCGCATCGACTTGCAAGACGACAAAAGAAAAAAAGGACATGTTGATCAACGAAGATGACGTTGTGGAAACTGTCGCCGAAGTCTTGAAGCAACCCGGGCGTCTGCGCATGATCCAGCTCTGTTGCGGCACCCTCCTTGGCGGAGAAGGGGAACTGCTGGATGAAGAAGTCAACATGTATGCGCATCTTTTGCGGCGGCTTGGAGAACTCTTCAGCACAAAAAAGATACTTACCCAACTTATTGCCACCGCATATACGGAAAAGCAGCTGCGCCGCCTGTATGAAGAAACAATCCTGAGCAGTTATACCGCCGATATTGAAGTACTGAACGAGAATATTTTTAACTGGCTCTGCCCTGGCAAGGCGGAACGCATAGGCTATAAAGGCTGGAAAGAGCGCCTGTTCCGGGCGGTGGATGTCTTTGGGGAACACAATGTGAATACCGGAATCGTCTCCGGCGTGGAGTTTTCCCGGCCTGTGGGCTTTACTTCGGAAGAGGAAGCCCTGGAAAGCACCTTGCGCGAAGCGGAAGATTTTATCAGCCACGGCGTGGGTATTGCCCAGACTGTCTGGCAGATCCGGGGCAATACGCCGCTCCGGAATCAGCGCGCGCCATCGCTGGAATATCTTATCCAGGTCGCCGTGGGGCTGGATGCTTTGCAGCGCAAATACAGGCAGGAAGTTTATTTTGACGACTTCCGCACTTGCGGCAACCACCCCAACACCGATTTGGCCCGGATCTAATGTTTCATTGCAAAAACAAGCAAAAATGAAAAGAATTTTCAAGGTTGATTTCAAGAGAGAGGCTTCGCCTCCCACAGCGATATGCAAAGGAATGCAAAATGGGCATCGAACTACAGGCTGATCTGCGCGCGGCGTTGCAAGACAGCTCCAGTCTCAAGGCGCTGGCCAGTGTGGATAAAAACGGCAATCCCCATGTGGTTTTCAAGGGATCCATCTCTCTGGACGAGACAGAACGCAACCTGCAATATCTGGAAATTGTAGAAACTTCGCAGACCAACCGGAACCTTGTCTACAGCATCTGGTTCAAAAAAAAGGTTGCGATCAATGTGCTCACGGCGGACGGCAAAAGTTGGCAGATCAAGGGGGTGCCGGTAAAAGCCCATATCAGTGGACCTGAATTTGAGCGGCAATATGTGAAGCTTCAAGAACTTATGGGTGCGGATGCTGACCTTTCCACCGTCTGGATTATCGAACCTGTGGAAGAGACAGGTCAAACCTTGCAAATCCGGGTTGCGGAAGAACGCGCCCGCTACCCACTCATAGGACATCTGGATCGTTTTCGCGCATAGCGCTGTACTGTCAAGCGCATAACCCAGGCGTAATTCAGATTAAATTGCGCCGTACCATTTTTATATAAGGAGAAAGAACATGGTTATCGACTGGAAACATTTTTTGCTGCATGGATTTGCCCCGATCCTGGTGCTCGCCATCGGCGCCGGCGCGAGCCTCGCCGCCGAACCCAAAAGCGGCGGCACACTGGTGCTCGGCACCACACAGGTATTGCGTCATTTTAACGGCGCGGTGCAGTCCGGTTCTTCCACCGGCTATGCCAGCACCCAAATTTTCGCCAGTCCCCTGCGTTATGACGACAAATGGAATCCACAGCCCTATCTGGCGGAATCCTGGAAAATCTCGCCTGACGGTAAAAGCGTAACGTTGCATCTGGTCAAAAACGCGCTCTTTCATGACGGAGTTCCCGTAACTTCAAAGGATGTGGCCTTTTCCATAGACGTCATCAAAAAGAATCATCCTTTCCAGCCCATGCTGGCCCCGGTGGAAACCGTTGAAACGCCGGATGAGCACACGGCGATCCTGCGTCTTTCACATCCGCATCCCGCCATTCTGCGTGCCATGTCGCCAGGGCTTATGCCCATCTTGCCAAAGCACATATATGACACGGGGGAAGACCTCAAAACCCATCCAGCCAATCTGAAACCTGTAGGCTCCGGGCCTTACAAGTTTGTGGAATATAAACAGGGTGACTATTATGTACTGGAAAAATTTGACAAATTCTTTATTCCGGGCAGACCTTATCTGGACAAAATCGTGGTGCGCACTTTGCCGGACGATAACAGTCTGTTGCTGGAACTGGAACGTAAAAACATTCATGTTCTGAGTTTTATTTCCAATGCCGCGTCCATTCAACGCTTGGAATCCCTCAAGGATATTGTCCTGACGGACAGGGGGTATGAAGGCATCGGGGCCACGAGTCTTTTGGAATTCAATACCCAGGCCAAACCCGTGAATGATGTCCGGGTGCGTCAGGCCATTGCCTATGCCGTGGATCGCGATTTTTTTCTGAAAAATATCTTGCGTGGTCGGGCCAAGCCTCTATATGGCCCCATCGCCGTGGGATCCCCTTTTTATACTGACAAGGTGGAGCAGTTCAAGGTCGATCTTAAAAAGGCCAATGCCCTGCTGGATGCGGCCGGATATCCCCAAGGCAAAGACGGTGTCCGTTTTGCCCTGGCCGTTGATAATACGCCCGGTTACGACCGCGTTATTGCGGACTATTTGCGGCCGCAGCTGAAAAAGATCGGCATTGCCGTCGAAGTGCGGACTTCCGCCGATTTGCCTGCCTGGGCAAAACGCGTTTCCAACTTCGATTATCAGATCACCGTGGACAGCCTTTTTAACTGGGGCGATCCGGTGATAGGCGTTGCGCGGACGTTCCTGACCTCCAATATCCGCCAAGGCGTTATCTGGAGCAATAATGCACAGTATGCCAACCCCAGGGTGGACGAGCTTTTGGCACGGGCGGCGGTGGAGAATGACCACGTAAAACGCAAGGCGATCTACGATGAGTTTCAGGGCATCGTGGTGAATGAGGTTCCGACCTTTTTCATCAGCTCAATCCCGCATCATTCGGCTTTTGTTAATGGATTGGGCAATTTGCCTCTGACCATCTGGGGGCTGATGTCGCCGCTGGACGAAGTTTACTGGGAAACCCCGCTCAAGCAGTAGCGGAATTGGGGTGATGCCATGCTCAAACTTCTCCGCGGCGTAATAGGCAAAGTCTTTTATGCGCTGTTGCTCCTGCTTGCCGTGGCAGCTCTCAACTTCACACTTGTGCATTTTGCGCCGGGAGATTCGGCGGAAGCGATCGCCGCTTCCATGGGCGGGTCTACTTCTGAAATCGTGGCGGACCTCCGCCACGGTTTCGGGCTGGATCGCTCTTTTTGTGAACAACTCACTGGCTATCTGCTCCAGGTAGCCAGTGGTAATCTCGGCGAATCATTTTACTTTAACGCGCCGGTGCTGCATCTGATACTGGATCGTCTGCCGGCCACCGCGTTGCTGGTGCTTTCCGCACTGGCACTGTCCTTTGTCGTTGGAGTGTTGCTGGGTGTGTTGAGTGCCTACAGACCCAGAAGCCTGTTCAACCATATTGTCTCGGTCTTTTCGCTGGTGGGCTATGCCGCGCCGGTTTTTTGGACCGGCATTGTGCTTTTGGTCTCTTTTGCCCTTTTTGTCCCATTGTTTCCCGTGAGCGGCATGACCGATGTGGCGTATCCCAAAAGCGGCGCGGCCTATGCCATTGACGTACTGCATCATCTGGCGCTGCCAGCCGTAACCCTGGCCATTCTCAATACCGCGCAGTACAGCCGCCTGGCGCGGGCGAGCATGTTGGAAACATTGCGCGCCGACTATATCCGCACGGCGCGTGCCAAGGGGCTTGGAGAATGGACGGTAATCGGCAAGCACGCCTTGCGCAACGCACTGATTCCTGTCGTTACGCTTATGGGAATGCATTTCGGAACACTCTTTGCCGGAGCGATTCTTGTGGAAACGGTTTTTTCCTGGCCCGGTTTGGGGCGACTTGTTTTTGAATCCATTATGCGGCGAGATTATCCTCTGCTGCTCGGTATTCTGCTCTTTTCCGCCATGCTGGTGGTAATCGCAAATATGCTGACCGATTTGGCCTACCAAGCCATTGACCCCAGAATCCGGAAAAAGAGTCGGGCATGAGCAGCGTATCCACGGCTGCGCATCGATTCGTCTGCCTCCCGGAACGTCATGAGGAGGAAGCTACCCATGCGCTGTTCCGTAAAGGTCTGCTTCTTTTTTTGCGTAATCCGGCGGGGATTCTGGGCGGCGGCCTTTTTCTGTTTATTCTAATTGTATCGTTGCTCGGCCCGTTCTTATACACAGTCGCCCCATTTGAGATAGCCGGAGCGCCGTTTTCACCGCCTGATGGATTTTACTGGTTTGGCACGGATTACATTGGCCGCGATATTTTCGCGGGCATTATCCACGGCGGGCGGACAACTCTCGGCGTGGGGGCCGCCGCCGCCAGCGTGTCCATTCTCACTGGCCTTATTCTGGGAGGACTTTCCGGTTATTTTGGCGGGTGGCTGGACACCGCGCTCACAAAAATAACTGAACTGTTTCAGGTACTCCCCCCTTTGCTGTTCGCCATGGTGCTCCTTCTGCTCTTCGGCGCGTCATTTCCAGTCATGACGCTGTCCATTGGCTTGGTCAACTGGATCGGCGTAGCCCGCTTGACCAGAGCCGAATTCATGCGCTTGCGGGAAAGCGATTTTGTGCTGGCAGCGGTCATAGCCGGAGCGTCGCCACGGTATATTCTTCTGAAAACAATACTGCCCAACGCCTCGCCGCCAATCATTGTCGCCAGCGCCTTTGCCATAGGTCTTGCCATTCTGTTTGAAGGCAGCTTGAGCTTTCTTGGATTGAGCGACCCCAATCAACTGAGCTGGGGACTGATGATCGGCCAGAACCGCGAGTATATTCTGGGTGCGTGGTGGACAGTCACCATACCGGGCGCGGCTATTTTTCTTGCGGTGCTCAGCGTATGTCTTATCGGCGACGCACTGAACGATGTCCTGAATCCTCTCGCGCAAAAAAGGATGTAGCAGATGACCGCCGCTCTGGAACTGCGTGATCTGACAGTGACGCTCGATCTGAACGGTGTGCGCGTTCCTGTCATTGAAGGACTTTCTCTGCGCATAGAGCCGGGGAAAACCTTGGCGCTCGCGGGTGAATCAGGCTGCGGCAAAAGCATGACGGCACTTGCCATCATGGGTCTTTTGCCTGAAGGCTTTCGGGTATCTTCCGGCGCTGTGTTTCTGGGCGGCGAGGAAATATCGCAATTGCCGCCGGAGGCGCTGCGCAAGTACCGCGGCAGCCGGATGTCCATGATCTTTCAGGAACCCATGACCGCCTTGAATCCCCTTTTCACCATTGGCTATCAGATTGCGGAAGTGCTCTCACTGCATCAGGGACTGGGGAGAAAAGCCTGCCGGGAACGCGCCATTCAATGGCTGCGCATGGTGGGTATCCCGGCTGCAGAAACACGCGTTGACGCCTACCCGCATGAGCTTTCCGGCGGTATGCGGCAGCGCGTCATGATCGTCATCGCCCTGGCTTGCTCGCCGGATCTGCTGATTGCGGACGAACCGACCACCGCCCTTGACGTGACGGTGCAGGCGCAGATTTTTGATCTGCTGGCGGATTTACAGCGCCAAACCGGAACGTGCATTCTGCTGATTACGCATAATCTGGACGCGGTAGTGGATATTGCGGATGAGCTGGTTGTTTTGTATGCCGGGCGCTGCGTTGAAGCCGGAAGCATGGAAAAGGTGCTGGGGGAGCCGCTGCACCCTTACGCGCGCGGGCTTATTGCCTGCGTGCCCCGTCTGTATCTGGGCGACCAGGCCCAAGAGCAGCGGGCGCTGCTTGCGGAAATTCCCGGCATGGTGCCGCCTCTGGGCAAACGAAGCGCCGCCTGCCCCTTTGCCACTCGCTGTCTGCTGGCGGACGGGCTTTGTTTTGAGAGTGCCCCCACACTGCGGGAAAGCGCTCCCGGATGTGCTGGGCATAACGTGGCCTGCTGGCGGCATCAGCCCGAATGCTTGCAAAATGCCGTATGAATAAGCCGCCCATGCTTGCGGTAGACAATCTCAAAGTGCATCTGCCGCTCGGTCGATCCGGTCTGTTGCGTCCGGCGCAAATGCTCCGCGCTGTTGATGGGTTGAGTTTTTCCGTCCTGCCCGGCAGCTCCGTGGGTATCGTGGGCGAAAGCGGCTCCGGCAAATCAACTGCCGCCAAGGCCATCATGCGCGCCATTCCCGTTACTTCCGGCACGATACATCTGGACGGCGTGGACATTACCCGCATGGAGGGAACCGCCCTGCGCGCAATGCGTCACCGCTTCCAAATGATTTTTCAGGATCCGGCTTCCGCCCTGAACCCACGCCAACGTGCGGCGGCCATTATCCGCGAGCCACTGGATCTTCTGGACATAGGCAATGCGCGGGAGCGCAACGAGACGGTAAGGGAAATGCTGACAGCCGTTGGTCTGTCCGGAGAAGCCGGGCATCTTTTTGCGCACCAGTTTTCCGGCGGTCAGCGGCAACGGCTGATGATAGCAAGAGCCTTGGTTTCCAAACCGGATATTGTGCTGTGCGATGAAGCCGTATCCGCTCTGGATATGGCTGTTCAGGCGCAGATTCTCAATCTTCTGCGCCGGTTGCAACAGGATTTCGGCCTGACCTTTGTTTTTATCTCCCATAATCTTGGAGTAGTGCAATATCTGTGCGATTACATCGCCGTAATGTACTTGGGGCGCATTGTGGAGTACGCGCCGGCGGTCAGCCTGTTCTCAGGACCGCGGCACCCTTATTCATGGGCGCTCATGGCATCTGCTGTACCTCCAGGGACGTTTCGCGCCGCGTTGAAAAAACGCTTTGCCATGAGCGGAGAGGTTCCCAGCCCCATACATCCACCAGCGGGCTGCCGCCTCGCCCCACGCTGCCCTTTTTCACTTCCAAAATGCGCACAGGAAGAACCTCTGCTGCAATCACAGTTCTTCCAGAGCGCCGACGGAATCACGCATGAACATCGCGCCGCCTGTCACCGCGCAACGGAAATCGCCGCCATGGGCGAAACACTGCTTGCGCGCAAAGCTCGCCCTGCCGAAGACGAAAACGCTAACGGAGGTATGTTCTCCATCTGAATGCCAGAGCTGAGGACACAAGAGCGTCAGGTTTGCTGAAAGCCGAAATGATGTCCATCCGTCTTCCCCCCTTATCGGTATCACCGACTTTCAGAAGAGAGGAAGAAGACCCTGGCATCAGAGTACTTCCTTCAAAGAAATGAGCGGTCAACCGCGGTTTCCAGGATGATGCCATAACACCTATAATTCGGGTTTTAATCACCGCGGCGGATTTCTTTTCCTTCGTGTCCGTTGCGGTCAAACCGCTTTTTTCAGGTTCTCATGTTCGCCTATCTCCTGCGCCGTCTCCTCTACGCGATTCCGATCCTGATCGGGGTGAACCTGATTACCTTCGCGCTGTTCTTCATCGTCAACACGCCGGACGACATGGCGCGCATGCAGCTTGGAGTGAAGCGCGTAACGCCGGAGGCGATCGGGCAATGGAAGGCCGAACGCGGCTATGACCAACCGCTGTTTGTAAACACCCGCGCGACGGGAATCGGCGTACTCAGCGAGACGATCTTCTTCGCCAAATCGGCGCGCATGTTCGCCGGGGACTTCGGGCGCGCCGAGGACGGACGCGACATCACGCGCGAAATCCGTCTGCGCATGGTACCGTCGCTGGCCATCGCCGTGCCGACCTTCACGCTGGGGCTGTTCGTGACGGTGAGCTGCGCGCTGCTGCTGGCCTTTTTCCGCGCCACCCGTCTCGATTTCTGGGGCGTCGTGCTGTGCGTGGCGATGATGTCGATCTCCGGACTGTTTTACATCATTGGCGGTCAATATCTGATCAGCAAGCTCTGGCGGCTGGTGCCGATTTCCGGCTTCAGCGCCGGGCTGGACGCCTGGAAGTTCCTGATTCTGCCGGTGGCGATCGGTCTGGTTTCCGGAATCGGCTCATCGACGCGCTGGTATCGCACGATCTTTCTCGAAGAGATCGGCAAGGATTACGTGCGCACGGCGCGCGCCAAGGGACTCTCCGAAATCGACGTGCTGTTCCGCCACGTGCTGAAAAACGCCATGATCCCGATTCTGACCGGCGTCGTTGCGGTCATCCCGTTGCTCTTCATGGGTTCCTTGCTGACCGAATCGTTTTTCGGCATTCCGGGCCTCGGCAGCTACACCATCGACGCCATCCAGGCACAGGATTTCGCCGTCGTGCGCTCGATGGTCTTCATCGGTTCGGTGCTGTACATCGCTGGGCTGATCCTGACCGATATTTCCTATACGCT
Source organism: Accumulibacter sp. (assembly GCA_031290495.1). GTDB lineage: Bacteria > Pseudomonadota > Gammaproteobacteria > Burkholderiales > Rhodocyclaceae > Propionivibrio. The sequence goes on from JAITNL010000133.1 coordinate 9,509, forward strand.
GGTCGATCCGCGTGTGCGTTTTGAATGATTCCTGCCTGGATCGTCGCCGAAGAATTTTTGCTTCGATACCTTCGGAATTTGTGATTTATATTTGTCGAAATTCTTTTTTCAAGGGCATCGAATTTCGTTGTTTACCCATCCATGTCTTTGTCCGCAAACCAAAATCTACTTGGTCGGAAAATCTTGCCCGCGTTTAGACTCATACCTCATTGAAAACACGCACTCGACTTCAGACTCATGCCGTGTTGGAAAACTATAGTTTGTTGATTCTGAAAGCTTCTGCTAAAATCCGCCCTCTGGAGAGATGGATGAGTGGTTTAAGTCGCACGCCTGGAAAGCGTGTTTAGGGTAATCCCTAACGGGGGTTCGAATCCCCCTCTCTCCGCCAAGGCATCGCCATCGTTCCCCGCCATTCCCCACCGTACCCCTCTAAAACCCACGCAAAATCAAGCGTTTTGGCTGTTTTTACCCCACCGTTCCCCACCTTTTCCAAACGTAACCAACCTTTCCACACCGCGAGTCTGTCGGTATTATTGTAGGCATCGAAACCATATCCCGGAAAAAATGCCTACAAATAAACTCAAGGACACCCCAACTATAAGAAAGCGCGCCCAACATGGCAAGACGCGCCGAAACCTGGCCATGTTTCAAACGCCCATGAATATCAAAAAGCGGGCGCGCGGTTCTGCAGGTTGGATAAGCGCGGCGTAATCCGACATCTGGATTCCTGCTTGCGCGGGAATGACGGGTTTTGACTTTTCGGGGTTTCCCGTCGGCTGCCGTGTGCGGGTTGTGGAGAAAATGCAACACAATTTCACGTTGCACACAGATTTTTTCAAAAATGATTTGGCGAGGTTCGTGACACGTGTATGATGAGCGCGTTTTCAACCTGTCGCGTTTTCCAAGAAACTTTTTGAAGCATGAATTTTCCCATTGACTTTTCCAAAGTCGGCCAAATAATCTTTAGCAAGCAAGCAAGCAAGCAAGCAAGCAAGCAAGCAAGCAAGCAAGCAAGCAAGCAAGCAAGCAAGCAAGCGAGCAAGCAGCTAGCTTCTGGCTTTTCCTCGCGCGCGCTTGGGCGCGCCTTTCTCGCGCGCGCTTGGGCGCGCCTTTTATTCCCCTTTCGGTTTTTCGCGTTTCTCCCGGTTCTTGAGTTCCGGGGGATTTGTCGCGCCTGAACGGTCGTGGATCGCCTCGCGCGCGCGTTTACGCTTGCCGCCGTTTTCTTCGGCGTTCGCGCGGCGGGTTTTTCCGTTTTTCCCGTTGTTTCGTTGTTCCACTGCCCTTCCTTCCGTGCGGCTTCTGGCCATGCGGACGGCGGGGCTTTTTTCGTTGTTTTTTTAATCCACTGAAGGAGTTGCACCATGTCTCATCTCATTATTGCCCCCCCCCCCCCCGCGTTTTCGCGTCGCAAAATCTTCCTGAACGTTCTCGCCGCCTTGCCGGCACTGGCCGTCGTCGGCGCGCTTTCTGTGCCTGGTTCGGTCATGGCGGCGAACGTCTATGATGGCGTGACCATCAACGGCAGCGCTGCTACCGGCAACGATATAACCTCCAGTGCTAACCCCCTCGGCACCGGCAACGAAGCCATCGCACCCGGCATAGGCAGTGGTTCCCTCAGCGCTGAAGGCAACGACGTTGTGGTCGGTTCCAGCTATGTTGGCTCAGGATCGGGCAATGGCTACGACATCGTGGGCGGCGGTTCGCAATCCGGCGGCGAGGTGAAAAACAACTCGGTCACGGTCAACGACGGCATCACGATCAACGGTCTGGTCGTGGGCGGCGCGGGATCGAGTTCGAGCGCAGACCTGAGTATCACGGGCAACACAGTCACGGTGCACGATGGCGAGGTCCAGGGCGTCCAGGGCGGCACGGCCAAGGTCACTGGCTCCGCGAACGTCACCGTCTCCGGCAACAAGGTTTTTCTGGAAGAGGACGCGAAAGTCAGCGGCGATTCCTACGGCGGCTTGTCGGACAACACAGGCGGCACCGGCAAGAGTACCGTCACCGAAAACGAGCTGCGCGTCACTGGCGAAGGTAACACCACGATTGACGGCGCCGTGCATGGCGGCGGTGTTCAAGGTTTCGGCGACGCGGACAAGAACATCGTCACCGTCACCAACGCTACTGTCAGCGACGGCGCGGGCGGCGGTATCGTTTTTGCCGAGATGGCGAGCAAGGTCAGCAGCGCCAGCGAGAACAAGGTGACGTTGACCAACAGCGACAGCGGCGCGGAGGTCTATGGCGCTAAAATCGTCTATCGCCAAAGCGGCATCGAAGCCCACGCCGACAAGAACCAGGTGACGCTGACCGGCAGCGGCACCGTCACTGACTCCGTATTTGGCGCGTACTTTTTGTATTCCAGCGGCAGCCTGGCGGCGAACAGCACGGCCAACGAGAACATCGTCGATATCAGCGGATACAGCATCACTAAAGATGTCATCGGCGGCGTAATCCAATTTAGCTGCAACGGCGACGTCATCAGCATCGCCAGTGGCAACAAAGTGACCATCAACGCGTCCACCGTCGGCGGCGACGTTTTCGGCGGCCAAGTCTACGACACCGGCAAAGCCGACGGCAACATCGTCACCCTCACCGGCGACCTCGATATTGACAGAAGCGTCGGCGGCGGGATCGTTGGGCTCTTCTGGAACACGGGCACAACCGCGTACCAGTCTACGACGCACGGCGGCAGCGCCGACGGCAACCAGGTCATCATCAACGGAAAGGGGACTTTGGGCGATGGCACCACGACGGGCACCATGATTGTCGGCGGCGATGTGGATGGTTCGCAAACCACGAACACCGCGAACAACAACACGGTTTCCATCACGGCGACCGGCGCTTTGGCTATCCAGACCGAAAATGGCGTCGCTGGCGCGTATGTGGGCGGCGGCAAGGCCGCCGGCAACAGCGTCACCCTGAACGGCGCGGCGGGCAAGATTACGGTTGACAGCAATGTCTCCGGCGCGTTAGTCGAAGGCAGCGGCGATGCCGAAGGCAACCGCGTCACTTTGAGCGGCAATGTCGAAGCCAAGGAAGACGTGCTTGGCGGGTGGGTGGATGGCACCGGCAACGCCAATTACAACATCGTCACCCTGAACGACAACGCCAAAGTCACTGACAACGGCGACATCATTGGCGGGGTTGTGGATACCGGCGACGGCAATGCCATCGGCAACAGCGTCAACCTGAACGGTCATGCCGAAGTTTACGCCAACGTCTATGGCGGGTATGTGGCTGGCGACGGCAAAGCCACCAGCAACACCGTCAACATCGGCGCTGACGTCACCCTCGATTCGAGCGTCAGACTGTATGGCGGTCGTGTCACCGGCAGCAGCGGCGGCAACGACGCCTTCACCGGCAACACCCTCAACACCCTCGGCTGGAAAGGCTCGGTCGCCAGCGTCAACGGTTTTCAGTTTTACAACCTGGAAGTCCCCGCCATCCTTGCTGACGGTGAAGCCATCGTCACGCTGACCGACACGAACACGGGTTCCAGCAACCTCGACGGCAGCGTCATCAACGTAACCACCACCGCGGCCAGCGCCTTGACGTCCGGCTCGGCCATCGCCTTCAAGGCGACGACGCCCGGAGCGATCACCGGCACGCCCACACTCGCCAACGGCAGCAGCCAGGTGCAAGGCGGCATCGCGCTGCTCGGCGTCGCCAGGCTCGAATCCGACAACAGCGCTGTGCGCGTCGTTTTCGACAACGTTCACGCCCACCCGCAAACCAAAGCCTTCGCCGAAAGCTATCTGGGCGGAACCGCGGCGCTGAACCAGGCCGCCGATCTGTCGACCGGCCAGGGAATCACCGCGCTGCTCGCCAGAACCGAACGCCAGAACGGCGGCTTCGCCGCCATCGGCTACGGCGACTCGCGCTACGAGACCGGCTCGCATGTCAACGCCAAGGGCTACAACGTCCTCGCCGGAATCGGCGCGTCGACCCAGGTCAGCGCGGGACGCCTCAGCGGCGGCGTGTTCGTCGAAACCGGCGAAGGCGACTACGACACGCACAACAGTTTTCATGGCTACGCCAGCGTCAAGGGCGACGGCGATACCCGCTACACGGGCGGCGGCGTGCTGGGGCGTCTCGACCTGGCGGGCGGCGCGTACTTCGAGGCATCGCTGCGCGCGGGAACGCTGAAAAACGACTACACCGGCAAATTTGCCGCCGACGGCGTGCGCGCCAAGTACGACGCCAAGTCCGGCTACCTCGGCAGTCACCTCGGCGCGGGTTACGTCTGGAAACTCCAACCCGGTCTCGGCGCGGAAGTCTACGGCAAATACCTGTGGACGCATCAGAAGGGCGATTCAGTGACGGTGAAGGGCGATGTCGAAAATCACCCGTTGAAGTTCTCCGCCGTCGATTCGCAACGGCTACGCATCGGCGGTCGTCTGACCTGGAACCTGAGCGCTCAAACCGACGCCTACGTCGGCGCGGCCTACGAACACGAGTTCGACGGCGACGCCAGCGCGCGCATCCACGGCTATCGCATCGACACGCCGAGTCTCGACGGCGACACAGGAATCGGCGAAGTCGGCGTGGTGCTGCGCCCGGCGGCCAATTCGCCGTTGAGTCTGCAAGCCGGCGTTCAGGCGTATGGCGGCGACCGCAAGGGCGCAACCGGACATTTCAACCTGAAATACGCGTTCTGAACCATGCTCCGATCCCCGAAGGGGCTTTTGCTCCTTCGGGGATACTTCCAATCCGGCCTCGCGCCGGATTTTTTTGTCGTTGAATCGGCGCGCGGATGCGTATCGGGGAGAAGCGGCGTCAGTCAATCAACATACCCGTCATTCCCGCGCCAGCGGGAATCCATGCCGCCGTCGAGAAACCCTGAAAACCTGGATTCCTGCTTTGTTCGGCTGCGCCGAATTTTGCTTCGCAAAACCAGCCTTCGGCTGTCCTGCGGCCTTCTGCCTGGTCGCGGAAATGACGGGGAAAAACAGTTTTCGTAGGCTATAAACCGCGAAGCGGCGTAATCCGACACCGTTCCCCGCCGCGCCAGCGACACTGACTTTGCGGGCGGCAAAATAATCGGCGGCGCTTCGCGTCGAATGTCGGATTACACCGCTGCGCGGCTTATCCATATATGGACGCCTCCTGTTTTGCAAGAGAAAAAGCGAAGGCAAGAAGTGGTGCGACTGCATCCGTATATCCGACCTCTGAGTGACGCCGTTCAATAGGCGTCGGGCC
>JAITNL010000149.1 GCA_031290495.1 Accumulibacter sp.
GCTTGACGTCTACTTCTTTACTTCTCTACATCTCGCGAGCTTTCAGTCTCTTAATACCTCTGTGTCGCCAGTATGTCATGACCCCACACACCTCTCAGCGCGCAAAACCACAACACAACAACAACACACTAAAATATCCCAAAACCAAAAACCCACAAACTATCAATCGTCTGGTTGTTAAAGAACAAAACTTCAAAACAGCCATTCAACAACAATCATTCAACAGTCATTGGTCTGGCGGTTTTGTCGTTGCGCGTCGGCAACGAAACCGCGCATTATACGGGTTCGGGAAGAAACGTCAACACGTTTTGGTAAAAAATTTGATATTTTTGTAACGCACCGCATAACTCTTTGTTTTTTCAAAAAAACGGATAAAAATCGACGCCGTTTTCCCGGTCGCTCACATCCCTGGACGGTCAGGCGGTCAATCCATACGGGCCAGTCTGGATTTGGCCAAGGGCGGATTCTTGGCGAAATAGCGGCAAATCCCCGCCATGATGGCGTCGGCCATCTTGTTTTGATACGCCTCGTCGTTCAGGCGTTTTTCTTCTTTCGGATTGGAAATGAACGCCGTTTCGACAAGAATCGACGGAATGTCCGGAGCTTTCAATACGGCGAACCCGGCCTGTTCGACGCTCGCCTTGTGCAGACGATTGATGCCGCCAAGTTCCTTCAGAACTTCCTTGCCCAGCTTGAGACTGTCGTTGATCGTCGCAGTCTGCGAAAGATCGAGCAGCGTGCGCGCCAGAACAGTATCCTTGATGTCGAGATTGACCCCGCCGATCAAATCCGCCTCGTTTTCCTTTTGTGCCAGATAACGCGCCGCCGAGCTTGACGCGCCGGTCTCGGAAAGGACAAACACCGAAGACCCGTTGGCATCCGGCCGGACAAAGGCGTCGGCATGAATCGAGACAAAAAGGTCGGAGCGGGTACGCCGCGCCTTTTGCACCCGCGTGTGCAGCGGCACGAAGAAGTCGGTATCGCGCGTCAGCACGGCGCGCATGTTCGGTTCTTTGTCGATTCTTGCCTTCAGCCGTTTGGCGATAGCCAGGGTAACGTTTTTCTCGTAACTCCCGCCGCGTCCGACCGCGCCTGGATCCTCGCCGCCATGCCCCGGATCCAGCGTGATGGTCGCCAGGCGATCGACGACCGTTGGACTGGAACGCGGTTTCTCCAGATCCTTGATGATATTCATCAGCTCGTCCGGCGTTCCGGCGGCGTCGCCGGGTTCGTTTTTCCCCAGCAGCTGCATCAATGGATCCGGCGGTTCGAGCGGATAAACATCGAGCACCAGCCGATGACCATAATTTCCCACCGGAAGCAGTTCAAAGACTTGCGGACGCACCTCGTTTTTCAGTTCCATCACCAGACGCACGACATCCGGCTTGAAACGCCCGGCGCGCAACAGCTTGATGTTCGGATCGTCGGCGCCGATTTTGTCCGACAGACTTTCGAGGACACTGGTAAATTCGACGCCTTCGAGATCGACCACCAGGCGTTCCGGATTTTTGACCGTGAAATGGGAAAACTTCAGCGGCGCGCCGAGTTCGATCGTGACCCGCGTGTAATCGGTCGACGGCCACACCCTGACCGCGCGCACGCCCGCCTGACGATTGACCGCCGCTCTTCCGACAGGCGTGGTCAACAGCAACAACGACGCGCCGGCGAACTTGATCAGGCGGCGCCTTGAAAGGCAGGGTTCGCAAGGATATTCAGGCATGAACGCCCCCGCTCGGAACAGGCCAGCAAATCGACCGTCCGCCTCGAACACGAAGCCTTGGCGGGAAAGCGCAAACGCAGCGCGAGGTCGGCTGGCGGGACAAAACCCGCCGCTTTGTCCGGCCATTCGACCAGACAAACGCTGTCATTTCGGAAATATTCGTCCAAGCCGGCATCAAGAAACTCTTCTGGATCGCTGAAACGATAAAAATCAAAGTGATAACAGTATAAGCTATAAATTACATAAACTTCAACTATTGTGTAAGTCGGGCTTTTCACCGGGCCGGCATAGCCCAGGGCACGCAGCATGGCGCGCGCCAGCGTGGTTTTGCCCGAACCGAGATCGCCGTCGAGCCAAACCACCATTCCTGGCGTCAGCAACGGCGCGAGCGCGTATCCCAGCGCGAGGGTCGCCGCCTCGTCGGGGAGTTCCCGCCGCAAGGACTCAAGCGAACAAAGCGGATTAAGATGTTGACTATGCACAGCAAGCACTCCAGGACGACGGACAACGCGCCGCTCTCGAACAACGCCATCGACAAAACGGCGCTGGCCGGAAAAATCAAGCGTTGGGGAAAGGAGCTGGGATTTTCCTCGGTTGGCATCGCTCGCGCCGATGTTGCCAAAGCATCGGCGCGGCTTGAGCGCTGGCTTGAACTTGGGCGTCACGGCGGCATGGATTATATGGTCAAACACCGCGCACTGCGCGCCGCGCCCGCCGCGCTCGTTCCCGGAACGATCTCGGTCATTTCAGCGCGTATGCCCTACTGGCAGCAATCGACGGAAAGTGAGCGCGTGCTCGTCAACGGCGACTTGGCTTACATCTCGCGTTACGCGCTTGGTCGCGACTATCACCGGAAAGTCCGCCGACAGCTCACGCGGCTGGCTGAATACATCGCGACCGCACTGGCCGAAACGCAGCCTGGCGTTCCGTTTATCTACCGCGCGTTTTCCGATTCGGCGCCGGTGATGGAAGTCGAATTTGCCATACAGGCCGGAATTGCCTGGCGAGGCAAGCACACACTAGCTTTAGCGCGCGACGGTTCCTGGCATTTTCTCGGCGAACTCTACACCTCGCTGGATTTGCCCGCTGACGCGGTCGGGAACGAACATTGCGGCACGTGTTCCCGTTGCCTCGAAACCTGCCCGACATCCGCCATCGTCGCTCCCTACGAAATCGACGCCAACCGGTGCGTCTCTTACCTGACCATCGAACTTCACGGCCCCATTCCACTGCCGCTGCGCCCCCTGATCGGCAATCGCATTTATGGTTGCGACGACTGTCAGCTCTGTTGTCCATGGAACCGTTTCGCCAGAATCGGCGACCCCGACTTCGCGGCCCGCAACGGACTGGACAACGTCAGGCTCGTCGACCTGTTCGCCTGGGACGCGCAAGAATTTGAACAGCGCCTTGCCGGCAGCCCCATTCGCCGCGTCGGCCACACACGATGGCTGAGAAACGTCGCCGTCGCGCTGGGCAACGCCGCCCCGACGAAGGATGTCGAGGCCGCGTTGCTGACGCGCGGCGATCACCCGTCGGCGCTGGTGCGCGAACACGTCGCCTGGGCGCTGTCGCGGATTCGCGGCGCGGCGTCCCTGGATCGGTGTCCCGAAGCGTAACGAAGCGCGCGCTGGTCAAATCGATCCGCCTTTTCATGAGACACTATCCAGGCCAAACGCGCCGCGTCGGGCAGCGCTGTCCCGGATCGACAGGTTTTGCCGGGACTGAGACCTGTTCGCCCGTCACGCTGTCGAAACCTTGCGCTTTCAATTTTTTCTTATTTTCTGGAGATGAAACATGTTGAAGATATTTCTTTCGCTTGTACTGGCAATCGCTTTCGCTCATTCGGCGCTGGCCGGTGAGGACGACGTAAAAAAGGCGATTGAAGCCCAACTCGGCGGCAAGGTCAGCAGCGTAACGAAGACCGATTACCTGGGGCTTTACGAAGTTTATGCCGACGGCCAGATTTTCTATACCGATGAAAAGGTTTCCGTGATCTTCTTTGGCTCGTTGATCGACGGCCAAACCAAGAAGAACGTCACCTCCGAACGGATGCAGAAGCTCTCGGCGATCGATTTCTCCGAATTACCTCTCAAACTCGCCATCAAGCAGGTACGCGGCGACGGGAAGCGCGTTTTCGCCACGTTCGAGGATCCTAATTGCGGTTTCTGCAAGCGGCTGGCCAAGGACTTGACCAAGCTGGACAACGTCACCATCTACACCTTCCTCTATCCGATTCTCTCGCCCGATTCGGAGGAAAAATCCAATCGCATCTGGTGCTCGGACGACCGCGTGAAAGCGTGGAACGACTGGATGATCAACAATAAGGCACCTGGCGGCAAGGGCAATTGCGATACCACCGCCGTGCGCAAGGCGAAGGAATTGGGTCAGAAAATGGCGATTTCCGGAACGCCCACCCTGTTCTTCACCGATGGAACACGCCTTCCTGGCGCCGTACCGCTGGCGCAGATCGAGCAGAAGCTCGAACAGGCGAGCGCTGTCCGGTAAAGCGTCCGGCTAAAGCTGAAAGGCCAGCCACAACAGCAGACCTTCGGCGACTTCCCGCATCCGGCCGGGACGCCGATAAAGGTACGGTTGGCAGTCTTGGCGCAGCGACTCCAGCCAACGCGCGAAATCGGCGACCGCCGGCCGATCGTAGAACGCGATCATCATCTCGTAGTTGAGAAAGAGGCTGCGGCCGTCGAGGTTGGCCGAGCCGGCCAGCGCCAGTTCGTCGTCGACCAACACGGCCTTGGCGTGCACCATGCGCGGATGCAGCCAGACGCGCGCGCCGGCGGTAATCATGTCGCGCAAGGCGCGATGGCGCGCAAAATCGGCCAATTTGTGATTCGACCGTTCGGGCATGATCAGATCGACCTCGATCCCGCGCCGGGCGGCCAGCGTCAGCGCCGTCAATAAAGCCGCGTCGGGAACGAAATACGGCGTCACCGCGAGAATGCGCTGGCGCGACGTGAAACACGCCGAGACCAGCAGGGTAAAAATAGTGTCGTCCGGTCGATCCGGGCCGCTGTCGACCAGCTGCGCCAACGCCGGCGTCGCTTCGGCGGCGCTTTGGCGACCGGCGTCGATACCGACGGACGTTTCTTTCTCGATGGCGAAAGCCCAATCGCGCTCGAACTGCCCATACGCCTGCGCCGCCAGATCGCCGGAAAGATCGAAAGAGAGATCGATCCACGGCGCGCGCCGCAAAATCGCCTTGGGATCGCCCTCGAAATATTCCGCCGCCAGATTCCTCCCGCCGCACCAGAGACGCTTGCCGTCGGCGATGACCATTTTGCGATGGTTGCGCAGGTTGGTGCGTCCGCGTTTGGAAGAACTGAACGGCGGGACGAAGCGAACGACCTCGATTCCCGCGTTGGCGAGTTTCCGCAGATTGTGATAACCGCCCAGATAGATACCGACACCGTCGATCAGCAGACGCACGCGCACCCCGGCGCGCGCGCGCTGTTTCAACAGTTTCAGGATTTCGCCGCCGAGCGCGTCGCGGCCAATCAGAAAGGTCGACACTTCGATGCTGGCGGTCGCGCCGGAAATGACGCGGCGCAAGGCGTTCAGCGCGTCCGCGCCGTCGGCGTGGATGTTCAGATCGGCGTATGAAACCGGATCGGGCAGCCCCATCGCCGCGCCGAGCTGCAATGAGCGCAGCGTCGTCGGACAATCGGCGGCGACCGTAATCGAAACGGAACGCGCTTCCTGACGCGGCCGCGAAACCATCACCTTGCGGGTACCGAAAGCCAGATAGAGCGGCAAGGCGATGAAAGGTATCAACAGCAGACCCAGCACCCAGGCGATTGCCGCCGATGGATGGCGGCGCTGGTTCAACGTGCGGGAAGCGCCGACATAAACGACCAGCCCCAGCGTCACCAGCGCGAGATCGAGCGCCTGCCAGTTCTCCAGGATGAAATTCGTCACCAGTGCGATGACGCTCTCCATTGCTCAAGGCGTCGGGACGGCGGCCTCACGCTCATTCCACCGTCACCGATTTGGCCAGATTGCGCGGCTTGTCGACGTCGGTTCCGCGCGCCAGCGCCACGTGGTAGGCCAGCAACTGCAAGGGAACCACGTGCAGCAGCGCTGAAAGCTGTCCGTAATGTTCGGGCAGACGCATCAGGTTCACCCCGTCGGTCGCCGCGATTTCGCTGTCGGCGTCGGCGAACACGTAAAGCTCGCCGCCGCGCGCGCGGACTTCCTGCAAGTTCGACTTCAGCTTTTCCAGCAGCGCGTCGTTCGGCGCGACGGCGATCACCGGCATGTTTTTGTCCACCAGCGCCAGCGGCCCGTGTTTCAGCTCACCAGCCGGATACGCCTCGGCGTGGATATAGGTAATTTCCTTGAGTTTGAGCGCGCCTTCGAGCGCGATCGGATAATGGCGCCCGCGCCCGAGGAACAGCGCGTTCTGTTTCAGCGCGAAGCGCTCGGCCCACGCGCGTATTTTCGGTTCGAGTTCGAGCACGCGCGCGACGGCCATCGGCAGATGACGCAGATGCCCAAGTTCGGCGGCCTCGGTATCGGCGGACAACCGTCCGCGCAGCTTGGCGATGACCAAGGTCAGCAGATACAGCGCGGCAAGCTGTGTGGTGAACGCCTTGGTGGAAGCCACGCCGATCTCCGGGCCGGCGCGGGTGATGAAGCGCAAATCGTTCTCGCGCACCAGCGAGGATTCCGGCACGTTGCAGATACACAGCGTGCGCCGCATCCCCAGCGACTTGGCGTGTTGCAGCGCGGCCAGGGTATCCGCCGTTTCGCCGGATTGGGAAAGCGTGACCACCAGCGTGCGTGGATCGGCCACCGACTCACGGTAGCGATACTCGCTGGCTACCTCGACGTTACAAGGTACTCCGGCCAATGCTTCGAGCCAGTAACGCGCCACCAGACCGGCGTGATAACTGGTGCCGCAGGCGATGATCAGAACCTGGTTGATCTCCTTGAGCGTCTCCTCGCCGCGCGCGCCAAAAAAGCCCGGCTGAATACTGCGCGCCGCGCCGATCATTTCCAGGGTAGTGCTCAGGGCCGTCGGCTGCTCGAAAATTTCCTTCTGCATGTAATGCCGGTACGGGCCGAGTTCGACCGCGTCGGCTGAAAGATGCGTCTCGGTTTCGGGGCGCGTCACCGGCGACCCGTCGACACGCGTGACGCGATACCCCGTCCGCGTCAGTTCGGCGCAGTCGCCGTTCTCCAGATAGACGATGCGGCGCGTTACCTGCAACAGCGCCGAAGCGTCCGACGCCGCGTAATTACCTTCGGTCGACAAGCCGAGCAGCAGCGGCGAACCTTCGCGCGCGACGATCACGCGTTCGGGTTCGGACTCGCGCAGCACGGCCAGCGCATACGCGCCTTGCAACTGAGCAATCGCCGCGCGCGCCGCCGCGAAAAAATCCGGCAGCTTCTTCAGTTCGGAAACGATCAGATGCGCGACGACTTCGGTATCGGTGTCCGAAGTGAATACGTAGCCCTCGTTTTTCAGGCGCGCGCGCAAGGCTTCGTGATTTTCGATGATGCCGTTGTGCACCACGGCCAAGCCGCCCGAAATATGCGGATGGGCGTTACGTTCGCTCGGCGCGCCGTGCGTCGCCCAGCGCGTATGGGCGATCCCCGTACAACCGTTGGCGCGCGACGCTTCGGCCTGGGCGGCCAGTTCGGCGACCCGTCCGACCGTGCGCAGACGCTGCAGCCCCGCCGCGTCGATCAACGCCAGTCCGGCCGAGTCGTAGCCCCGGTATTCAAGCCGGCGCAAGCCCTGTAGAAGGACTGCGACGATGTTGCGATCCGCGACCGCCGCGACGATGCCACACATGATGTATTCCTTCCAGAACAGGAGCGGGTATTTTACTCCGCGCGTTTCGTTGTTCCTGGTCTGTATCAAACGCTCGCGTTCCAGCCTCCATGCGCTTCCTTGAATCTGTCTCCAACCATTCCGCCTGTCTCATGTGTCACATCCACGGTAACACTATGACTACCGTACAGATTGAAAACTCGTGACAATCTTGCGGAACGACGCTTTACAGGCGTAAAAAATGGGTGTAAAAAGTAATTCCATTCGACAACCAAACAGCGTTATTTCAGGCAATGCTTAAATCTTTTAACGTCCACAAAGCTGTCTCGGTTTTGCAACTTTTTTGAGGAAAAAATCGTGAATCCGAATATTTTTCTTGACTTTTCCGAAACACCGCGCATAATTTTTAGCAAGCAAGCAAGCAAGCAAGCAAGCATGTTGTTGATGATGATGTAAACGCTCTCTCTGCGTTCTTCAAGCGCAGTTCACTGTTAAGCGCCCTCATTGAGGCGCTTTCTTTTTTTCCGCTTCGGCACACCGTGCCGCTTGTCGGCTCACGGTTCTCCGCGCAATGCCAAACCGGCGTGGAGGCGAGGCCGTGACGCCCGATTCTCCCGACCTCTCCGTCGTCATTCCGGTGTTCAACGGCGGCAGGACGATCCATCGCACGCTCGATTCGCTCTTGGCCGCCGTGCGCAATGTTCGTTGGGAACTGCTCGTCATGGACGACGGTTCCACCGACAACACCGCGAAGCTCGTTTCCCGCTATGTCAAGAGACATCCGTTCATCCGCCTGGAAAAAAGAAAGCAAAACCGGGGCGCTGGATTCACCCGCAACCAGAGCATGGCGCTGGCGCGCGGGCGTTACCTCTGGTTTGTCGACGCCGACGATGAAATCCCGTCCAGGGCTTTTGACGACATCGACGCCGCGTTGTTGAATCAGGACATCGACGTACTGATTTTCGATTACGATCTGCGGCTCAACAATAAAATCAGCCCGATGTTCAACCTGGACGAAGCTCTTTTCGCCAGGTTTCTCAAAACGGATTTCACAATCGCCGACGCGCCAGAAATCCTGACCAGTTCGCACACGCCCTGCAACAAGTTTTTCCGCGCGCAATTTCTTCTGGAAAACGATATTCGCTTTCTTGAAGACGTTTCGCACGAAGACGTTCCTTTTCATATCAAGGCGCTGTGTCTGGCCTCGCGCATGCGCAAACGGCGCGGCTCTCTCTTCCTCTACTGCCTGGACAATTCCGTCAATTCCCGTCAAAAGGACTGGCGGCTGGCCGCCCTGCGCGCCTTTGCCGAGTGCGAGACCTTTCTGCGTTCTTTCCAGGGAATGAACGCCGGTCTGATGACCGCCTGGCGGGTGTTCAAGGCCAACCATCTGTTCTGGGTCTATCACAACGCTTCCGAAGCCTTGCAGCCGGAAATCCGGCGCTACAACGACGACTTTCTGGCCTCGCTGCCGGCGGTCGAATTGCCGGGTTTCATTCACCACCCATTCTTGCGGCGCGACGTCATGCGTCACGCCCTGCGTCTGCGCGGAATCAGTCCCCAGCTGCTGAAACACGCGTCTCCCCTGATGAAACTGCTGGATTTTTTTCGCGCGCGTTCTCTGAACCTCAAACAAAGGAGCTTTTCATGAAATGGGAATTATTGACACGTCTGGTAATTTCGACAGCCTCGATCGTCTCGATGTGGATGCC
>JAITNL010000168.1 GCA_031290495.1 Accumulibacter sp.
ACGATGATGCAGTTGTCCTTCTTGTCGCGCACCACCTCCATCTCGAACTCTTTCCAGCCGATCAGCGATTCCTCGATCAGCAGTTCGTTGGTCGGACTGGCTTCCAGGCCGCGCTTGCAAATCTCCTGAAATTCCTCGTGGTTGTAGGCCACGCCGCCGCCGGTGCCGCCCAGCGTGAAGCTCGGACGGATGATCACCGGGAAACCGATGCCGCCCTGCACCTGCAAGGCTTCCTCCAGGCCGTGCGCGATGCCGGAACGCGCCGAACCCAGGCCAATGCGGGTCATCGCCGCCTTGAACTTTTCGCGGTCCTCGGCTTTGTCGATGGCTTCCTTGCTGGCGCCAATCAGTTCGACGCCGAATTTTTCCAGCACGCCGTGGCGCGCCAGATCGAGCGCGCAATTTAACGCCGTCTGCCCGCCCATGGTCGGTAGCAGCGCGTCGGGATGTTCCTTTTCGACGATTTTCTCGATCACCTGCCAAGTGATCGGTTCGATGTAAGTCACGTCGGCCATTTCCGGGTCGGTCATGATGGTCGCCGGATTGGAGTTCACCAGGATCACCCGGAAACCCTCGTCGCGCAAGGCTTTGCAAGCCTGCGCGCCGGAATAGTCGAACTCGCACGCCTGGCCGATGACAATCGGCCCGGCGCCAATGATCAGGATGCTGTGAATGTCCGTGCGTTTAGGCATTCTGTGTACTCTCTTGAATCAGTTGTTGGATTTTTGGGATGTCACTATCATTGCTGATGATTTCCAGGTCATTAAGTTCCGCGCAAACGCAATGAAAAATATCCATAGAGAGCCTTTCCAGGTTCTTGCATTCGGGTTTGCCTTCGACTTCGGAAAAGCGACGGAATAACTTTGTTGCCAAGCAAGCATCCTTTTCGCTGATCGGAAAATTGTGAAAAGGTTTGAGTTTGGCCTCCAACTCATCAGCGGATACGCGAGTCGGCTTGCGTAGAACTTCAAAACTAACCAGCGGCGTAATTGCAGTAAGGACTCCTGGGTCATCAAGCAATGCCCGGAGTTCCTTGCGTGCCTGGACATGCGTGGGGTTCTTTGGATCGTGGTCGAACGCGCCAATCAGCATATTGGCATCCAGCAGCACTTCGCGCATCACGGCTCCACCCTTTCTTGCGCTTCAAGCTGATCAAGCAACGCTAACAATCCCTGCTTGGCTTCTTTTTGATCGTCATCCTCCATCGAGACGCGCTTGAGCTTGTTGAGGTTTACGCCCAGTACGTCGTCCAGCACATCGGAAAACAGGCGGCGATTGGGGTAAGCGATCTTCTGGCTGCGGACGACACCGTCATCATCTCGCTTGAGCAGATAGGCTTCCTTCTGAAGCAATCGCACCAACACCAATGGCGAATGCGTCGTAACAAAGAACGTCGTATTGGGGAGCAGCTTTTTCAGGCAAGGGATGATCCTCACCTGCCATTCGGCATGCAGGTGCGCATCGATCTCGTCAATCAGCACGATGCCGCGCACATTTCGCAACTGCACTTCGTTGGTGAACGCGGCATAGCCCTCTATGATGGCTTGCATCGTCTTGACCAGCGCGGCGAAACCGGAACTCAGTTCTCCAAGTTCGTACTCATCTGTCTTAA
Organism: Accumulibacter sp.; assembly: GCA_031290495.1. Taxonomy (GTDB): domain Bacteria; phylum Pseudomonadota; class Gammaproteobacteria; order Burkholderiales; family Rhodocyclaceae; genus Propionivibrio. Next base: position 1,613 of record JAITNL010000168.1, read on the forward strand.
TGATCAGGAACACATGATCGTCGGCATCGATCTGAAAGCCAGTCGGATCGATACGCGAATCAATGTCATGAAGCATGGACAATACCGCATCGATCTCCGCTTTCCGGTTGTCCCTGGACTTCTCGTAAGGATTGTCCGAACGCGCCCGCGCCACAAACCAGGCGCGCGTATCTCCGGCCATGCCCAAGCTGCGCAGGTCATGCTGCCGAAGCACTGACAGAAGCGCCCCAAAATATTTTTGGCGGCGTTCCGCAAATTTTCCAAGAGCGCTGACCGCCGACACATTGCCAAAATTTGCACGTTGACCAGCCCCCAGGAAAACCACGGGCGAATCGTGCCAGGGAGCGGAGTCTTCTGCTTCCCACACCTTGCCAATATCTTGTTTTTCTTCGATTCTCTTGAGTGAAACAGGATGAGGCGCACCCGTCATGCGATCCATCACGAGAATCTCCGAATTCAAGCCTCGGGTTGGCTTCGCAAAATTCCAAAAACCCTTGTTGGACGCCAGCAAATACTGATACAGCGCCTCCAGACACTTGGTCTTGCCTATCCCATTCTCGCCGAACAGGGTATAGACACGCTGATCGGGCGCGAACTTTAGTTCCACCTTCCCCACGCCGCGCAGCCCTTCGATCGTCACGTCAGTCAACATGGACGCCTCCTCAGACATGGGAATTTCCCATCAGCTTGATGAAACGGTCGAACAGGTAAGCCATGTCGCGCGGTCCCGGACTCGCCTCGGGGTGCCCCTGGAACGAAAAGGCCGGCGCGTCGGTGCGAGCGACGCCCTGCAGCGAACCGTCGAACAGCGAGACGTGCGTTACGCGCAAATTCGCGGGCAGGGTCTCGGCGTCGACCGCGAAACCGTGATTCTGGCTGGTAATCAGCACCTGCCCGGAATCGAGGTCCTTGACCGGATGGTTGGCGCCGTGGTGGCCGAATTTCATCTTGACCGTTTTCGCGCCGGAAGCGAGCGCCAGCAGTTGATGCCCCAGACAGATGCCGAACACCGGCACCGCGCGCGCCAGAATTTCGCGGATGGCCGCGATGGCGTAAGCGCAAGGTTCCGGGTCGCCGGGACCGTTCGACAAAAAAACGCCATCGGGCGCGTATTTCAACACCTCGGCCGCCGGCGTCCGCGCGGGAACCACCGTCACCTGGCAGCCGCGCGAGGCGAGCATGCGCAGGATGTTGCGCTTGACGCCGTAGTCGTAGGCGACGACGCGATATTTCGGCTCGGCGTCCGGTCGGCAGCCCTTCAGCGTCCATGTGCCGCCGCTCCACTCATAGGGCGCGTCGACCGAAACCACGCTGGCGAGATCCATGCCGGCCAGCCCCGGAAAAGCCCGCGCCTCGGACAACGCCCTGGCCTCGTCAATCTCGCCCGCCATCAGACATCCGGCCTGAGCGCCCTTTTCGCGCAGGAGGCGCGTCAAGCGGCGCGTGTCGATGCCGGCGATGGCGACCACGCCGTGCTTCTTCAGGTAGTCCGGCAGCGTATCCTGCAAACGCCAGTTCTCGGCGCGCAAGGGCGGATCGCGGATCACCAGTCCGGCGGCGAAATTGGCGCGCGACTCGAAATCCTCCTCGTTGCAGCCGACGTTGCCGATGTGCGGATAGGTCAAGGTAACGATCTGGCGGCAGTACGACGGATCGGTCAGGATTTCCTGATAGCCGGTGATCGCCGTGTTGAACACCACCTCGCCGCTGGCGAGACCCGGCGCGCCGATGGCGTGACCGCGAAAAACGGTTCCGTCGGCCAGTACCAGGATAGCGGGCGGAAGTGAAGGCAGCAGTGACAAGGAAAGCTCCTGTTTCGCAGCGTAGATATGCAAAAGCGGAAGAGCGTTGGACTCTCCCGCTTGATTTCTTGAAAACTTGTGGATTATATCTTAAGCGCGCTTCTCCCGGCAATCGACGTGTCACGAGTTTTCAGACTTGTCCGCTTTTGCACGCGCTCCGCCCCAACGCGATTGCCCTGGAGCAGGTATTGAGTATTGGAAAGAAATGGAACGGAGGCGGTATACTCCCGCCTCCGGACCTGCCGCCCCCGCCATCCAACTCATGCCAGAAGCCATCGTCGCCTTGCCCAGCGACTACGAAATAGCCACGCTGGGACAGATTTTTACGCCGCAAGCGATCGTCGACTGCATGTTGACGCTGATGCGCAACCAGGGGCGCGTGCTGGAACCGGCTTGCGGCGACGGCGCGTTTCTCAAACATTTGCCGAACGCGCTGGGCATCGAGATCGATCCTCGCCACGCGCCGCCGGGGGCCGAGGCGATGAATTTTTTCGAGTTGTCGAAAGACGAGCTTTTCGCCACGATCATCGGCAATCCGCCCTATGTCCGCTATCAGGACATCTCGCCGGGAACGCGGCGTCTGGCGCGCGGTTCGGTGCTCGACCGGCGCGCCAATCTGTATCTGTTCTTCATCGAAAAGTGCCTGCGCCATCTCGAGCCGGGCGGCGAACTGATCTTCATCACCCCGCGCGACCTGCTCAAGGCCACCTCCGCCATTCCGCTCAACCGGCTGCTGTACGCCGAGGGCACGATTACCGACTTCATCGACCTGGGCGACTCGCGGCTGTTCGGCGAGGTCACGCCCAACTGCGCGATCTGGCGGTTTCAAAAGGGTGAGCTGTCCCGCCATAGCCGCTTTGCGGCGCTCAATCAAGGCACGGTAACGGAGGGATTGCGGCAGCCGCCGTGGGAAAAACGGCGTTTCGTCGAGACGGACGGACATCTGCTGTTGACCCGCCACGCCTACCCGCTGCATTTGTCCGACATCGCTTTCGTCAAGGTCGGCGCGGTTTCCGGGGCGGACGAGGTTTATACCAGCGGCCTCCACGGCAACCGGGATTTCGTCTGTTCCTCGACCGTTACCGACGGCCAGACCCGGCGCATGATCTGGTGCGAACCCGGCGCCGCGCCGCCGACAGCGCTCGCGCCGCACAAGGAACGGCTGCTCGCCCGCCGCGTCCGCCATTACGATGAAACGAACTGGTGGCAGTGGGGCCGCGGGTACTATCAGTCGGACCTACCGCGTGTTTATGTCAATAACAAGACCCGGCGGCCAGCGCCGTTTTTCGTGCACGACTGTCCGCATTACGACGGTTCGGTGATGGCGATTTTTCCCAGGAAATCCGCCACCGATGTGCAAGCCTTGGCCGCCGCCCTCAATCGGGTAGACTGGGAGGATCTCGGCTTCATCTGCGATGGCCGCTTTCTGTTTACCCAGCGCAGTCTGGAACAAACCCCGCTGCCCGGAGTTTTCCGTTCTTTCCTGCCGGAAGGTGGAAAATCCTGGTGGAAAAAGCTCAAAGCGCTGATCTGAACACCGGCGGCTGAAAACATCGGAGCGGCTTTTTTCGCCGCTCCGGAACAATTGGAGAATGACGATGGTTCCCCGTCTGACCACGGCCCTGTCCGGCCCTCTGCTTGAACTCGAACGCAAGTTCATCGACGCGACGCCCGAAATAGAGCGTTGGTTGCGCGGCAAATGGCAGGAGCACACGCCGCCTTTCTATGGCTCGGTCGACCTGCGCAACGCCGGGTTCAAGCTCGCGCCGGTGGACATGAATCTGTTTCCCGGCGGCTTCAACAATCTCAATCCGGCTTTCCTGCCGCTGTGCGTGCAGGCCGCGATGACGGCGATCGACAATATCTGTCCGGTTGCCAAGAGCCTGCTGCTGATCCCCGAAAATCACACGCGCAATCTTTTCTATCTGCAAAACGTCGCGCAACTGGTCAACTTTCTGCGCATGACCGGGCTTAACGTGCGCATCGGTTCGCTGCTCCCAGAAATCGATAAACCGACGCCGGTCGCGCTGCCCAACGGCACGTCGCTGCTGCTCGAACCGCTGGTGCGCACCCGTTACCGTCTCGGACTGGACAATTTCGATCCCTGCGCCATCCTGCTCAACAACGATTTGAGCGCGGGCATCCCCGACATTCTGCAAAATCTCAACGAGCAGTTCGTCTTGCCGCCGCTGCACGCCGGTTGGGCGGTGCGCCGCAAATCCAATCACTTCGCCGCCTACGACGACGTCGCCGAGGAGTTCGCCCAACTCGTCGGCATCGACCCGTGGCGGATCAACCCGTATTTCGGCGTCTGTAGCGACGTCAACTTCCACGACCGGCAAAACGAAGACAGTCTGGCCGCCGAGATCGACGCGGTGTTCGCCAAAATGCGCGAGAAATACCGGGAATACGGCATCGAGGAAACGCCCTACGTGGTGGTCAAGGCCGA
>JAITNL010000182.1 GCA_031290495.1 Accumulibacter sp.
GCATCTTCCTGATCTCCTGGTACAACTCTGTCCGTCTCATCTCGACCACCTCCTTGGCGTCATGATGAATCCGGACAGATCATCTGCTACACACCAGGACAGATTACTTGCTCCCTACACCTGCCAGAGAATAGTCCATTCGTGTTAGGCTATGTGCCTTGAGAAGCATCGGGTTGACATGGCAATCATCGGCTTTATCGTTGTTGGCGACCGCACCTCGCACGGCGGGGAAGTTATGACCGGGTCTCCCACACGGACAATTGACGGCATTCCCCTTGCCCGTATCGGCGACAAGGTGTGGTGTCCAAAATGTGACCGTACAACCACGATCATCAGCAGTCGTTTCCCCACAGTGACAGACCGGGGCATTCCCGCAGCCTACGATCAGGACGTGACCGATTGCGGCGCGGTGCTTCATTCGCGCCACAATAATCATGCCGGTTGGGGAGAGCGGGACACAACGCAGGCCGCCCAATCTTGCGGTAAAGGTTTTTCTGTGCTCAGAGCCGATCTTGCTGGAGAAACGGCGACGCTTTGCGGTGAACATTTCATTCTGGTCGACCGTACCACTGGCGAACCCGTCTCCGGCTTTGCCTATGCGCTCAAAGCGGACGAAGGTGAATATAAAGGCATCGTCAGCGCAGACGGCGCAACCGCACTGTACCGTTCGGAGGGTTCCGTCCCTGTTGACCTGCTCTACGCCGTGCAACTGGAGGCTGGCATCCGATGAATTCGCCAGAGACCCCAACGCCGCCGCTTGCCACCTCCACCACCAAACCACTACCGGGACCTAGTGGCAAGGAAGTTCCGGTCGATGTGTTTCACATTGACGACATCCCCGGCGCGATGGACAAAATGGGCTGGAAGGTCTCGGCACAACTGATGCGGCGCTGGTTTTCAAACGCGCCCGCTTACATCATGCCGGGTGAGGTTCGTGACGGCCTGGATGCGAAGAAGGATGCCATTGACTACCGGCTTTTGCCCCCCAGCCAGATTGACGACCAGAGCGTAACGTGGGAGTGGCTGCTCAAGTTCCCACGCATCCAACAGGTGTTGAATGAGCTGTATCAAACATGGAACTCTCCAGCAGGCGTTGATTTATTAAAAAGGCGTTTGACAAAAGCAGTCTGGAAAAAGGGAGGGTTTGTTCAACTGGGACATGGCCTGACAAAGGCTGTTGATCTGGACTTGACATGCCAGGTCAATTATAGGGAGTTTGGCCATCTCACCGATACCTTCGATGACCTGTTTGGCGCGATTTTCAAGGCAACCCTCAAGGTTGCCGTGATCGGCACGGCATATTACGACCCGGAGCGCGATCTTGATATTTTTGAGGTTAAGCGCATGGGGTTCTATATCCGGGATACTTACGACTTCAATGCGAAATGGTATGACGATGAAATGATGGGACTGGGGGTCTGGAGCAAAGACCGGGTGCTGAGCAAGGCAGAAACAGCGGATTTCCGTGCGACTTTCACAGTCCATGGACACATCCTGAGATACTTCCTTTACAAGGGTTTCGTGCCCGTCAAAAATTCCGACTTCCGGCGTTGGCAGGGCAAACACAACACGGGTGGTGATTTTTATGTCTTTTCCGATGTCTATTGGGTGGTGCCAAATGTCAAAGAAATCCTTCTTCCATAAACACCCTGTCCTTACCACCTTCGCTGCTGCCACTACTGTTTTGGTAGCAATATGGTATGTTTTGTTCGTGTGGGACTGGGTTAGGTATCCTTGTTATGTTCCAAATAGTCCAATCTGTGAAAATCCAGTGGAATTATGCTACAGCCCAAACCACGAGTATTACATTGTAATGACACAGACACCATTCAACTCTCAACTTGACCAATTGTATGTAAGCGGTACGGCCAAACTTTATGACAAGACCGGTAAATTACTTTATAAAGGGAAAACAGGTTTTGGTGAAGCTGGACCGATATGGAGCGAAGGCAAACAACCCATCGTTTTTTTTCAAAGCACGGACTTGGAATATTGGAGGTATGACCTTCCAACCTCTCCTGGTGATTCTCCAGGTCTGATAAGTTGTCGTTAGCACAAACACAACACGGGCAGTGATTTTTATGTCTTTTCCGATGTCTATTGGGTGGTGCCAAATGTCAAAGAAATCCTTCTTCCATAAACACCCTGTCCTTACCACCTTCGCTGCCGCCCTCAGCCCCTGGGTAGTGGTGTTCTATGTTTTGTTCGCATGGGACTGGGTTAGATATCCTTGTGATACTCCGAATGGTCTCATCTGTGAAAATCCCGTGGAATTATGCTACAGCCCAAACCATGAGTATTACATTGTAATGACACAGACGCCATTCAACGCTGTACAGGATCAATTGTATGTAAGTGGTACGGCCAAACTTTATGACAAGACGGGTAAATTGCTTTATAAAGGGAAAACGGGGTTTGGTGAAACCGGTACCCCGGCATGGAGGAGCAAACCCGTTGTTTATTTTCCTAGCGACATAGGAGATTGGTGGTATGACCTTCCGACCTCTCCTGGTGATTCTCCGTATCTAACAAGTTGTCATTAGACCTAAAGGCAACTTATGTTCTTCCATAAACACCCTGTCCTTACCACCTTCGCTGCCGCCCTTCTGCATTCATCCCGACCGCTTCGACAACGCCCGACAGGCATCCGCCTTCGCCGGGATCGCCCACCGACAGCATGAATCCGGCAGCAGCGTCCATGCCAAACCACGGCTCTCGAAGATCGGCCATGCCTTCCTGCGCAAGGCGCTCTACATGCCCGCCATGACCACCTTGTACAAAACCCCGTGGGGGGCGTTGTTCCGCCAACGGCTGGCGGCGGCAGGCAAACCCCCGATGCTCATCATCGGCGCCATAATGCGAAAACTCATCCATGCCGCCTTCGGCGCCATCAAGTCGGGAGTGCCTTTCAGACCTGAATTGCATCTGGGGGAGTGACGGGCGATCACAGTATCTGCCGGGGCGCCTTCTCCCGCAAGGGGAGATGGAAAATTGAGGGTAGGCGCGCGTTTGGACGAGCCGCGCGGCGGCGTAATCTGGCTTATCCACGGTTTTCCTGCCATTATTTTGACTATCGCCATAAAAAAAGGCTTGCGCGATGGCAAGCCTTTTTTAACTGGGAGCATCACTTTTTCTTCTTGCCCTTGGGGGTGTGAGCGGCAACGACCGCCGCCTTGAAGGTGGCGCCAGCGGAAAATTTGGGGACGGTGGTTGCCTGGATTTTGATCTTTTCGCCCGTCTTCGGATTCTTGCCTTCGCGGGCTGCACGCGCGGCGGACTTGAAGGAACCAAAGCCGACGAGACTCACGTTGTCGTCCTTGGATACAGCTTGAACGATTGTTTCGAGTATGGCTTCAAGCGCTCTGCCGGAAGCAACCTTGGACAATTCGGCTTTTTCTGCGACTGCGTCGATCAAATCTGACTTGTTCATAACATCTCCTGTCACTGGTTGATTGGTTGTTGAGATTCGTGATGAAAACTCAAGGGTAATTCTCACACTTCACAAGATTAAAGTGAAGGGAGAACATCAAGAAAATGTCGCGAACTGAATAAAAAAGTGTTGTTTTCGCTTGAAAGACACAGTTTTCGGGGGGGGGGGGGGGGGCCGAAAACCCCCGGCGGACCGCCGCCAGTTACGCTCGTAAAAAGCAACTCTCGCGTGAATAATTTTACCCCTTAACGCTTGCGGGGGATGGGCGGCGGATACGGCGAACGTCGTCATTTTCGTTTTTTACCCGCCCTGGACAGCATCGGTTTCAGGAACTGTCCGGTGTAACTCGCCGGGCTTTCGGCGATCGTTTCCGGCGTCCCGGTCATCAGTATCCGGCCGCCGCCGTCGCCGCCTTCCGGGCCGAGATCGACGATCCAGTCGGCGGTTTTGATAACGTCGAGGTTATGTTCGATGACGACGATGGTGTTGCCGTGGTCGGCCAGCCGGTGCAATACCCCGAGCAGCATCTCGATGTCCTGGAAATGCAGGCCGGTGGTCGGTTCGTCGAGGATGTACAGGGTGCGTCCGGTATCGCGCCTGGACAGTTCGAGCGAGAGTTTCACACGCTGCGCTTCGCCGCCGGAGAGCGTGGTGGCGGACTGACCGAGCGTGATGTAGGACAGGCCGACGTCGACCAGCGTTTGCAGCTTGCGGGCGACGACCGGAACGGCGTCGAAAAATTCGCGCGCCTGTTCGACGGTCATTTGCAGGATGTCGTGAATGTTTTTGCCCTTGTACTGGACTTCCAGCGTCTCGCGGTTATAGCGCTTGCCGTGACAGACATCGCAGTTAACGTAGACATCAGGCAGGAAGTGCATTTCGACCTTGATTACCCCGTCGCCCTGACACGCCTCGCAGCGCCCGCCCTTGACGTTGAACGAGAAACGGCCCAGGCCGTAACCGCGCGCGCGCGATTCGGGCAGACCGATGAACAGTTCGCGGATCGGCGTCATCAGTCCGGTGTAGGTCGCCGGATTGGAGCGCGGGGTGCGGCCGATGGGCGATTGGTCGACATCGATGACCTTGTCGAAGAGATCGAGACCGATGATCTCGTCGTGGTCGGCCGGTTCCGCGAGCGCACCGTAAAGATGCCGCGCGGCGGCGGCGTAGAGCGTGTCGTTGATCAGCGTCGATTTGCCGGAACCGGAGACACCGGTGACGCAGGTGAACAGGCCCACCGGGAGTTCGAGCGTGACGTTCTTCAGATTGTTGCCGCGCGCGCCGACGATTTTCAGCAGGCGTTTGGGGTCGACGCGGCGTGGCGCGCCCGGCGCGGCGATGCGGCGCCGCCCGGCGAGGTAGTCGCCGGTCAGCGAAGCGGGATTGACCATGACCTGCGCGGGCGTGCCCTCGGCGACGATGAAACCGCCATGCACCCCCGCGCCGGGACCGATGTCGACGACATGATCCGCGCCACGGATGGCGTCTTCGTCGTGTTCGACGACGATCACCGTGTTGCCGATGTCGCGCAGGTGGCGCAACGTCTCCAGCAGACGATGGTTATCGCGCTGATGCAAGCCGATCGACGGCTCGTCGAGCACGTACATCACGCCGGTCAGTCCCGAACCGATCTGCGATGCCAGCCGGATGCGCTGCGACTCGCCGCCCGAAAGCGTTTCGGCGGAACGGTCGAGCGACAGGTAACTGAGGCCGACGTTGATCAGGAACTCCAAGCGGGCGACGATTTCCTTGAGCACCTTCTCGGCGATTTGCGCCTTGTTGCCGGCGAGCTTCAGATTGAAAAAATAATCGCGCGCCTCGGCCAACGGCAGCCGGCTGATCTGATGCAGCGTCAGCGCCGCCTCGCCGCTGCCGACACGCACATGGCGCGCTTCGCCGCACAGGCGCGCGCCCTCGCACGTCGGGCAGGTCGTGTTGCTGATCAAGCGGGCGAGTTCCTCGCGCACCGCCGCCGATTCGGTCTCCTTGTAACGGCGTTCAAAGTTGGGGATGATTCCCTCGAAGGTGTGGCGGCGCTCCTGGCGCGCGCTGCGTTCATTGAGGTAATGGAAGCGGATCGTTTCACGGCCGGAACCGTGAAGCAGGATCTGGCGGATTTTTTCGGGCAGCCGGACGAACGGGGTCTCGACATCGAAACCATAGTGCCCGGCCAGCGAGGCGAGCAGTTGAAAATAGAAAGGATTGCGCCGATCCCAACCGTGAATCGCGCCGGCGGCGAGCGACAGTTCGGGCCGCGTGACGATGCGCTTCGGATCGAAAAACCGGATTACGCCGAGGCCGTCGCATTCCGGGCAAGCGCCTATCGGATTGTTGAACGAAAAAAGGCGCGGTTCGAGTTCCTGCAGCGAATACGAACACAGCGGACAGGCGAACCGGGCCGAAAACAGATGCTCCTTGCCGGAATCCGTTTCCAGCGCGATCGCGCGGCCATCGGCGTGGCGCAACGCGGTCTCGAACGACTCGGCGAGGCGCTGGCGAATGTCGTCGCGCACCTTGAGCCGGTCGACCACCACATCGACGGTATGTTTGCGCGTTTTGGCCAGCTTGGGCAAAGCGTCGATCTCGTAAATCGCGCCGTCGACGCGCAAACGCGCGAAGCCCTGCGCGCGCAGTTCGCCGAACAAGTCCATCTGCTCGCCCTTGCGGTTGGCGACGGCCGGCGCGAGGATCATCAACTGGGTGCCCGCCGGCAACGCCAGCGCGTGATCGACCATCTGCGAGACCGTCTGCGCTTCGAGCGGCAGATTGTGATCCGGGCAGTACGGCGTCCCCGTGCGGGCGAACAACAGGCGCAGATAATCGTGGATCTCGGTGGCCGTCCCGACCGTCGAACGCGGATTGTGGCTGGTCGCCTTCTGCTCGATGGAGATGGCCGGCGACAACCCTTCGATCAGGTCGACGTCCGGCTTGTCCATTATCTGCAAGAACTGGCGGGCGTAGGCCGAAAGCGATTCGACGTAACGGCGCTGGCCCTCGGCGTAGAGCGTGTCGAAAGCCAACGAGGATTTGCCCGAGCCGGACAGCCCGGTAATGACGATCATCCGGTTACGCGGCAGATCGAGATCGATGTCCTTGAGGTTGTGCGTGCGTGCGCCGCGAATGCGGATTTTCTTCGATTCTTCCATGAGCAGGCCGTGCCGGGAGGGAAAAGCAAACCGCATAGTATAGGCAGGAAATCCAGCCAATACGACCGCGTGAAGCATTTTTGTGGTGATAGTCGCAAATAGTATTGACGTATTTCCGGCCCCTTTTGCAACCCATCTTTCATACCATATGCGGTGGTTGCTCAGTCCATGCAACACTATATATTGTGGTGAAA
>JAITNL010000198.1 GCA_031290495.1 Accumulibacter sp.
GCGGGTCGCCTGAGTGACAACCCCGGGTTCGCAGCGTCCTGCCAACGGCTTACGGGCTACGCCCTCCAGCCGTTGGCAGGACGCACACAAAAGCGGACAATTTGAAAACTATAAAACCCGGACAAGTCTGAAAGTCAGTGACAGGTCATAACGCATGGCTTGCCAAATTTCCCAGAGAACTCTTATCATGCGTCGCGGCATCGTGTTTCAATTTGCCAGCAAAGGCATATTTTCATGCCACAACAACAGGCGTAGATAATCCATGAGCAAGAAGCTGATCATTGCCGAAAAACCTTCCGTCGCAGCCGATATTGCGCGCGCGTTGGGCAAATTCGCCAAGCACGACGATTATTTTGAAAGCGACGAACATATTATCTGCTCGGCCGTCGGGCATCTGCTCGAACTGGCGTGTCCCGATGAGTACGAGGTCAAACGGGGAAAATGGTCTTTCGCCCATCTGCCGGTCATCCCGCCATATTTCGACCTGCGCCCGATTGAAAGAACAGAATCGCGGCTCAGACTGCTGACGCGCCTGATCAAGCGCAAAGACGTTGGCGGCCTGGTCAATGCCTGTGACGCGGGACGCGAAGGTGAACTGATTTTCAATTACATCGCGCAGCACGCCAAGGCGGACAAGCCGGTCGAGCGCCTATGGTTGCAATCGATGACCCAGCAGTCGATTCGCGATGGGTTTTCCCGCTTGCGCGCGGGCAGCGAGATGCGCGGATTGGCCAGCGCCGCGGCCTGCCGTTCCGAGTCGGATTGGCTGGTCGGAATCAACGGTACGCGCGCGATGACCGCGTTCAATTCAAAAACCGGCGGCTTTCATCTGACCACCGTTGGCCGCGTTCAGACGCCGACGCTGGCCTTGATCGCCGACCGCGAGGATCGGATCAGAAAATTCAAGGCGCGGCCTTACTGGGAATTGGACGCTGTTTTCGCTTGCCAGAGCGGGCAATATCGCGGGCGCTGGTTCGCCGAGAAATTCTCGAAAGGCAAAACCGAGGAAGAAGAACATCTGCGTCCGGAGCGGATTTGGGACGAGGAACGCGCCAAAGCGCTCCAGGCCAAATGCAACGGAAAGCCGGGCGAGGTCCACGAGGACACCAGGCCGACGACGCAGCTTTCCCCCTTGCTGTACGACCTGACCAGTCTGCAGCGCGAAGCCAATGGCCGCTTCGGGTTTTCCGCGAAAAACACACTCGGACTGGCGCAGGCGCTTTACGAAAAACACAAAGTGCTGACCTATCCGCGTACCGATGCGCGCGCGCTGCCAGAGGATTACATCGCCAGCGTCAAAAGTACCTTGCGCGTGTTGACCGGCGAGGGCATCGGGAAAGGGCACGACGAGGCGTTGCTGTCGCGTTACTCGTCGTTCGCGCATCAGGTGCTGGCGCGCAACTGGGTCGTTCCGAACAAGCGTGTCTTCAACAACGCCAAGATTTCAGATCACTTTGCGATCATCCCGACATTGCAGGCGCCCAAACATCTTTCCGAGCCGGAGCAGAAACTTTATGACCTGGTCGTCAAGCGTTTCCTGGCGGTTTTCTATCCCGCCGCGGAATATCTGGTGACCACGCGCGTCACGCGCGTCGAAGGAGAACCGTTCAAGACCGAAGGCAAGGTGCTGGTCAAACCCGGCTGGCTCGCCGTTTATGGGCGTGAAAATCAGGAAGGCGAGGATGGCAATCTGGCCGCCGTCGAGTCAGGGGAAAAGGTTGTGGCCGAAGAAATCACGCTCAACGCCACCGAAACGCGGCCTCCGGCGCGTTACTCCGAAGCCACCTTGCTGTCGGCGATGGAAGGCGCGGGAAAAATGGTGGACGACGAGGAGCTGAAAGCGGCGATGGAAGGACGCGGTCTGGGAACTCCGGCGACGCGCGCGCAGATCATCGAAAATCTGATCGGTGAGCAATACGTGCAACGGGAAGGGCGGGAACTCCAGCCGACGGCCAAAGCCTTTTCCTTGATGACCTTGCTGAATGGCCTCGGTATTCCCGAATTGACCGCGCCGGAATTGACCGGTGAGTGGGAGCACAAGCTGGCGCGCATGGAGCGGGGCGAGTTGTCGCGCGGCGATTTCATGAAGGAAATCGCCGCCATGACACAACGCATCGTCGATCGCGCCAAAAGCTACGACAACGACACCATTCCAGGGGATTTCGGCGAACTGACGACGCCTTGCCCGATTTGCGGCGGCAAAATCAAGGAGACGTACAAAAAATTTCAGTGCCAGAGCTGTGATTTTTCGCTGTGGAAAATCGTCGCTGGACGGCAGTACGAAGCGACCGAGGTCGAGCAATTGCTGACCGAAAAGATCGTTGGCCCGCTGACCGGCTTTCGCAACAAGATGGGGCGTCCTTTTGACGCGGTCATCCGGCTCAATGAAAATCATCAGCCCGAATTTGTTTTCGACCGTGATTCCAATGGAGCGGACGGCGGCGACGATGTCGATTTTTCAGAGCAGGAACCCTTGGGTAAGTGTCCAAAATGCGCGTCCCGCGTGTTCGAGCACGGAGTGGCTTACGTTTGCGAGAACGCGGTCGGCAAGACGAAGAGCTGCGATTTTCGCTCGGGCAAGGTCATTCTTCAGCAAGCCGTCGATCGCGCGCAGATGATGAAGTTGCTGGAAACAGGGCGGACGGAGTTATTGACCAAATTCATATCGGCCCGCACACGACGGCCGTTTTCAGCCTTCCTCGTCCGTGGCGCGGACGGCAAGGTGGGCTTTGAGTTCGAGAAAAAGGAAGCAAGGCAAAAACCCTCAGTCGGAAAAAAAGCGAGTGTTACGCCCCGCCAAACGGCTTCAGGCAAAAAAAAATAATCGGCGCGTCAAACGGGCTGTCACGAGTTTTCAATCTGTCCGCTTTGGCGGCGCGCGATCTGTCCGGCGGCCATGGCTGCGGGGCCGTCGCGTTTGACCGGGGCAGCGCTTGACAAGAGCGCGACGCCGCGCCTTTCCCGTATCCTGTCATTCCCCCCCGTCATTCCCGCGCAAGCGGGAATCCAGGTTTTCAAGGTTTCCAGGCGGCGGCACGGGGAACGCGGGGAAAAACACGGAAAAGCGCGTAAATACCACACCGTCAGCCGATTTTTGACAAATTTTGTGAAATAACGCTTTACAAGCGAAAAAGATGGGAGTAAAAACGATTTTATTCAAGAACTGAACAACGTTACCGCAAGCAATGGTTGAAGTTCTTGAACGCCTGTAAATCCGTACCAATTTCGCCACTTTTTTGAGGAAAAAATCGTGAATCCGAACATTTTGCTTGACATTTCCAAAACACCACACATAATTTTTAGCAAGCAAGCAAGCAAGCAAGCAAGCAAGCAAGCAAGCAAGCAAGCAAGCAATGTGATGTAAGCGTTTTTCCTGCGTTTTTCAAACGCGGCACACTGGTAAGCGCCCTTATTGTGGCGCTTTCTTTTTTTCCGCTCGCGGCGCGGACGGCGGATGTTGTCACCGACGGCGGCGACAGCGGCACCGGCACCTTGCGGGATGTTCTCGGCGGCACTAACGATACCGAGGTAATCATCAACATCCCCATCAATAATAATGTCACGCTGACCAGCGACAGCGCAATCGTTCCCAATTCCTCAAATACCAACGACATAGCTCTGTCCGGTGGCGGCACTATTGCCAATACCGTCGCTGGAGACCTCTACAGCACCGCTTGGACCAACAAGGATGTTGCGGGATATTTTGACCCCCTCGGCACGTTTCAGTCTCTGGTAGCCGATGCCGTCGCCGACGCCATCAACAACGCCAACTTCGGCGGCGCGGTCGTCACCATGAGCGGCAGCTCCCGCACCACCGCCGCCATAGATGATGGACGCACCGACTTAGGGGTAATTTATGAAGGTGTGCATTTCACGGGGTTTGATCGCAGCACAGCCAGCGCCAACAATGGCGGCGGTGTGGCGGGGGCGTACAGCACCAGTAGCGGCGGCTCCAGTTCTTCCATCAGGAATATCAAGAACAGTTTCTTCAGCGACAATGAAGTAACAACAGCGACATACCTCCAAGGCGGCGGTGTGGTTGGGGCGTTCTCCGGCGAATCCTCAGCCTCCATGTGGGATATCACAAACAACAGCGTCTTCAGCGGCAATACGGTCAGGGCAGCGACATACCTCCAAGGCGGCGGTGTGGCGGGGGCGTTCGCCTACTACGTCTCAGCCTCCATGGGGGATGTCACAGACAGCGTCTTCAGCGGCAACATGATCACAGCCTCTTCCGGCGCTCTTAATGGCGGCGGTGTGGCGGGGGCGGCGAACATGACCGCCGTCGCCTCCATGGGGAATATCACAAACAGCGTCTTCCGCGACAATACAGTCGCTTCGAGCGCCATCCTCTGTGGCGGCGGTGTGGCGGGGGCGTGCAACATCTACGGCGGCGGTGCCGCCTCCGTCGGGGCGATTTCAGGCAGCGACTTCAGCGACAACATAATCACGGCGGGGACATCTCTCCAAGGCGGCGGCGTGGTGGGTGCCTACAGCAGTTCCCACGCCGTCCACGTCGGAGACGTTTCAAACAGCATTTTCACCCGCAACACCATCGAGGCCACCAGCGGCAACCTCTGGGGCGGACTGATCTACACCGCCGACGACCTGACCATCGCCAATTCCACCTTCACCGACAACACCTTTACCTATGGCACCACTTTCTACGGCACGGTGAGCATCGACACCAGCAAGGCGGGCACGACGGGCGGCGATGGCAATACGGGCACCCACACCGTCACCCTGAAAGCCAACTCCGGCGACCAGACCCTCTTCAAGGACAACATCGCCAACATCACGACGAGCAACTCTCTGGCCTTCGTCAATCTCCAGACACCCGGCACTTCCGCCGCCAGCGCCGTCCTGAACATCGAAGCCGAATCCGGCGGCAAGGTTGAACTCTACGACCCGATCAAGGTCTTGCTGACCAGCGGCAAGACCTTCACTATGAACATCACCGGCGCGGGCGACTTTCTCTGGGGCGGTGCGAACGTCTTTGAGGTAAGCGCGACGGACATAGCCAACATCGTCGACTTCAAGGCCAACAGCCGCACCACCCTGCTCCCCGATTTTGAACTGGAAGCGCCCAATCACGCCGTGAAGGTCAACGACACTGCCACCCTCGGCATCATGCTCGATGCCGACCGCAGCAACACCGCCTATATCGTCGCCGATTCAGCCGAACTGGCCGGTACGCTCAATATCAGTGGCATCAGCGGCGATTCCGTACCGCCTTACGCCGCCGGTGTCGTGTCCTTGCCGCAATATCTGCTCATACAGACCACCACCGGCATCTCCAACGACTTCAGCCGCATCGCCATCGGCGGCGAAGATGGACTCGGTGTGGATTACGCTGTCGTCGCCGCCGTCAAGAGCGCCAACGGAAAGAATTATTCCGCCGGGATCATGCTGAGTTGGCTCAGCCCAGAATCGACGGCGCACGGCACGTTCACCCTGAATGGCGAGGACAGCATGTTCACCGTCGATATTCCGCTGACAAACCAGCCAGGAACTTTTACTTCCGGCTGGGACGGCAAAAGCCTGACCAAGTACGGCGACGGCACCCTGATTCTCAGCGCCGCCAACAACGCCTACGACAAAACCACGGTTTCCGCCGGGACACTTGAACTCACCGGCAACCTGACCAACGACACCGTGACTGTCGAAGGCCGCGGCATCTTTGATCTTTCCGGCGAACTCACCGCCCGGAACATCACCATCGACAACGGCGCTCTCTTCAAAATCACCGGGTCAGAACTGACTGTCAATGAGAAACTGTCCAATAGCGGCACGTTCGATATGGTTTCTCACAACGGGAGACTCTATCTGGGTCCAACTTCCCGATTGCACAACGACAACGGCACGATCATCCTGAACAACGGCAGCAACATCCTGCAAGTGGGAAAACTCTCCGGCACCGGCAATATCCAGATGTATGTCAACATCGCCGCCAATAGCGGTGACAGGATTGAAGTCGACGGAACCGCGACAGGTCTTCACAGCCTGTCCATCAACGACCGGAGCGTGACCACCCCAACCGGCATCGAACCCGCTCTTCTGGTGGCGCAAACAGGCGCTGACTCGACCGCCATCTTCACCAGCAACAGCCTTTCCTTCGGCGCTTTCCGGTATATGGTACGCGACGGTCTCGCCGCCCATGTGGACGAGAGCGCCAACAACTGGTATCTCGTCCGCAGCGGCTACAGTTCTCCCGTCGCCACCTACATTGGCGGACAAAGAGTCAACGCCGAGACCGGCTTCCGGCAACTCGCCAACCTGCATCAACGCGTCGGCGAACACCGCGATCTGCCGTTGGAACTTCAATCCTGGGCCAGAACGTATCGCAGTCAAGGTTCCGAAGACGGCAAACGCGGTTTCGGTTACGACCAGGACACCAGCGGAATACAGATTGGACAAGAACTCCTCGCCCGATCCACCGGAACCGGCGGCACCCTGCGCGCCGCTCTCGCCTTCGACGCCGCCCGCGCCGACGCCGATTTCGACGACCACGCCGATACCAAGCGCGACACCGGCTCGATGAAGGCTGAAAGCTACGCCTTGGGCGCTTATCTCACCCACACCACGGCGAACGGCGCGTATCTCGATCTCGTCGGTCAGTTCGCCAAACTCCATAACGACTTCACCATCAAGACCGAAACGTCCCGCGACAAAGCCACCCAAAAAGGCTGGCGCGCAGGTTTCTCCGTCGTAAGCGGCTATCCCCTGTGGAAAATCGACAACGCCTGGCTGCTCGAAGGTCAGGCGCAGTTGAGCTATCAATACACAAAGTACCAAGGTTTCAAGGGCAACGACTACAAAGTCGACGCCTACGACGCCGACACCTTGCGCGGTCGTATCGGCGCGCGGCTGGTCAGGGATATGACGACCGCCGAAAACAAATCGCTGAATCTACCCATAAAAACAGGCTCAACGCCAGCATTTTCAATACTTTAAGCCTGTTTTCAACCCTCTAATCTTCTACAAAAACCGACATAACGGCACGGATGTAACCCGCACGGTTGCGAGGCATCGCAACGCTTTGTAGAACAGCATTTGTCATATTTTGCGCTGCAACGATTCGACGCGCTGTGCCTCTTCCAGCTTGATGTAGCGGTCGCTCATCGTTTTAGATGCGTGACCCAGAAGCGCTTGATAATCGATTCCGGAACGTTTGGCGTCAGTGGCCGATTTGCCGCGAATGTCATGGAAAACCACGTCTTTCACCCCCGATTTTTTGACCGCTTCAACCCACCAGGTGTGCATTGCACCGTAACTGTACGGTTGCCCCTGTCGAGTGCAAAGCAGGTACATCCCGCGAACCGGGCGCGGAATCCTTTTGGCGGCTTCAATGACGCGCTCAAGGTGTTCGTTGCGCTCGAACAATTGAAATTTTTTCGTCTTTTTCTGATGAATATAGAGACCTTCCGGCGTCCAGTCTTTCAACTTGATTGCCAGGACATCAGAAATCCGCGCAGCGGTGATGTAGCTGATGTCCATTGCGGCACGCAGAACGGCATTGGCGTGTTCTCGAATCTGCTTGAACTCGTCGTCCGTGATGTAGCGCGTTCGTCTTGGGACAGAGTGCCGTTTGATCTCCAGCGCCGGATTGCGGTCGATCAGCCCCCGCCGAACAGCGACGGTCAGCACGTTCGAGAGCAACGATTTTCCGAAGTTGGCGCGGTTTTTCGATGGGTGTGCATCCATCCATTGTGCGATTATGTGTGGCCGGATGTCAGCAACCCGCGCACCTGCAAAAAATCCAAGCACCTGCCGCGCAATTCCAATGTAGCCGCTTCTCGATTTTGCGGCCAGCGAGTTGAAATGTTCGGACACCAACCATTCTTCAATGAGAACTGAAAGTAGGGATTCGTCCTTCGGGCCGTTTTCAAGTTCAGCCCACTTGACCCGCGCGGCGGGTAGATCGCTGCCGAGCGGTATCCACTGACGCGGCTTGGTGCTGGTCACGTAGTAGTACGCCTTCCCCTTTTTATGTAACCGGGGCGGTAGGTCGTGATTGGCTTGGCGTTTTCTTCCCATCGGGCGGTTCATGTTAGCCATCATTAGAGTGAAGTTCAAGCGGTCTTTTTGTTGAATACCGCAAAATTCGGCGTCCATTCCGGCTTTTTCTGGGCGTCGGATAGCCTGGATTCGGCGTAGGCGACACTGACAATCGGCTTGCCTGTCCGCGCTTCTTCAAAACGCCAGCCATGCCGCGTTAGCCATCGGCGCTGATCGGCGTTACGCGTGTAGCCTGTAAGTTGCTGGAGCTCGGATTCGTTCATGAACAACATGATTTTTCCCGGCACG
>JAITNL010000210.1 GCA_031290495.1 Accumulibacter sp.
GTGAAGCTACTCTGAAAAAAATCCAGACGGCCATTGCTGAATTGAACTATCGGCCCAGCAATGCGGCGCGACAACTCAAGACGGGACATGTTCCCGTGTTCGGGCTGCTTGTTCCTTCGATTACCAATCCGATGTTTGCGTCTCTTGCCCGCGAGATAGAAATCGTCGCAAAGAAAGAATATGGGTACAGGCTTCTTCTCGGAAATACCTACAGAGAGAAGTCCGAGGAAGTCATTTTTCTGGACGATCTGTTATCGCACGGTGTGCGCGGCGTCATCGTCGCCTCTTCTCTGGCTGACCAGAGCCACTTTCAGGACGCGATAGACCGCGGCTTGACGATTGTCAATTATGACTGCCGGTCGATCGAGCACAATAAACAGCGAATAAGCGCCGACAATATTTCGATGAACAATTATGAAGCTGGCAAGATCGTCACCCGGTTTTTGACCGATTCAGGCTGTCGGAACCTGGCCTTTGCGACCGCTTCGGGAAAAACGACCAGCCGGCGCGACAAGATCGACGGTTTTCTGGCCGCTGCGGAGGAAGCCGGGCTTGCAAAAAATGTGCGGATAATCGAAGGCAAAGCGGAATCCGAATACGGCGATTCCGAACTGACCGAGCTTGGGCTGGAGTTGGCCCGGAAAATCGCGGCAATCGATGATCAAAGACCCGACGGCGTTGTGGCGATCAACGACATGTTGGCTATTGGCCTGCTCGCGGGATTCAGAAAGTGTGGCATTAGCGTCCCGAATGATATTTCGCTGGTCGGCATCGATGACATGATTCTGTCCGCATTGGTCAGCCCCGCCTTGACCACCGTGCGTCCCCCGGTTCAGGAAATGGCGACGTTGGTGGTCAGCCGATTGATGGCCCGATTGAAAGATCCCTCGATACCCGTCGAGGATTTCCTTTTCACGCCAACGCTGGTCAATCGTGAATCCGTACGGGTGCGAGACAAGATGTCGGCGGGTCTTTAGAATTTGTCTCATATGGTCATTCCCCGCAAGTGTAGAAGTTCCCCTCTCGCGGAACAACCCGCAGGTCGGGAGGTGCGCGTGTCGAATTACGCAGCTATGCGGGCTTATCCTACGAAACCATGCTGTGTTCCAAACGCCCACGAACCATCACAAAATTCCATGCTATGGCCCTGACGCGGCCAGTGATTCACCGTATACTGAACGTTTTTTCTCTCATCGTTTTCCCGATCTCATGAAAAACCCGTGTAGTGAAGTGGCATTGACGAAACCATCGGTAACTCGCGCCGCGTCCGGTTCAAATACCGTCTTCAAGGTACTCGGCGCCATCAGTTTTTCGCATTTTTTGAACGACACCATCCAGTCGCTGATCCTGGCCAGTTATCCCTTGTTCAAAACCTCGCTGGGTCTCTCTTTCGCGCAGATCGGCTTGATCACGATGGTTTTTCAGTGCACTTCGGCCTTGTTACAGCCGCTGGTCGGCTATTACACCGACCGGCGTCCCAAACCATTCTCGTTGGCCGTGGGCATGGGCTGCACGCTGGTGGGACTGCTCACCCTGTCGCTGGCGAGTCATTTTTTCGTGATCCTGTTGGCGGCCGCGTTGATCGGTTCCGGGTCGGCGGTCTTTCATCCGGAATCGTCGCGCGTCGCGCGCATGGCTTCAGGAGGTCGCTACGGACTGGCGCAGTCGATTTTCCAGGTTGGCGGCAATTCCGGCGCGGCCACCGGGCCGCTGCTCGCCGCCTGGATCATTCTGCCTTACGGACAGCGCAGCATCGCCCTGTTCTCGCTGATCGCGCTGCTCGCCATGATCGTGCTGATTGGCGTTGGCCGCTGGTACCGGCAGCATCTGCGGCAGCCGGCGAAGACCGCCGCGCCGACCGGACAGCCGCTGCCCAAAGCCAAGGTCATGCGCGCGCTGGGCGTGCTGTTGGTACTGATGTTCTCGAAAGACTTCTATCTTGTCAGCATCACCAGCTACCTCATTTTCTACCTGATGCACCAGTACGAATTTGCCACGCAAGTGGCGCAATACCATCTGTTCTACTTCCTGGCCTCGGTCGCCGTCGGCGTCCTGATTGGCGGTCCGATCGGCGACCGTATCGGGCGCAAGCGCCTGATCTGGATATCCATTCTCGGCGTCGCCCCGTTCACGCTGGCGCTGCCGTATGTCGGCCCCGGTCTGTCGGTGCTCTTGACCATGATCATCGGCGTCACACTGGCATCGGCGAATCCTGTCATCCTGGTTTTCGGGCAGGAACTGTTCCCCGCCCGGATCGGCACCATCTCCGGCCTGTTCTACGGCCTGAGCTTTGGCATGGCCGGCATCGGCGCGGCACTGCTTGGTTTGGCCGCCGACGCCTGGGGCATCGCCGCGGTTTACCGGCTGTGCGCTTTCCTGCCCCTGCTTGGATTATTCGCCGTCTTTCTGCCGGATACACGCCGTCCAGCGCCGGAAACGGCAAAAGCCGGCTGATCCTTGTCACGCGGGGCATTCCTGTTCTCGCCGCGGGCGAAACAATCGCGTTCATCCTGAAAATATAACGATCGGAAAGGAAACAAAGTGCAAATTCTGGGAATCGATGTCGGCGGTACTGGAATCAAATCGGCGCTTGTCGAAACAACGACCGGCGAGTTGTTGAGCGACCGGCAGCGCGTCGTCACGCCGCGGCCGGCCACCCCCGAAGCGGTTGCCGAAGTTCTGGACGACCTGCTCCGGCGTCATCGCTGGCAAGGCGTGGTAGGCATGGGCTTCCCGTCGGCGATTCAGCATGGCGTGGCGCGCACGGCGGCCAATGTCGATCAAGCGTTCATCGGCCTGCCGATTGCCGATTATTTTTCCGAAAAAACCGGCTGCCGTTTCTTTGCCGCCAACGACGCCGATGTCGCTGGCATGGCCGAAATGCGCTTTGGCATGGGCAAAGGACATTCCGGCGTGGTGCTGATCGTCACCATCGGCACCGGGCTTGGCACGGCGCTGTTCAGCAACGGGCACCTGCTGCCCAACACCGAACTGGGACATTTTTTCCTGGAAAACGGACAAGAAGCCGAACGCTACGCCTCAGAAACAGTGCGCGTGACCGGGAATCTCGGTTGGGAAGATTGGGGAGCGCGCCTGAACCTTTACCTCACCACGATGGAACGCCTGTTCTGGCCCGACCTGATCGTGCTGGGCGGCGGCGTCAGCGACAAACTGCGCGAATTTTCGCCGATGCTTACGACCCAGACGCCGGTCGTGGCCGCCAGCTTCCTCAACCGGGCGGGCGTCGTCGGCGCGGCGCTGTTCGCCGAGGAATCGTTGCGCGAAACTGAACACGGCGCTGGATAAACCGCGCGGCGGCGTAATCCGGCATTCCTGCCTCCGGCGCAAAGCGCCGCCGATTATTTCGCCGCTTGCAAAATAAGCGCCGCGACGCGGCGGTGGAACGGTGCCGGATTTCGTCGCGTTGGAATCCAGACGGCCAGCAATCCCGGCGCCGGCGTAATCGGAATCGCCGTTGCCGTGAACAGAAGCGGCGTTGGGGAAACTGTTGTGTGTGTCGTAATCGCCGCAGCCATAAATGAAGAAAGCGCCGCGGTTCACGTGTTTACCTCCAGCTTGTCAGGATTCAGGAAATGTTCGCGGAAAAAGCCCAGCAGTTTCATCAGGAGAGAATCGCGTTGCAACAGCAAAGGACTGATGCCGCGCAAGCTCAGAACCTGTTTAGTATTGTTTTAACAACCATTTGCCTGACACCAAGCAATTGTTTTTATGTAATTTTCCTATAATATTGTGTTAATGGAGTATTGCCAGATCGATACCATCCAAGCGCTTCCCGAAGCGGAAGTTGAAATTGCCAAACGCAATGAACTGCACACCTTCGCTGTAATTCCCAAACGGCGCATGAAATCAATGAGTTTATCCGCGTTCATGGTGTCCTTGTACAGCACAAAACGTAACTTGCCGCGATGGGATATCGCCGACAACATGTTGATTTTTATATGTTTTGA
>JAITNL010000037.1 GCA_031290495.1 Accumulibacter sp.
CGGTGAAAAGTTGGCCCACCGCATACAGGATCAACTCGCCAATATTGCGGCCCGTCCCAAACTTGTTCGATCATTCTTCCAGCATCCTTCTGTAAACTATATTTCTGACTGGTGAGTAACCGTACCGCGTTTGTTCTCAATTCATTTTCCATATCACCATTATGACATGTCTGGCAAAAAATTGCAGAGTTTATTTGGTGTGTCAATATCACCTGATTTTTTGCCGTTGCTTTCCCCGACGCATCCAGTCCTGCCACAAATCGCTCAGCGCATTGGGTTTGCTTTCCACCACCATGTTTCCCCCGTCATTCCCGCCTGACCCACACGATCTCTGGCATCTTGCCGCGCTGGCGGAACAGCAGCGCCTGCAAGCGGACGTAAACACGTCCGCAGCGCGCTTCGGCTTCGGACAGGAAATACTGGCTCTCGATGGTATAAAGAGCAGCGGATGTGGGGATGGATATGCTCCCGCGCAGTTTTTCCGGCAGCGCCCTGACAAAATCCTGCGTCGACGTGAAATGCGCCCGCACCCGCCGGTTGACCAGACGATCAGCTTCATTCAGCGACAAACCTGGCGTTACCGCCATCAGGATTTCCGGCGGTGCGAAGTTGACGTTGACCGGCGTCGATTCGGGCAGAAACACGGTCAAGTGCTCGATCGCCGCCAGTCTGTCGGCGTCAGCGCCGGTCAATCCGGCCAACTCGGCCAGTTCCGTCAGGCTGGACACGGGTAACAATTTGCTGGTGATCTTGGCCATCG
The DNA here is from genome assembly GCA_031290495.1 of Accumulibacter sp. GTDB lineage: Bacteria > Pseudomonadota > Gammaproteobacteria > Burkholderiales > Rhodocyclaceae > Propionivibrio. The sequence goes on from JAITNL010000037.1 coordinate 761, forward strand.
CCGCATCGCTCTTCCGCGCTTGCTGCCACAACGCCACCTGCGCCGCCATGGCCTCGGCCATTTTGCTCGCCCAGCCGGCGGGCAAACTCTGCGTAGACAAGAGGCGTTGCAGCGCCAGCACACCGCCCGCGTTCACCTTGCCGTCGCTCTGCAACGTATAGAGATTCAGGCGTCCCTGCAATTCGACGATGCGTCCGCCGACACGTCCATCTTCGACGTCGACCGGCGGAACCGGGACGGTCCATGCCTCAAGCAGATGATCGACACGATTGTCGCGCATGTCGTCGCGCAGGGACAGACGCGCCAGATCGATGGCGCTCAACGCCGTCGACTGGGCGGCGGCAAAATCGTTGCGATTGCCCAGTTGCGTCAGCCACAGCCGCTCCCTGGCACTCAGCGCGAAAGCCAGCGAAGCCACCAGCGCGGCGATAAAAATCGCTGTGATCAGCGCCATGCCGCTTTGCCGGCGGCGAAAATTCCGAATGTTGTTCATGGCAGATGGAATATCCGTTCAAACACGCCGTGTTCCGCCAGCACCAGACTGATACGGATCGCCCGCGGCCGCGCCAGCGTCTGGCCGCCCGGCCATTCCGCCAGCCAGACGTTGGCAGCGTCGAGAAACGCCGTTTCGCAGCGCTCGACGGTTTGCAGCAAGGGCGTGTCGCTGGCCCATACCGTGTCGTTCCCGCCCACTTCGCCGAACAGGTTCACGGTACTCACCCGCAGCGTCAGACGCCCCTGCTCGCAGAGATAGCGCGCGCGCACCGGCGCGCGGTTTTCGTCATGGCGAATCAGTTCGATGAAAAAGCCGCTGTTTTTGCCGCCGCCACGCAGCGGGGGCAGCAAAACCTCCGGGGAATCGCGCAGCGGGTGCGGAACGCTTTGCAGAAAATCCGCTTCCATGCGGTCGAAAACCAGACCCAACTCACGCCAGAAGCGTATTTCCTTGTCCAGCGCGCTTTTCGTCGAAGCCACCGAATCGAGTCCGCCATAGGCGATCACGCTGGCCAGCGCAAAAATCGCCAGCGCGACCAGGATTTCCAGAAGGGTGAATCCGCCTTCGGAAAACGCGGCGTCAGTTCTGCTGACGCGCGACATAAACGATTTGGCTGGCGACGGCATGTTCCGGTCGCTCCGGCAAGAACACCTTGATCTCGACGCGCCGGAAACTGTAGTTGGACGTTCCGCCGACCTCGCGCCGCCAGAGAAATTCCTGCCGCCCTTGCACGGCCCGGCCACTGGCGGCGCCCATCTCCGGAAACACCTGCGCGGCGCGCAATTCACTCGCCAGGTTCTGAGCCACCCATCCGGCGACCGTGCGCGCCTTGAGATCGGTCACGGTATCGATGGCAAACCGGGTCGAACGCATCGCGGCGGCCATGGCGATGCCGATGACCGCCAGCGCCACCAGCGTCTCCAGCAGCGTAAAACCACGCATGCGTATGCTCATTTCTTGCTCCGCCAGCCACACAGAAAGAACCGCCTGTTTTTGATGTCTTGGCACCTGCCTCGGCAGGTGCTAAGGCGTGTCACGAATTTCGACGCGTCCCAGCGCGTCACCCGCGATGTCGATGGACTGCGTACCCGCCGTCAAGGTCAGTGTAAACGCCTCGGCCAATCCGCCGAACGAAAAAACGAGCCGTTCGCCGAGCGGCCGCGCCGCGCCGTTGACGCGCAGCGTACTGAGTGAGACGCCATCCGCCAGACGGCCCGATACAGCGGCGTCGGCGTCGGTCAGCGCCACCCAGACGCCGCGCTCGCGGTCGGCCAGCCAGAATTGAAATTCCTGCCCGTCGCTGGAAAACGCCACGGCCTGGCCGCGCGTCACCGCCTCGTCGCGGGCGGCTTCGAGACGCCCCGAGAGCGTCTCGGCGGCTTGACGCAAGCGCCGGCCATCGGAAAAATCGAGCTTGATCATGACCACGCCCAGGGCGATCGCCGCGATGGCGCACGCGACGATGATCTCGATCAGGGTAAAGCCCCGCGCCAGGCGCCAATGACGAACACCGTGATTTTCGAGGCGGTTTCTCACATCCAGGAACCGATATCGGCGTCATAGCCCTCGCCACCCTGCTGACCGTCGGCGCCGTAGCTCATCACGTCGATCTCGCTGCGCAAACCGGGGTTGAGGTAAAGGTAGTCGTGTCCCCACGGGTCTTTCGGCGCTTTTTCCAGGTAGCCGCCATTCTTCCAGTTGCCCGGTATCGGCTCCGATGTCGGCCTTTCGAGCAGCGCCTTCAAGCCCTGCTCGGTCGTCGGATAACGACCGTTGTCCAGCTTGTACAGCTTGAGCGCGGCAATCAGCGTACCAATGTCCTGTTTGGCGGCAACGACTCGCGCCTCGTTCGGACGGTCGATGATCTTGGGCACGATCAATGCGCCAAGAATCGCCAGAATGGAAACGACGACCAGGATTTCGATCAGCGTGAAGCCCGCCGCACCGCGCCAGACCAACGGATGTTTCCGGATTGCGTTTGTTTTCATGATGCAAACTCCTTGATTCATTTGACGAACTGGTTGATTTCAAAGACCGGCAGCAGGATGGCGAGCACGATGAACAGCACGACTCCGCCCATGAGCAGGACGACGGCCGGCCCGAGCAAGGTGGTAAACGCCTCGATGCGCCGGGACAGCTCGCGCGAGAGTTCCTGCGCCGCGCGTTCGAGCATGCGGTCGAGACGACCGGTCGCCTCGCCGCTGGCGGTCAGATGGATGAGAATGGGCGGAAACTGGCGCGTCATCGCCAACGCCCGCGACAAGCTCATGCCCTCGCGCACCTGGGCGGCGGCGGCGTTGGCCGCCGCGCGTTGCACCTGATTGGTCATCACGCCTTCCGCCGCGGACAGCGCGGACAACAACGGCACACCGCTGCCAACCAGGATCGCCAGGGTGCTGGAAAAGCGCGCGGTATTGGCGGCGCGTTCAAAATGGCCGAAAACCGGCAGATCGAGGCGCAAGGCGTGCACGCGCAGGCGAAAAGCCTCGCCGCGCATGGCCACGATGAAAAACACGCTCGCCATCACGGCCAAGGCCAGCATCCCAAGCCCCCAATCGCCGACGAAAGCGCTGATCGCCAACAGCAAGCGGGTCGCCAGCGGCAAGGTTTGGTGGGCGCCCTGGAACACCTGGACCATCTGCGGCACGACCCAGGTCAGCATCCCGACGATCACCAGCGTCGAGACCACGAAGACGACGGCGGGATAAATGAACGCCAACGCCACCTTGGAAATCAGCTCGGCGCGCTCCTCCAGATAAGCGGCGAGCCGCTGCATCACGCCGGCCAGATGCCCGGACTCCTCGCCCGCCTTGACCAGCGTGGGATAAAACGAAGGGAAAGCGCGCGGCAACGCGGCCATCGCCGCGGAAACCGACAGGCCGCTGGCAATATCGCCACGCAGCACGGCGATCAGGCGTTTTTCGCGCTCGTTGTCGGACTGGTCGGCCAGCACCGTCAACGCCTCGTCCACGGTCAGTCCGGCGTCGAGCAGGGCCGAGAGCTGGCGCGAAAAACGGGTAAGCAGCGAGCTTCCCAGACGCAGCCGGGAACGCTCCGCCGTGCCGCTCTTTTGCGCTTCGATCTCGACCACCAACAGGCCGCGTTCCTTGAGCGTGGCCCTCGCCTGGCGGGCGCTCTCGACATCGAGCGTCCCTTTGACGGAACGCCCGCCGGCAAGCGGTACGGCGGTGTAATGGAATACAGGCAAGGATTCCTCGTGTTCTCAAAAACGTGCGTCGCGGCCAGAATCAGCCAAGGCCAAGCGCGTTATTATCCTGGAAACTGCTGTTGACCGCTCATTTACCTCAGGGCAATCGCACGAACGGATCTACGCGTGAGCACCAAAACGCGTCGCGTATTCAACTGCCCATGAATCGTTACAAAATTTCATGCGATTACCCTGTCTGGGTCATGGTCTCTTCTTTTTTTCGGGATGAATCTTGTTATCATTCAACATTGTTTTTCAATGACCGTGCATATCGCCTGGCGAGCCAATCTGTTTTTGAGGATATTTGATCATGATGAACCTTTATTCGGGCACGACCTGCCCATTCAGCCAGCGCTGCCGCATCGTCCTTTACGAAAAGGGCATGGATTTCCAGGTGATCGACGTCGACCTCTTTGCCCGACCGGAAGACATCGCCATGATCAATCCCCATGGGCGGGTGCCGGTACTGGTTGAACGCGACCTGATCCTCTACGAGCCGAACATCGTCAACGAGTATATCGACGAGCGTTTCCCGCATCCGCAGTTGATGCCGCCTGATCCGACCATGCGCGCGCGCGCGCG
>JAITNL010000186.1 GCA_031290495.1 Accumulibacter sp.
ATAAAAACTGGAGAAAAGACCGCGCGCTTCAATGACTTCCTTGACCCCGCGCAGGCTGCTCGCCGTGCCTTCCTCATCAACGAAGAACATGCTGTAATGCTCGCTGGTGGCATCATCCAAGGTCACGATCAGATCCCATTTCTGCCCAGCTGCCCATTCGTGCGTGCTGCCGTCCTTCTTGTACCAGGCGTAAAAATGCTTCGCGCTCCAGCCTTCATGCCGCCTACGGTAACTCTCCGTCAAACCAGGCGCCTCATCGACCGGCGCTCGCCGGGACGATGCCTGCTCCAGACGACGGTCAATCAGCCCGTCCAGCCCAGATTCCTCGTACCGGTCAATGCAGCGACGGAACGTCCGCTCGCACACCCCAAGCAAACGCGACGCCTCCGCCTGCGTCAGACGACCAGCCTCACAACCTCCATACGCTTCCTCAAATCGCATCTTCCTGATCTCTTGGTACAACTCTGTCCGTCTCATCTCGACCACCTCCTTGGCGTCATGATGAATCCGGACAGATCATCTGCTACACACCAGGACAGATTACTTGCTCCCTACACTCGTAACACTTTCGCTTGCCATCTTTTGCCCGGATATGTACAATCACTGGTTTCCGTAAACAGCTTTTTTGAGGATTCACACATGGCCAACAGCGCACAAGCCCGCAAGCGCGCCCGTCAAGCGGTCAAGCAGCACGCCCACAACACCAGTCTGCGTTCCACCTTGCGCACGGCAGTCAAACGTGTGCAGAAGGCAATTGTCGCAGGCGACAAGGCTGCCGCCCAAAGCGTTTTCCAGGGATCGATTGCGGTGATCGACCGTATCGCGGACAAGAAAATCATCCACAAGAACAAGGCCGCTCGCCACAAGAGCCGTCTGTCGGCGAAGATCAAGGCGCTTGCCGCCGCCTGATTTTCGGGAAGACTGAAATTTGATTCGGCGGCACCCGATGGTGCCGTTTTTACCGTGATAGGCACTTGTTGCCCGGCTATAAAGGCCATCGCGCCTGGCCGCTTCTTTCCCCGCCGTTCCTGTTTTTACCCGTCACTCCCGCGACCAGCCCGAAGGTTGGTTTTGCGAAGCAAAATTTGGCGCGGCCTAACAAAGCGGGAATCCATGAAGCCATTGGAAATCCATGAAAACCTGGATTCCTGCTGGCGCGGGGAGGACGGTGCAAGGTAAAGGCGCGGCGCCGGTCTCTGGGGGCGATGTCAGTATCGCCCCGCAACGATGGGGCACCGTGGACAGTGTCCTCAGCGTGGCTTGTCTCAGTTTCGTCCTGAAGCGGCAAGCAAAACGCCAGCACCGATGAAAATGCCGCCAAAAAAACGGCTTTGCGCCCGCATGACGCGCGGGGCGCGCAAGTGGCGGCGCAGACGCGCGGCCAACACGGCGTAGCCGGACATCACAATGATGTCGACACCGCACATGGTCGCGCCGATGATCGCGAACTGCAGCCATTGCGGGCGCGATGGGTCGATGAATTGCGGCGTCAGCGCGGCGATGAAGACGATGGCCTTGGGGTTGGTCAGATTGACCAGCAGCCCCTGCCTGAACAGCCCTTGCGGTTTGACGACCGCGTCTTCTCCGTCAATGGCTTGCGGCGCGGCGCGCCATTTCTGCACGCCGAGCCAGATCAGGTAGCCCGCGCCGAGAAATTTCATCACGTTGAAGGCGAGCGTCGAGGCCGACAGCAACGCGCCAAGACCGGCGGCGACAACGCTCAACTGGATCAGCAGCGCGCATTGCAGTCCGCCGATGGCGCGCAGCGCGGCCCGGTAGCCATGACGCAAGCCGACGCTCATGGTTGTTGCCGCGCCCGGTCCGGGCGAGACGGCGATCAGAACGGCTGCCAGCAGAAAGGCGAGCCAGGTCGTGAGTTCCACGATCTCAGCGCCGCTTGAGCTGGCTGACGTCGCGCACCGCTCCCCTGGCCGCCGAGGTGGTCATCATCGAGTACGCTTGCAGCGACGCCGAAACGATGCGCTGGCGCGGTTCCGCCGGTTGCCACGCCTGTTCTCCCCTGGCGTCCATCGCCGCGCGCCGCCGTTGAAGTTCGGCGTCGGGGACGGCGAGGTGGATGCGGCGCTTGGGGATATCGATCTCGATCGTGTCGCCCGTTTGGACCAGCCCGATCAGCCCGCCTTCGGCGGCTTCCGGCGAGAGGTGGCCAATCGAGAGGCCCGACGTGCCGCCGGAGAAACGTCCGTCGGTGACCAGCGCGCAAACCTTACCCAGATGTTTCGATTTCAGATACGAGGTCGGGTAGAGCATTTCCTGCATCCCCGGCCCGCCCTTGGGGCCTTCGTAGCGGATCAGCACGACTTCTCCCGGCTGAACCTGGTCGCCGAGAATGCCCTGCACGGCGGCGTCCTGACTTTCAAAGACGCGCGCGGCGCCGGAAAAGGTGTACAGATTTTCGTCGACGCCCGCGGTCTTGACGATGCAACCGTCCGCGGCGAGATTGCCGTAGAGCACGGCGAGTCCGCCGTCCTGCGAATAGGCGTGGGCGCGGGCGCGGATGCAACCGTGCGTGCGGTCGAGGTCCAGCTCCGGATAACGCGCGTTCTGGGAAAACGCGGTCTGGCTGGGAACACCGCCCGGCGCGGCCTTGAAAAAATCGTAGATATCCACACTGTGCGCGCGGTACATCACGTCCCAGATGTCCATCGCGCCGCCGATGGTTTTGGCGTGCACAGTCGGCGCGTCGCGATTAATCAGCCCGCAGCGATCGAGTTCGCCGAGGATGCCGAAAACGCCGCCGGCGCGATGCGCGTCCTCGACGTGATATTTGTCGGTAGCCGGCGCGACCTTGCACAGGCACGGCACCTTGCGCGACAGGCGGTCGATGTCGGCCATCGTGAAGTCGACGCCGGCTTCGCGCGCGATCGCCAGCAGATGCAACACGGTATTGGTCGAGCCGCCCATCGCCACGTCGAGCGACATGGCGTTCTCGAACGCTTCAATGGTGGCGATGCCGCGCGGCAGGATCGACGCGTCGTCGTGTTCGTAATAGCGCTGACAGAGTTCGACGATGCGCCGGCCCGCCGTGAGAAACAGGTTCTTGCGGTCGGCGTGCGTGGCGACCAGCGTGCCGTTGCCCGGCAGCGCCAGGCCGAGCGCCTCGGTCAGACAGTTCATCGAATTGGCGGTGAACATGCCCGAACACGAGCCGCAAGTGGGACACGCCGAACGTTCGACGGCGTCGACATCGGCGTCCGTGACGCTGTCGTCGGCGGCCTTGACCATCGCGTCGATGAGGTCGAGATGAATCGTTTGGCCGTCGATGACCGCCTTGCCGGCTTCCATCGGACCGCCGGAAACGAAAATGGCGGGGATATTGAGGCGCATCGCGGCCATCAACATGCCCGGCGTGATCTTGTCGCAGTTGGAAATGCACACCATCGCGTCGGCGCAATGCGCGCCCACCATGTATTCGACCGAATCGGCGATCAGGTCGCGCGAGGGCAGCGAATACAGCATCCCGTCGTGCCCCATGGCGATGCCGTCGTCGATGGCGATAGTGTTGAACTCCCTGGCGACGCCGCCGGCCGCCTCGATCGCGCCAGCCACCAGTTGACCGATGTCCTTGAGGTGCACGTGGCCGGGAACGAACTGCGTGAAGGAATTGACCACGGCAACGATGGGTTTGCCGAAATCACCGTCCTGCATCCCGGTGGCGCGCCACAGGGCGCGAGCGCCGGCCATGTTGCGGCCGTGGGTGGAGGTATGGGAACGATAAGCTGGCATGGCGGTTCTCCGGGACAAAAAAGCGCCGAAGCTGGCGCGCGGTACAGGACGACGGTCTCCTGAAAACATCGGCTCAATTCACAACGGCGCCACGGGTACGACAAGCGCGCGCTTTGTTTTTCCGCCGTATTTGTGATGCGCGTCGTGCTTGACTGCCTTTTCCAGGATAATTCGCATTTTATCCGAAACGGCGCTCGAAACTCATGTTGATTTATCCCAAAATCGATCCGGTGGCTCTGGAAATCGGCCCGCTGGCGGTGCGCTGGTACGGGCTGATGTACCTGGTGGCCTTCCTGCAATTCTGGTGGCTGGGACGCCGGCGCATCCTGACGCGCCCGTATCTGACCCAGGCTGGCTGGACGGTAACGGAAATCGAGGATCTTCTTTTTTATGGCGTCATCGGCGTCATCGTCGGCGCGCGGCTCGGCGAGGTGGTGTTTTACGCGCCGGTCTACTATCTGCGTCATCCGCTGGAAATTTTCGCCGTCTGGCACGGCGGGATGTCCTTTCATGGCGGCTTTCTCGGCGTGTTGCTGGCGATGACGCTGTACGCGCGCAAGACGCGGCGGGCCTGGCTCGACATCACCGACTTCATCGCGCCGCTGGTGCCGCTGGGACTGGCCGCCGGGCGTATCGGCAACTTCATCAACGGGGAATTATGGGGGCGCGTGGCCGATCCATCGCTGCCGTGGGCGATGGTTTTCCCGCATGTCGATTTGTTGCCCCGGCACCCATCGCCGCTGTATCAGGCCGCGCTGGAGGGCGTCTCGCTGTTTGCTCTGCTGTGGTGGTATTCGCGCAAGGAAAGACCGCGCGGCGCGGTGTCGGGGCTGTTCCTGCTGGGCTATGGCGTATTCCGTTTCATCGCCGAGTATTTCCGTACCCCCGACGCCGGAATCTTCGGGCGCTCCGAAGTCGTCAGCATGGGGCAATGGCTGTCGCTGCCGATGATTTTGCTTGGCGCCGCGATGTTCGTTTGGGCGTGCAGGAGAATGAAAGACAGCGCATAAGCCGAATAACAGGCAAGGCCAAAGACCAGACGCGTCGGCGCTTTTTCATTCCTTGCGGCGTTGGCTGTCTGACTTGGTGGGTGTTAACCGGGGAAAGTGTCACGAGTTTTCAATCTGTCCGATTTTGCGGCGCGTAATCTGTCCGCTATTCACAGTCGTCCAAAGGAGGCGGTCGATGAGGCAGACAGGACAGGCGGGACGGGTAAAAACATGGCCGACGGAAAAATGATGGCGGGGGCGATGGAGGGCGACGGGTTGCACAGG
>JAITNL010000118.1 GCA_031290495.1 Accumulibacter sp.
GTCGCTGCGATGCTGGCCAAGCAAGCCGGAGCGGGCTTCGTCGAGGTACCGACGCAGCCAATCGACGGCCTGTTCGCCGAGAGGCACCAGGCGCTCCTTGCTGCCCTTGCCGAAGACGCGCACGACATTCATGTCGAAACTGACCTCGTACAGCTTGAGGCCAACCAGCTCGGAAACACGCAGTCCCGTCGCGTACAACGTTTCCAGCATGGCGCGGTCGCGCAGCCCGAGCGGCGTCTCGATGGAAGGCGCGGTCAGCAAGGCTTCGACATCCCTTTCCGACAACACTTTGGGCAGACGCGACGCTTTCACCGGCATGGAAATTTTCAGCGTCGGATCGTGCTTGATCCGACCACGCGCCAGCAGATGTCGATAGAAGCGCCGCAGTGTCGAGATGGCGCGCGCCTGCGACGAAGCGCGCCGTGTTTGCGACAGCATCGCCACGAAACGAATCAGCGCCAGATCGTCCACCGCGCAGAGTGAAACGATCCGCTGCTCCGCCAGCCATCGCGCGAGGTGCGTCAGGTCGCTGCGATAACTGGACAGCGACGCTTTGGCTAGGCCGTCCTCCAGCCACAGCGCGTCACAAAAGGCGTCGATCTCGGCCAGATCGGCTGAATTGGCTTCAATGACTGTGTTCATGCGCCAGCAGCCAGCGCTTGATCTCAAGGAAAAATTCGCCGCCCCGCTTGGCAAATCCGCCGAGGCCGCCGCCCGCCGCGATCACCCGATGGCACGGCACGGCCAGCGGATACGGATTGGCGCCGCACGCCTGGCCCACGGCGCGCGGCGCGCTTTTGACGGCTTTCGCCAGTTCGCCGTAGGTTTGCGTCTGACGGTTCGGAATCCGCGCGATCTGCTCCCAGACGCGGCGCTGGAAGCGCGTGCCGGCGGGCTGCAAGGGCAAGGCAAAGACAAAATCGGCGTCGGCCAGATAAGTGCGCAACTGACGCACCGCCTCGGCGGCCAGCGCGTTCGTGGGCGACCGTTCGGCGCGCGGAGAAAGGAATTGCAGCGCAAGAATCTCGGTTTCGTCGCAACGCACGCCGATACAGAACGCCGGCGCGGCGACCACGGCCTGAAACGGTTTCTCCGTGAGTTTGCTCATTGCCGAACCTGCCCGGAGCCGAGTACCACCCATTTCTGACTGGTCAAGCCTTCCAGACCGACCGGGCCGCGCGCGTGCAGCTTGTCGGTGGAAATACCGATTTCCGCACCCAGCCCGTATTCAAAACCATCGGCGAAGCGCGTCGAAGCATTGACCATGACCGACGCCGAATCGACCTCGCGCAGGAAACGCAAAGCCCTGGTGTAGTTCCCGGTGACGATGGCGTCGGTGTGATGCGAACCGTAGCGGTTGATGTGGGCAATCGCCTCGTCGATCCCGGCGACCACCTTGACGGAAATGACCGGCGCGAGAAACTCGCTGGCGTAGTCCACCTCGCTCGCCGGCAACGCCTCCTCGATCAAGGCTCGCGTTTCCTCGCAGCCGCGAATTTCCACGCCCCTGGAACGCAGCATGGCCGCTACCGGCGGCAACAATTCGTCCGCCCGCGCCCGCGCGACCAGCAGTGATTCGGCCGTATTGCACGTGCCGTAACGCTGTGTCTTGGCGTTTTCGACGATGCGCACCGACATTTGCGCGTCGGCGTCGTCGTCGAGATATACGTGACAATTACCGTCGAGGTGCTGGATCATCGGCACCTTCGCCTCGGCAAGCAGGCGTGAAATAAGCCCTTTGCCACCGCGCGGCACGATCACGTCGACATATTCGCGCATCGTGATCAGGCAGCCGACCGCCGCGCGATCGACGGTATCGACGACTTGCACCGCGTGTCGCGGCAACGCCGCCGCCGCCAGACTCTCATGCAGCAAGGCCGCGATCGCGCGGTTACTGCGGATGGCCTCCGACCCGCCGCGCAGGATCGCCGCGTTACCCGACTTCAGGCAAAGCGCGGCCGCGTCGGCGGTAACGCCCGGACGCGCCTCGTAGATAATCCCGACGACCCCCAGAGGAACCCGCATCCGGCCGACCTGGATGCCGCTCGGACGAAACTTCAGGTCGGTGATTTCGCCCACCGGATCGGGCAGCGCCGCCACCTGTTCGACACCGGCGGCCATGACGGCGACGCTTTTTTCGGTCAGCGTCAGGCGGTCGATCATCGCCGGTTCCATGCCGGCGGCACGCGCCTCGGCAATATCTTCCCGATTCGCTTCAAGCAGCGCGCTGGCGTCGCGTCTTATGGCGTCGGCCAGAGCGACGAGCGCCGCGTTTTTGGTACTGGCGTCGGCGCGGGCCATGTGATAAGACGCTTCCCTTGCCCGCGATCCGACGCTTATCATGTACTGCCGGGTATCCATGGCTATCAATTCGTTTGTTTGGAGTGAGCTATTATCCTGGAAACCGTCGTTGGCCGCTTATTTCCCTGAAGGAAGCACTCTGATGGCAAGGTCTTTTTTCTCTTTTTTTCGCTCACCCATTGGCTGAAGCCAGCCCGCTCCGGGGTAACACTCACGGGCACGTCCAACGGCGGTTTCCAGCTTGAATTGAACCATTGAAAAAAAAGCGACTCATACGGCACGGCTTATTTTTTACCATTCATCAACATCCATATATGAACAAAAAACTGATTTTTCCTGCCGAAATCAAAATTTGCGCAACGTGCAGTTTCTGGGACGGAATCCGAAAGATCGATCCTGAACTGGCCATTGTTGTTGTCGAAGAAAGCTGCGAAGGCGAATGTCTGGTGGAACACCAATGCCGCCTGGGACTGACCAACGAATTTGCATGGCACGACGACTGTCTATGGGAACATCTCGCGCCGGACGCGCCTGAAATCAAAGAACGGAAAAATCCGGTTTGACGCCGCCCGTCCCCGATCTTCACCATCTTCATGACCATCACCGCCCGCGCAAAGCCGAACTACCCGCTCCGCCATATCCCGCCGTGGCGCGGCGAAAAAGCGCAGCGTGCCAACACTGGGTAGGTTGTTTGACGTGCCGATACCGGTGTGGTGAGCGAGTTTGGCCGCTTGGAAAAAAGCGAAACGCGCTCGACGGCAGCGGCGTTAAAAATGGCGGGGCAGCGCGGAACAACAGGGCCGAAACCAATGGAAACCGTTTCCGCGCGGCAGAAGTTCCGGAAATCTTGAACGGTCTTCACGACATCCGCGGCAATGTTTTTGAATGGGAGCGAATGGGTACGACGGCCGGTATTGATACAATCAGCCCGCCGCCGCCCGCGCGAACCGGCCTGCGGTGCTTATAAAGCGATGCGCGGCGGTAACTGGAATCGTCAGATTGGGCGTTGCCGCTGCCAAAAATAATCGCGAATGAATGAGAGGAGAAGCGGTTGCCGGAAAACAGGGGAAAATTCATCACTTTTGAAGGCATCGACGGCGCTGGAAAGAGTACGCACATCGCCACGGTCGCCGATCTTTTGCGCGCGCGCGGGCTGGTGGTGGTGGCGACGCGCGAACCGGGCGGAACGCCGCTCGGCGAAAAATTGCGCGAATTGCTGCTGCATGAAGCGATGCACTTGGAGACCGAGACGCTGTTGATGTTCGCCGCGCGGCGCGAACACCTGGCGCGGGTCATCGAACCGGCGCTCGCGCGCGGCGTCTGGGTAGTCTGCGACCGTTTCAGCGACGCAACCTACGCCTATCAGGGCGGCGGACGCGGACTGGACAAGGCCAAATTCGCCAGTCTGGAGCAATGGGTGCATGGGCATCTGCAACCCGATCTGACTTTTTTGTTCGACTTGCCGCCGGAGGCGGCCGGTCAACGCATCGTCAGGCAAGGACGCGAGATGGACAAATTCGAGCGGGAACACGCCGATTTTCACGCGCGCGTGCGGCAGGCTTACCTTGAGCGCGCGGCGTCCGCGCCACGGCGAATCCATGTTGTGAATGCCGGTCAACGCCTGGAAGAGATCAAAAAAATAGTCGAGGAAATTGTTGTAACATATTGTTTATGAACATTTACGAGTTACACGAAAAAACCTGGAAGCAACTTGACGAGCGGCGTGACCGCTTGCCGCACGCCTTACTGTTGACGGGTCAGCGCGGCGTCGGCAAGTTCGATCTGGCGCGCGCTTTCGCCGAATCGCTGCTTTGCGAAAATCCGCTGCCGTCGCGGGTAGCGTGCGGAGCGTGTTCGGCGTGCGGCTGGCTGGCGCAGGGCAATCACCCGGATTTCAGACAGGTTCAGCCGGGAGCGCTGCTGGACGAAGGCGATGACGAAGACGGCCGCGAGCGCGAGGCGGGCGACAAAAAAAAGCCGAGTCAGCAGATCACCATCGACCAGATCCGCGCGCTCGACGAATTCCTGCACGTCGGAACGCATCGCCAGGGTTTGCGCGTCGTGCTGCTTCATCCCGCCGAGGCGATGAACCGGAGTACCGCCAATTCTCTCCTCAAATCACTCGAGGAACCTGTTCCAGGCACTTTGTTTTTACTGGTTTCCAATGAACCCGAACGTTTATTGCCGACGGTACGCAGCCGTTGCCAGCGGCTTTCCGTCCCGGTGCCGGAACCGTCTTGCGCGCAGGCGTGGCTGGCGGCGGGCGGCGTCAAGGATGCCGCGCGCTGGTTGGCGCTGGCCGGCGGATCGCCGCTGTTGGCCGCCGAACTGGGAGCGGGCGGCGCGCGCGCGCTGCTCGACGCGCTGGTGACTGAATTGGCGAAAGGCCAGCGCATCGATCCGCTGGCCGCGGCGGCGGCGGTCGACCGGGCGGTCAAGGCGGAAAAACGCCCCGCGCCTTTGAAACGTCTGGTCGAATGGGGGCAAAAATGGTTCGTCGACCTGACTCTGCTGCGCGCCGGACAGACGCCGCGTTATTTCCTGACGCAGACCGCGCCGCTCACGGAGATCGCCCAAAAAACCGATCTGCCGCGCCTGTTGGCGTTCAACCGGAAAGCGCTACAATACCGCACGCAATGCGAGCAACCTTTGAACAGCCGCTTGTTTCTTGAGGATTTTTTCATGAGCTGCGCGGCCTTGTTTGAACCTGTCCGAGACCGTCATGGCTGAAACCGAAACCCCCGAACGAAAATACGCCGCGCCGCGTCCCAGCGTGCTGTCGCTGAACATCAGCTCGAAATCGGCGCTCTACGCGGCGTACATGCCGTTTCTCAAGAATGGCGGGATTTTCATTCCGACCACGCGCCAATATAATCTCGGCGACGAAGTATTCATGTTGCTCGCCCTGATGAACGATTCCAGCAAATTGCCGATTGCCGGCACCGTGGTCTGGGTCATCCCGCAGGGCGCGCAGAACAGCAAGGCGCAGGGCATCGGCGTACATTTCAAGAGCGACGAAAGCGGCGTCGAGGCCAAGCGCAAGATCGAAGGTCTGCTGGGCGGCGTCCTGCAATCGAGCCGCCCGACGCACACCATGTAGGAGCGCGGATCGATGCTCGTCGATTCCCACTGTCACCTGGATTTTCCCGATCTGGCGGGCAATCTTCCCGAAATATTCACGGCGATGGAGCGCAACGTGGTTGGCGGCGCGGTCTGCGTCGGCGTGACGCTGGAAAATTTTCCGCGCGTCGCGGCCTTGGCCGAAGCGCATCAGCACATTTTGGCGACGGTCGGTCTGCATCCCGAAACAACCGACGCGCGCGAAGCGACGGTCGCCGAACTCGTCCGGCTGGCGGCGCATCCGAAAGTCATCGGCATCGGCGAAACCGGCCTCGACTACCACTGGCACAAGGACGCGCCCGAGTGGCAGCGCGAGCGTTTCCGCGTACACGTCCGCGCGGCGCGCGAAGCCGGCAAACCGCTGGTTGTGCATAACCGCGACGCCACGGCGGACACCCTGCGCGTGCTGGAAGAAGAAAACGCCGGCGAGATCGGCGGCGTACTGCACTGCTTCACCGAAACCTGGGAAGTGGCGCAGCGTGTGCTGGATCTCGGTTTTTACCTTTCCATGTCCGGCATCGTCACCTTCAAGAACGCGCGGGTCGTCAAGGACGTAGCCCGCCGCGTTCCGCTCGACCGTCTGCTGCTGGAGACCGATTCGCCTTATCTGGCCCCGACGCCGTTTCGCGGCAAGCGCAACCAGCCGGCCTACGTCAAATATGTCGCCGATGAAGTCGCCGCCTTGCGCGAAATGCCGGTCGCGGCGCTGGCAAACGCCACGACGGAAAATTTCTTCCGCCTGTTTCCCTTGGCTCAAACGAGTTTTTGCCATGAAAAATAGATTTTTCGCGTTCATCGTCGCGTTCGCCGTTCCGCTCACGGCGTTCGCCGGCGCTTACGAAGACATGGAAGAAGCGCTCGTGCGCGGCGATACCGGCGCGGTGATCGCGCTGATCGATCGCGGGATGGAAATCAACACCGTCGACCGGCATGGCAACACGCTGCTGATCCAATCGATCCAGCGCGATCTGCCGAAGCTGTTCGATTACCTGATGCAACGGCGGGCGCGCATCAACACGCACAACCGGAACGGCGAAACGGCGCTCAGTATCGCGGCGTACCGAGGACGCGGCAACGATGTGCGGCGTTTGGTCGAAGCCGGCGCCGAAGTGAATTTTTTCGGCTGGCCGCCGCTCGCCTACGCGGCGTACAACGGTCACACGGAAATCGTCGATTACCTCATCGGGCGCGGCGCGGAAATCGACGCGAAAACCGAAAACGGCTCAACCGCGCTGTTTTTCGCCTCGCGTTTCGGGCATCTCGAAACCGTCAAGGCGCTGCTGAAACATCGCGCCGACCCCAAGATCGTCAACGACAATGACGAAACCGCAGTCGATTGGGCGTTGAAAGGCAAAAACGCCGATATTGAAGCGCTTCTGCGCGCGACCGGCGGGCGCTCCGGCCAATCGCTCCGTGTTGAACCGTCGCAATAATCAGCTTCAGACGGCGGTTTCATTCAACGCAATCTCGTAAATTTGCAGATCGTTCGACGAAAAACAGCAAAAGACGACCTCCTGAATTCCCGCGTTCGCGTCCAGCGCAGACCGCACCGTCCTGACCGCCACCCGCGCCGCGAGTTCGCTCGGGTAAGCATAAACGCCAGTGCTGACGCACGGAAACGCCAGCGTGGCGATGCCGTTCGCGGCGGCCAGCTCAATCGAGCGCCGATAACACGACGCCAACAGTTCCGGCTCGCCGTTCGCGCCGCCGCGCCACACCGGCCCGACGGTGTGAATGACGTAGCGGGCGGCCAGCCGATGCCCCAGGGTAAGTTTGGCCTGTCCCGTCTCACAGCCTCCCAGCAGACGGCATTCGCGCAGCAACTCCGGTCCGGCGGCGCGATGAATCGCGCCGTCGACGCCGCCGCCGCCCAGGAGTGACGAATTTGCCGCGTTGACGATGGCGTCGACCGACAGTGAAGTGATGTCGGCTTTCAGTGCGCGGATGATGGTTTTCATCGTAAAACTAACTCCGGTTTGAAACCCCGCCCGTAAGAAAGGTGGGAGATGAACCCCGGCCCGAAGGCCAGTCGCTAATTTTTGCTGATTTTGGGGTTAAAGTCACGCGTTGGGTATTGATATTCAGCCAGTGTGCCGAGTCGATGCCAAAATCGACAATAACCGAGAGATTTTTAGCGATGCTTTACACCTTTTCCAGCGTCATTTGTCTTTATCTCGTCGCCAGACTGGTCCCGGCGCTGCCCTGGCCTCTGGCCGGCAAGTGTCTGGCCGCCCTGGTGGTGGCTGTGGCGTCCCAGGTTCACCTGTTCAACCGTTTCTTTTTTGGCGCGATCTCCTCGCCCGAAGCGCCTTTTGCGGTGTTGGCCGTCATGGGCTGGTTGTTCGGCGCTTTTCTTTTGCTGGCGATATTCGTGCTGCTGAAAGATATGGCGGTCGTCCTGCTTTTCGCGCTCGGCAAGCTGACGGGGGTACGCCTGATTTTGCCAGTCCCGGCGGCGTTCTGGGCGAGCGCGCTGGTTGCCGCCGCGCTGATTCTTTCCGCAATCGGCGTCTGGCAGGCCGTCCGCGTACCGGACACGCGCGAAGTGGAAATCACGCTGGAGCGTCTGCCCGCCGAACTGGACGGTCTGTGCCTCGCGCAGCTCACCGACCTGCACGCCAGCCGCTTGCTGCAAGGGCCTTGGCAGCGGGCCGTCGTGGATAAAACCAACGCGCTGAATCCCGATCTGATTCTGCTCACCGGCGATCTCGTCGACGGTACGCCGGCCAATCGCGCCGCCGACGTTGCTCCCTTGCGCGATCTGAAAGCGCGTCTCGGCGTGTTGGCCATTCCGGGAAACCACGAGTACTACTCGAACTACGCGGCATGGATGGCGGCGTTTGAAAAACTGGGACTGCGCGTGTTGCGCAACCAACATCTCGTGATCGAAGACAAAGGCCGCGCGCTGGTAGTGGCGGGAACCACGGACCGCAACGCGGAGCGTTTCGGTCTGCCAATGCCGGACATTGAGGCGGCGCTGGCCGGCGCGCCAAAAAACGCCGTGGTTTTGCTGATGGCGCATCAACCGCGCGAAGCCGCGAGGAATGCCGAAGCGGGCGTCGATTTACAGCTTTCGGGGCATACGCACGGCGGACAGATCGTCGGCATACATCGCATCGTACAGAAGGCGAACGCGGGCTTCGTTTCTGGCCTGTACCGGGTCGGCGCGATGCAGCTTTACGTGAGCAACGGCGCCGGATTGTGGAACGGCTTCCCGATACGCCTTGGCTGTCCGTCGGAAATCACGCGCATCGTACTGCGCTCGGCGGCGGTCAAAAATCGGTAAAAACCCGGCGGCGGCGCGGATTTGACCGCGCTTACAAGTTATAGCGGTTCCCATAAATAACCACTCCATCCAAAAAAACCGTCATTCCCGCGAAAGCGGGAATCCAGGTTTTCAGGCGTCCATTTGCGGACGATTGTTTGTGGGAACGGCTATACGTCGACAGCGCGCCGTTGCGCCATTGAGTTACCGACGGTCAATCCAGCGTTTCGATGGTGTAGTTGTGGTTGGTGTAAATGCACAGTTCGGCGGCGATGTCGAGCGATTTGCGGACCACCGCCGCCGGTTCCAGTTCGGTATTTTCAAGCAGCGCCAACGCCGCCGACTGGGCAAAAGCGCCGCCCGAACCGATCGCCAGAATACCCTGTTCCGGTTCCAGGACATCGCCGTTGCCGGTGATGATCAGCGCGCTGTCGCGGTCGGCGACGGCCAACATGGCTTCCAGACGGCGCAAGGCGCGGTCGCTGCGCCAATCCTTGGCCAGTTCGACCGCCGAACGGAGCAGATTGCCCTGGTGCTTGTCCAGTTTGGCCTCGAAACGCTCGAACAGGGTGAAGGCATCCGCCGTGCCGCCGGCGAAACCGGCGAGAATGCGCTCGTTGTAAATGCGCCGCACCTTGCGCGCGCCGGCCTTGATGACGATGTTTCCGAGTGTCACCTGCCCGTCGCCGCCCATCGCCACGCGATGGTCGCGGCGCACGGAAAGAATGGTTGTGCCGTGATATTGCTCCATGAATTTCTCTTGATCTTTCTTAATGTTTGGCGAAAACAACCGTCGCCAGCCCGGCCAGCCCAACGACCTGGAAAAGCTCGGCGACCAGGTAATTGGGATGGTGAAAGGTAATCGGCTTACCCTCGCCGCGCACCGACGACAGCGCGTTGATCAGCGCGCCGGCGCTGACGAAATCGATCCGCGTCAGCTTCTCGCAGTCAATCAAAAGCGCGTCGCGTACCTGCGCAAAGGTCTGTAGATCGGCGAAGCGCGACGACTTGATCTCGCCGCTCAACACATATGCGTCGTCATTTCCGGTTCCGATCTCCTCCTTCTCATCATCCGCCGGCGCGGCGGGTTCGGGAGCTTTCACCCGACCGGCGTCCCAGGACGGCGGCGATTCTTCGAAAATCACCGCGTAAGCGATGGCCAGTTCCTCGAAAACGTCCTGCTGCCCTTGCTGCTGGAACAATTCGAGCAGCAACAGCCAGCCTTCCTTGCCAGCGGCCGGGGCTTCATTTTTTCCCGCTTCGACAGCGTTTTTCACCAGCGGGATCAGCGCTTCCCGTCCCCGCAGCTCGATGCCGCGTTTGCTCTTTCTGGCGTACAGCAACAGTTCCAGGAGACGCGCGCAGCCTTCCGCGTCGGCTTGCTTGACCCTGGACATGTCCAGACACAAGACGCCGTCCTTTTCCAACGCCTTGCGCGCGGTGTCGAACGCCGCGGCATTGCCGCCCAGCAGATCGCCCTTGAAAAACAGGCGCCCGGCGTCGCTTTTCGACGCTTTTCCCGAAGCCGCCGGTTCGGGTTCGTTCCTCCAGATGGGGGGCGATTCCTCGAACTCACGCGCGTACTCGATGCCCATCGTTTCAAAGGCGAATTGCTCGCCAATGATCCGGTAGAGATCGAACAGCATCAGCCACAGCCGCTCCGCCGGGCCGGAGCGGCGCGCTTGCAGCGCGTTTTCAAGGACTGTCCGCGCCTGTTGATCCTGACCGTTGGCGAAGAGAATGGCAGCTTCCTCGGCGGGCGCGTTGACGGGATCGATATCGCCGTCGATCTGAAAACTGGGCGGGGAGTGCGTAAAATCGAAGTCGGAAAATCCGTCCAGCGAAGCTCCTCCCTGAACGTTTTTATCCGCTGCCAGCTCCGCTGCGGGGACGGGAGTTTCTTCGTTCTTGGCACCTGGCAGACGAATGGACGGACGAGCAGCCATCTTTTCCGGCTGTTTTTTGAAGAAAGAAAAAACCATAACCTGAAAAAATCAATTGGCCTCAAGGGAGTGACAAGCGGGTTTAACGCATCAGGCGGCATTTTGCAATGTTGACGGCAAAATCACAACACAAGGCAGGGTGATGTCACGAGTTTTTAGACTTGTCCGCTTTGGCGTGCCGCAAAACAGAAGCACCTGGAAACTCGTGACATTTTCCGAAAAAGTTTGTCAAAAACAGCGGCTTGAATATAATCCTGAAAACTACGGTTGAATGTGCCCGCCCGCCGTCTTTTCTGAAAAAACGGCGGGATTTTTTGTACTTATAACCCCGCTTTGTCTGAAAGCCAGATCATGACCGGCATCTCGCTTTTGCTGAGCGTCGCCTTGCGCGAGCGTTACCTGCTTGAGCCGGAGATTACAAAAGCGTCCGCCATGACGCAGCCGCTTTTTGGCGACCAACCAGACCAGGCGGCCATCCCGCTATCACCTGAAAAAAGCGAAAGCGACCATGTTTGAATCTGAAATTCTTGAGCAGGCAAAACGGCTGATCGAAGCGGATCGGTTCGCCGAGACCATTGCCTTGCTGGAGCGCTTTCTGGAACATTCCCCCGAAAGTGCCGACGCCGCCGATGCGCGCAAATTGTTGGCGATAGTGCGTGATGTTTACGAAACGCTGCCGAATCCGCCCGGCGCCCGGATAAGTTACTTGCCGGATTACTGGAACTGGCTGGAACGCCGCCGCGACGACGCGCTGTTCGAGACGCTTCACCGTGAACGCGTCGAGCGCCTCTGGCCGCGCCGCTTCGTGTTCGAGATTCTGCTGATTCTCGAACCCGGTCAGGAAGACCTGCT
>JAITNL010000226.1 GCA_031290495.1 Accumulibacter sp.
CGTGCAAATGACGGTCAAACTGATCTGCCCGATCGCGATGGAAGAAGGACTGCGCTTCGCCATCCGTGAAGGCGGCCATACCGTCGGCGCCGGGGTCGTCGCCAAAATTGTCGAGTAACAAACAGCTCGTGATCGACGGCGTTCCCGGAAACGGGGACGCCGAAAGTCTCTGTTGCAGGGGTATAGCTCAACTGGCAGAGCGTCGGTCTCCAAAACCGAAGGTTGGGGGTTCGATTCCCTCTGCCCCTGCCACCATTCTATTTTTTGGCTGACGAAATGGCCGATAAAGTTAAATTTGTACTGGCGTTGCTGTTGCTGGCCGCCGGAGTGGTCGGTTTCTACCTGCTTGCCGAACAGGCGATGATTCTGCGCGTGCTGGCGGTTTTTGCCGGCGTGGGTCTCTGCGTGGCGGTCGCCTGGAGGACTGAGTCGGGACGTCGGTTTTTTGGTTTTGCCAAAGAAGCGGCCGCCGAAGCAAGGAAAGTGGTTTGGCCGACGCGAAAAGAAACCTTGCAGATGACCATCTACGTGTTTGGCTTCGTCATTGTCATGGCGATTTTTCTCTATCTGGCCGACAAGGGCCTGGAGTGGGTGCTCTACGACAAGATTCTCGGATGGAGAAGTTTATGAGTATGCGCTGGTATGTCGTACACGCTTATTCGGGTTTTGAAAAAAGTGTGCAGCGCGCGCTTTTGGAACGTATTCAGCGTCAGGAGATGCAGAATTTCTTCGGTAAAGTGTTGGTGCCGGTCGAGGAAGTCGTCGAGTTGAAGCAGGGGCAGAAAAGCATTTCCGAGCGCAAATTTTTCCCCGGCTACGTGCTGGTCGAAATGGAAATGAACGACGAGTCGTGGCACTTGGTCAAAAGCACACCAAAAGTGACCGGTTTCGTCGGCGGCACCGCCAACAAACCGACGCCGATTTCCGAGAGGGAAGTCGAAAAAATCATGCAGCAAATGCAGGACGGCGTGGAAAAACCGCGTCCGAAAGTATTGTTCGAGCCTGGCGAAGTCGTGCGCGTCAAGGACGGGCCGTTTACCGATTTTCATGGCTCGGTCGAGCAGGTCAATTACGAAAAGAATCGCTTGCGCGTATCGGTCACGATTTTTGGCCGCGCGACGCCAGTCGAGCTTGAGTTCGGTCAGGTCGAAAAAGCCTGAATTGAGTAAATTGCGGCGGCCAGTTTGTTTGGCACGCTGGGTGGAGCGGCTGTGTATGCCGCCTTTGTTGTCTTGGGGAGCGCCTTGATCCGGCGCGTTTGCACCCATCGATAGGAGTAGAACCGTGGCAAAGAAAATTGTTGGCTTCATTAAACTGCAAGTGCCGGCGGGCAAGGCCAATCCTTCGCCCCCGATTGGCCCGGCGCTCGGCCAGCGCGGACTGAACATCATGGAGTTCTGCAAGGCGTTCAACGCCCAGACGCAGAGTCAGGAACCCGGACTGCCGATTCCCGTGGTGATTACCGCCTACGCGGACAAGAGCTTCACCTTCATCATGAAGACGCCGCCGGCCAGCGTGCTGATCAAGAAAGCGGCCGGCGTCCCGAAGGGCAGCCAGCGTCCGCACACCGACAAAGTAGGCAAGCTGACGCGCGCCCAGTGCGAAGCCATCGCCACGCAGAAAATGCCGGACCTGACCGCCGCCGACATGGACGCGGCGGTGCGCACGATCGCCGGCAGCGCGCGTTCGATGGGCATTACCGTGGAGGGCATCTGAAATGGCGACGTTGAGCAAACGCAAAAAAGCGCTTCAGGGCAAGATCGAACGCACCAAAAATTATCCGTTGACGGAAGCGCTCAAGCTGGCCAAGGAACTCGCGACGGCGAAATTCAATGAATCGATCGACGTCGCGGTCTGCCTCGGCATCGACGCGCGCAAATCGGATCAGTTGATACGCGGTTCGGTGGTGCTTCCGGCGGGGACGGGCAAGACCATCCGCGTCGCCGTCTTTGCCCAGGGCGAGAAGGCCGAAGCGGCCAAAGCCGCCGGAGCGGACATCGTCGGCTTCGAGGATCTGGCGGCGGAGATCAAGGGCGGCAAGATTGATTTCGACCGGGTGATCGCCACGCCCGATTCGATGCGCGTAGTCGGCCAACTGGGGCAGATTCTCGGTCCGCGCGGACTGATGCCGAACCCGAAAGTCGGCACGGTAACTCAGGATGTGGCTGCCGCAGTGAAGAACGCCAAGGCCGGTCAGGTGCAGTATCGAACCGACAAGGGCGGCATCGTACATTCCACGATTGGGCGCGCGTCCTTTGAAACAGACCAGCTCGAACAGAATCTCAAAGCCTTGGTCGACGCGCTGATCAAGGCGAAGCCGGCCAATTCAAAGGGGCAATATCTGCGCAGAGTCGCTGTTTCCAGCACCATGGGACCGGGCGTGCGCGTCGATTCCGCCACGCTGTAACCGTAAGAAGAAACCGGAGTTGGATTGGGTTGGTTTGGGTTGATTTCGGTTTCGCAAGAACTTTGGGCTGCCGGAGGATTTTTCCGGCGGATCGTCAAAGACCGCGGGCGCCGCGAAGTGTGGTTCGACGAGCGGCTCAATAGGAGATTTCAGCCTGCGCAGACGGTGTCCCCGAACAGGATTTTCGGCGCTCGCGCAACGACGCCGACGCTCTTGAGAAAGGCCGCCGTGGGTGCGATACGTCCGCAGGGACGTACCGTTCGATGAACGAAATGGAGGAAGGACCCATGGGTCTCAATCTTGATGAAAAAAAAGCCATAGTGGCCGGCATTTCGGCGCAAGTGGCTGGCGCGCAGACGATTGTCGTCGCCGAGTACAACGGGATCGAGGTGACTCTGCTCACCAAACTCCGTGCTCAGGCGCGCAAGTCTGACGTCTACCTGCGCGTACTGAAAAACACGCTGGCGCGCCGCGCCGTTGAAGACAGTCCGTTTGCGGGGCTGGCCGAACACATGACAGGCCCGTTGATTTATGGCATTTCCCAGGATCCGGTGGCCGCCGCAAAGGTCTTGAGCGACTTTGCCAAAGCCAACGACAAAATGGTGCTGAGGGCGGGCTGTCACGCGGGCAAAGTGATGGACAAGGCGGGGGTGCAGGCGCTGGCGGCGATTCCAGGCCGCACGGAACTGCTGTCCAGACTGGCGGGGGTGATGAAAGCGCCGGTGGCCGGTTTTGCCGTTGCCTTGGGCGCGCTGGTCAAACAACGCGAAGAAGCCGCCGCGTGAAAATGTGAGCGTGTCCGTCATCGACGGTCAAATTTATTCAATTTCGATATTCCGATTTTAGGAGCAAACAATCATGGCAATTACCAAAGAAGAAATTCTTGAAGCCGTCGGCAGCATGACGGTGCTGGACCTGAATGACCTGGTCAAGGCGTTTGAAGAGAAATTCGGCGTTTCCGCCGCCGCCATGGCCGTCGCCGGCCCGGCCGCCGCCGCCGCCGCGCCGGTCGAAGAGCAAACCGAGTTTACGGTCATCCTGTCGTCCTTCGGCGAAAAGAAGGTGGATGTGATCAAGGTCGTCCGCGCGGCGACCGGTCTTGGCCTGAAAGAAGCCAAGGATCTCGTCGACGGCGCTCCGAAGCCAGTCAAGGAAGGAATTACCAAGGCCGACGCCGAAGTGCTCAAGAAGCAGCTTGAGGATGCTGGCGCCAAGGTCGAAGTCAAATAATCCTGCTTTTTTACGCAGGCTGGCGGCTTTCGGGCTGCCAGCCTTTTGTGCTTTCCGGAAACTGTGAATTTTCTTTCAGTAACGCCTGGCGCACAAACGCAAATACGCATGGCAGACGCTATCGCCGTCCGTTTTTTCGTTTGTCCGTTGCAATTACTCAGGACCGCCGGTCCGGAGTAAACCTCGCGGATGAATTATGCCCTCTAAGCTCGGAGCGACCATGACCTACTCTTACACCGAGAAAAAACGTATCCGCAAAAGCTTCGCCAAGCGCGCCAGCGTACTTGACGTTCCGTTTTTGCTGGCGACCCAACTGGAATCCTTTATCGCGTTTCTGCAGGCGGAGGTTCCGCCCGAGCAGCGCAAGATTCAGGGTTTGCAGGCCGCCTTCGCGTCGATCTTTCCGATTGCCAGTCACAGCGGCAACGCGCGTCTCGAATTTGTCAGTTACACGCTCGCCGAACCCGCGTTCGACGTCAAGGAATGTCAGCAGCGCGGCCTGACCTTCGCCTCGGCCTTGCGCGCCAAGGTGCGTCTGGTGATCCTCGACCGGGAATCGCCGGACACCATCAAGGAAGTCAAGGAACAGGAAGTTTACATGGGCGAGATTCCGCTCATGACGACGACCGGCTCGTTCGTCATCAACGGCACCGAGCGCGTCATCGTGTCGCAGCTGCACCGTTCTCCGGGGGTCTTCTTCGAGCATGACCGCGGCAAGACGCACAGTTCGGGCAAGCTGCTGTTTTCCGCGCGGGTGATTCCCTATCGCGGTTCATGGCTGGATTTCGAATTCGATCCGAAAGACATCCTGTTCTTCCGCGTCGACCGCCGCCGCAAGATGCCAGTCACGATCCTGCTCAAGGCGATCGGACTGACACCGGAACAGATTCTGCGCGAATTTTTCGCTTTCGATACATTTGAGATCGGCGAGCGGGGGATCGAGTTTCACCTGGTTCCCGAACGTCTGCGCGGAGAAATGGCGCGTTTCGATTTTTGCGACGCCAGCGGCAAAGTGATCGTGGCCAAGGACAAGCGGATCACGGCCCGGCACATTCGCGAGCTTGACGAAGCGGGCGTCAACAAGATTCCGGTGCTCGCTGACTTCGTCGTCGGGCGCGTCGTGGCGCAAAACGTCGTGAACAAGAACACCGGCGAGATCGTCGCCAACGCCAACGACGAAATCACCGAGGAATTGTTGGTCAAACTGGCCGTGTCCGGTATCGACACCTTGCAGACGCTGTATATCAACGATCTGGATCGCGGCGGCTTCATTTCCCAGACCCTGCGCACCGACGAAACCGCCTCCAGGCAGGCCGCGCGCATCGCCATCTACCGGATGATGCGCCCTGGCGAACCGCCGACCGAAGACGCCGTGGAAATTCTGTTCAACGGGCTGTTCTATTCGGACGAACGCTACGATCTGTCGGTCGTTGGCCGGATGAAATTCAACCGCCGGGTGGCGCGCCAGGACGTGGTCGAATACAAGGTCATGGTCAAGCACGCGCCGTCCAAGCGCGAAGCCATCGTCAACACCATCGTCGAGGTTATCGGCGGAGCGCCGGCTGCGGTCGATCTGATGTTGAGCGAGTTGAAGTACGGCGCGCGCGCCGTCGCGGAAAATCTGACCGAAGCCGAAGCCGACGCCTTGTTGAAAAAACTTCGCGCGCTCGGCGTTGCCGCCGAAATGCGCGAACAATTGACGCTTTCACCCAAGGACGTCGTCGAAGTCATCAGGATTCTCGTCGATTTGCGCAACGGTCACGGCGAGATCGACGATATCGACCATTTGGGCAATCGGCGCGTCCGTTCCGTTGGCGAACTGGCCGAAAACCAGTTCCGCGCGGGACTGGTGCGCGTCGAGCGCGCGGTCAAGGAGCGCCTGTCGCAGGCCGAATCGGACAATCTGATGCCGCACGATTTGATCAACGCCAAGCCGATTAGCGCCGCGGTCAAGGAGTTTTTCGGATCGAGCCAGCTCTCGCAATTCATGGATCAAACCAACCCGCTCTCGGAAATCACGCACAAACGCCGCGTTTCCGCGCTGGGGCCGGGCGGTCTGACCCGCGAGCGCGCCGGCTTTGAAGTACGCGACGTGCATCCGACACACTATGGCCGCGTCTGCCCGATCGAAACGCCGGAAGGCCCGAACATCGGGCTGATCAACTCGCTGGCCCTGTACGCCCGTACCAACGCGTATGGTTTTCTGGAAACCGCGTATCGCAAAGTGATCGACGGCAAAGTGACCGACCAGATCGAGTATCTGTCGGCCATCGAGGAAGGCAGCTACATCGTCGCCCAGGCCAACGCCGCTCTGGACGCCGACGGCAAATTGCTCGACGACCTGGTGACCTGCCGTGAAAAAGGCGAAACCATTCTGGCCGAACCGCTGCGTGTGCATTACATGGACGTGGCGCCAAGCCAGATCGTTTCGGTCGCGGCTTCGCTGATTCCGTTCCTCGAACACGACGACGCCAACCGGGCGCTGATGGGCGCCAACATGCAGCGTCAGGCCGTTCCCTGTCTGCGTCCCGAGAAACCCGTCGTCGGCACCGGCATCGAGCGTACCGTGGCCGTTGACTCGGGCACCGCCGTACAGGCGCTGCGCGGCGGTCAGGTTGACTACGTCGACGCGTCGCGCATCGTGATCCGGGTCAACGACAACGAAACGGTTCCGGGCGAAGTCGGCGTCGATATTTACAATCTGGTGAAGTACACCCGCTCGAACCAGAACACCAATATCAACCAAAGGCCGCTGGTCGCCGTCGGCGACGTTATCGCCAAAAGCGACGTGGTGGCCGACGGCGCGTCGACCGACAAGGGCGAACTGGCGCTTGGTCAGAACATGCTGATCGCGTTCATGCCCTGGAATGGCTACAACTTCGAGGACTCGATCCTGATTTCCGAGCGGGTCGTGGCCGAGGATCGCTTCACCTCGATCCACATCGAAGAATTGACCGTCGTCGCGCGCGACACCAAGCTGGGACCGGAAGAAATCACCCGCGACATCGCGTCGCTGGGCGAGGCGCAGCTCTCGCGGCTCGACGAGTCGGGCATCGTCTATATCGGCGCCGAAGTCGACGCCGGCGACGTGTTGGTCGGCAAGGTAACGCCGAAGGGAGAAACACAGCTGACTCCGGAAGAAAAGCTGTTGCGCGCGATTTTCGGCGAGAAGGCTTCCGACGTAAAAGATACGTCCTTGCGCGTCCCGTCGGGGATTGCCGGAACCGTCATCGACGTGCAGGTATTTACCCGCGAAGGCATCGAGCGCGACAAGCGCGCGCAATCGATCATCGACGACCATTTGCGTGGCTATAAACTCGATCTGGCCGACCAACTGCGCATCGTCGAACGCGACGCGTTCGCGCGCGTCGAGCGTCTGATTCTGGACAAAAGCGCCAACGGCGGCCCCAAGCGCCTGCCCAAGGGATCGAAAATTACCCGCGACTACCTGGACGGAATCGACGCGCACCATTGGTTCGACATCCGCATGACCGACGAAGACGTGGCGCAGCAGCTCGAATCGTTGCGCGAAGGTCTGGAACAGACGCGCAAAGACTTCGATCTGGCTTTCGAGGAAAAGCGCAAGAAGCTGACGCAGGGCGACGAATTGCAGCCGGGCGTACAAAAAATGGTCAAGGTTTATGTCGCGGTCAAGCGCCGTCTGCAATCGGGCGACAAGATGGCCGGCCGTCACGGCAACAAGGGCGTCGTCTCGCGCATCGTTCCGGTCGAGGACATGCCGTACATGGCGAACGGTCAGCCGGTCGATATCGTGCTGAACCCGCTCGGCGTACCGTCGCGGATGAACGTCGGTCAGGTGCTGGAAGTGCACCTCGGACTGGCGGCCAAGGGGCTGGGCTTCAGGATTGGCGAAATGCTGCGCCGCGAGGCCAGCGTTGCCGAGCTGCGTGAATTTCTCGACAAGGTTTACAACAGCAATGGCCGGCCTGAAAACCTGGACGAACTCAACGACCGCGAGATTACTGAAATGGCGGAAAACCTGGAAGCGGGGGTGCCGTTCGCCACACCAGTGTTCGATGGCGCCCAGGAGGAGGAGATAAAGGCCATGCTGCGCCTGGCGAAAATGCCCGAATCCGGGCAGATGACCCTGTACGACGGTCGCACCGGCGAAGCTTTCGAGCGTCAGGTAACGGTGGGATACATGCACATGTTGAAACTGCACCACTTGGTCGACGACAAGATGCACGCGCGTTCGACCGGCCCCTACTCGCTGGTGACACAGCAGCCCCTGGGTGGCAAGGCGCAATTCGGTGGGCAGCGCTTTGGCGAAATGGAAGTCTGGGCGCTCGAAGCTTACGGCGCGTCCTATGTCCTGCAAGAGATGCTGACGGTCAAATCGGACGATGTGAATGGCCGCACCAAGGTGTACGAAAACATCGTCAAGGGCGATCACAAGATCGACGCCGGGATGCCGGAGTCGTTCAACGTGCTGGTCAAGGAAATCCGCTCTCTGGCGATCGACATCGATCTTGAGCGTTATTGAGCGTTTTTGAGTATGTAACGGCAGCCTCCGGCGATTGGCCGGAGCCTGCGGAATCAGGGTTCTCCCGAACGGAGCGTAAGTATGAAAGCACTGCTTGATTTGTTCAAACAGGTAACGCCGGAAGAGCAGTTCGACGCGATTACCATCAGCCTGGCCTCGCCGGACAAGATTCGCTCATGGTCCTACGGCGAAGTCAAAAAGCCGGAAACGATCAATTACCGCACCTTCAAGCCGGAACGCGATGGTCTGTTCTGCGCCAAGATTTTCGGGCCGATCAAGGATTACGAGTGCCTGTGCGGAAAATACAAGCGGCTCAAACATCGCGGCGTGATCTGCGAAAAATGCGGCGTCGAGGTGACGCTCTCGAAAGTGCGCCGCGAGCGCATGGCGCACATCGATCTGGCCTCGCCGGTCGCGCACATCTGGTTTCTCAAGAGTCTGCCGAGCCGCCTCGGCATGGTGCTGGACATGACCCTGCGCGACATCGAACGGGTGCTTTATTTTGAAGCCTTCGTCGTCTACGACCCCGGTCTGACGCCGATGATTCGCGGGCAGCTGCTGACCGAGGACGATTACTTGGCCAAGGTGGAGGAGTACGGCGCCGATTTTCAGGCGACGATGGGCGCGGAAGGCATCCGCGAATTGCTGTGCTCGCTCGATCTCAACGCCGAGGTTGATCTGCTGCGTTCGGAACTGGAAACAACGTCGTCGGAAACCAAGAGCAAGAAATATTCCAAGCGTCTGAAAATCCTTGAAGGCTTCCAGAAGTCGGGGATCAAGCCGGAATGGATGATTCTCGAAGTGCTGCCGGTCTTGCCGCCGGATTTGCGTCCGCTGGTGCCGCTCGACGGGGGGCGTTTCGCGACCTCCGACCTGAACGATCTGTACCGTCGCGTGATCAACCGCAACAACCGTCTGAAGCGTCTGCTCGAACTGAAAGCGCCGGAAATCATCGTGCGCAACGAAAAGCGCATGTTGCAGGAAGCCGTTGACTCGCTGCTCGACAATGGCCGGCGCGGCAAGGCGATGACCGGCGCCAACAAGCGTCCGCTGAAATCGCTGGCCGACATGATCAAGGGCAAGGGCGGGCGTTTCCGCCAGAACCTGCTGGGCAAGCGCGTCGACTATTCGGGGCGTTCGGTGATCGTCGTCGGCCCCCAGCTCAGACTGCATCAATGCGGCATCCCGAAGCTGATGGCGCTCGAACTGTTCAAGCCGTTCATCTTCAACCGCCTGGAAATCATGGGGCTGGCGACTACCATCAAACAGGCCAAAAAGATGGTCGAAACGCAGGAACCCGTGGTTTGGGACATTCTCGAAGAGGTCATCCGCGAACACCCGATCATGCTCAACCGCGCGCCGACGCTGCACCGTCTCGGTATTCAGGCGTTCGAGCCGACGCTGATCGAAGGCAAGGCCATTCAGTTGCACCCGCTGGTCTGCGCCGCGTTCAACGCCGACTTCGACGGCGACCAGATGGCCGTGCATGTGCCGCTGTCGCTGGAAGCGCAGATGGAAGCGCGCACCCTGATGCTGGCCTCGAACAATGTGTTATCGCCGGCCAACGGCGAGCCGATCATCGTCCCCTCGCAGGACATCGTGCTGGGGCTTTATTACGCCACGCGCGAACGCATCAACGGCAAGGGCGAGGGGATGAAATTTATCGATCTGGCCGAAATCACTCGCGCCCTGCACTCCGGCGAACTCGAACTGCACTCCAGGATTTCGGTGCGTATTCGTGAGTACGTGAAGAACGACGATGGCGGCTGGGATGAAAAGCTGACGCGCCGCGAAACCACGGCGGGACGCGCGCTGCTCTCGGAGATTCTGCCCAAGGGCTTACCGTTCAGCGTGATCGACAAGCCGCTCAAGAAGAAGGAAATTTCCAGGCTGATCAACGCGTCTTTCCGCCGCTGCGGGCAGAAGGAGACGGTGGTTTTAGCCGACAAGCTGATGCAGAACGGCTATCGTCTGGCGACGCTGGCGGGCATTTCCATCTGTTCGGACGACATGCTGGTGCCGGGTCAGAAAAGCGAAATCATCGCCGCCGCTGAAAAAGAGGTCAAAGAGATCGAAAGCCAATACACCAATGGCCTGGTAACCAACGGCGAGCGCTACAACAAGGTGGTCGACATCTGGGGGCGTACTGGCGACCAGGTCGCCAAGGTGATGATGGAGCAGTTGGGACACGAAGAAACGATTGACCGGCGCGGCAAGAACGTCAAACAGGAATCGTTCAATTCCATCTACATGATGGCCGACTCCGGCGCGCGCGGCTCGGCGGCGCAGATTCGTCAGTTGGCCGGGATGCGGGGCTTGATGGCCAAGCCGGACGGTTCGATCATCGAGACGCCGATCACCACGAACTTCCGCGAAGGGCTGAACGTTCTGCAATACTTCATCTCGACGCACGGCGCGCGCAAAGGCTTGGCGGATACCGCCCTGAAAACGGCCAATTCGGGCTACCTGACACGCCGTCTGGTCGACGTAACCCAGGATCTGGTGGTTATCGAAGACGACTGCGGCACGTCGAATGGGGTGACGATGAAGGCGCTGATCGAAGGCGGCGAAGTCATCGAACCCTTGCGCGAACGCATTCTCGGCCGCGTCAGCGCCAACGACGTGATCGATCCCGAAACCGAAGAGACGGCAATCGAAGCGGGAACGCTGATCGACGAAGATGTATGCGATCTGGTGGAACGGCTCGGCATCGACGAAGTGAAGGTGCGTACCCCGCTGATCTGCGAAACCCGCTACGGGCTGTGCGCCAAATGTTATGGCCGCGACCTCGGACGCGGCACGCTGGTCAACGTTGGCGAAGCGGTCGGCGTCATCGCGGCGCAGTCGATCGGCGAACCGGGAACCCAGCTCACGATGCGCACGTTCCACGTCGGCGGCGCCGCCTCGCGCGCCGCTGTCGCCAGCCACGTCGAGACCAAGAGCGCCGGCATCGCGCGATTTACCGCGACGATGCGCTACGTGACCAGTGCCAAGGGAGAAAAGATCGTCATCACCCGTTCCGGCGAAGTGCTCATCACCGACGACAATGGGCGCGAGCGCGAAAAGCACAAGGTGCCCTACGGATCGACCCTGCAAGTGACCGACGGCCAGCAGATCAAGGCCGGCGCCAAGCTGGCGGCCTGGGATCCGCATACCCGTCCGATCATTGCCGAATATTCTGGGCTGGTGAAATTCGAGAACGTCGAAGAAGGCGTCACCGTCGCCAAGCAGATCGACGACGTTACCGGCCTGTCGACCCTGGTGGTGATCGATCCCAAGCGCGGCGGCAAGGCGCAGACCAAGGGCTTGCGCCCGCAGGTCCGGCTGTTCGACGCTGGCGGCGAAGAAGTGCACATGCACGGCAGCGACCATCCGGTAACGATCACTTTCCAGGTTGGCGCGATCATTACGGTACTCGACGGGCAGGAAATTTCAGTCGGCGACGTGCTGGCGCGTCTGCCGCAGGAATCGGCGAAAACCCGCGACATCACCGGCGGTTTGCCGCGCGTCGCCGAATTGTTCGAAGCGCGCACCCCGAAGGATGCCGGCATGCTGGCCGAATTTACCGGCACGGTTTCCTTCGGCAAGGACACCAAGGGCAAACAGCGTCTGGTGATCACCGACCTCGAAGCGATCATGCACGAATACCTGATTTCGAAAGACAAGCACGTTCTGGTACATGACGGTCAGGTGGTCAACAAGGGCGAAATGATTGTCGATGGCGCGCCCGATCCGCACGATATTTTGCGTCTGCAAGGCGCGGAAGCGCTGGCGATCTACATCACCGACGAAGTTCAGGATGTGTACCGTCTGCAGGGCGTGAAGATCAACGACAAGCACATCGAAGTCATTGTTCGTCAGATGCTGCGCCGCGTGATCGTGACCGACCCTGGCGACACCAGGTTCATTCGCGGCGAGCAGGTCGAAAAAGCGAACCTGCTTGACGAAAACGAGCGGACCAGCAAAGAGGGAAAACTGCCGGCGGTCTACGAACCCGTTCTGCTGGGCATCACCAAGGCGTCGTTGTCCACCGATTCGTTCATCTCGGCGGCGTCGTTCCAGGAAACCACGCGTGTACTGACCGAAGCGGCGATCATGGGCAAGCGCGACGAGTTGCGCGGCCTCAAGGAAAACGTCATCGTTGGCCGCCTGATTCCGGCGGGAACCGGCCTGGCGTATCACCGGATGCGCAAGAACAATGCGGCGGGAATCGATCTGGCCCCAGAACGCGAGATCGTCGGCGAGCCTCCGGTAATTGCGGTCGCTGAGACGCCAGCGGCGGAAAGCGGCGAAGTCGATATCGTGGGTTTGATGGAGTGATTGCGGCAGGTGGCGCGGCGCATAACTCAAGTTGCGCGCGTGCCCCCGCCGTTGTTGCTTTCGGACGGCAATTTCATCTGTCGGTCGGCGGCGCGGACGTTTTGACGCTGGCGTACAAGCGTCAGCGGCGAGAACATCCCACACGCAACCGCGTTGGGCTGCCATGAGTTTCCAAGGCGACTGGGTTAATTTTTGTGGCCGCGCGGAGGCTTTCAGGAGTATTGCGCTATCCAGAGATTTAGCCGTGTCTGCCGTTCGTCGCTGATGGGCAGCTTGCCGATCCGGTTTTGCAACGTTTTTTTGTCGGCCAGTCCATGTTGCAGCATGATCGACACAAAATCCCAATCCTTGTCCCGGCCAGCCGCCAGCTTGGAGGCGGCCAGATCATGCGGTTCCAGGCAGTA
This sequence comes from Accumulibacter sp., assembly GCA_031290495.1. Classification (GTDB taxonomy): domain Bacteria; phylum Pseudomonadota; class Gammaproteobacteria; order Burkholderiales; family Rhodocyclaceae; genus Propionivibrio. The sequence continues at coordinate 12,866 of JAITNL010000226.1, forward strand.
GCCGATTTTGAGGTCGGTCTGCTGGTTCTGGACTTTGATCAGGCG
>JAITNL010000005.1 GCA_031290495.1 Accumulibacter sp.
TTCGGAAACTGACGCCACGCTACGAGAAAACCGATTTGTCTTACCTCGGTTTGCTCCATCTGGCAGCTGCTATGATTACCCTCAACAAAATCATTGTTATTTACGGATAAGCACTTATAATAATCGAAACATGTAATATCCATGGCAAAGCCAAGAGATATTACATGTTTTATTAAACCGCTATAAAAAACAGGCAAAGCGCCGTCCGGAAATTGTAAACTTTGGGCGAAGGAACATTCTTTTGCCCTCTTTTTTGGTGATAATCAAAAAATCGGTTGAATTTGCGAAACCATCCTGCGCTCTCCCGCGAGGGGGCATTCATCGGACGGTTTTGGAAGCACGGAATAAATAAGCGCCCTTGCGTGGCACACCCATCATCCGCCCCTGCCGGGGCACCTTATCCCGCAAGGGGAGAAGGGAAATTTAGGGTATGCGCGCGTTTGGACAAGCCGCGCGGCGGCGTAATCTGGCTTGTCCACGGGTTTTCTACCATTATTTTGACTATCACCTCTTTTTTTTGACCGTCATCACACCGTCTGCTTCGCGGGCGCTCCCAAGCGCCACGCCCCGGATGGGCGTCTGCCAGCTTTCACTTTCTTGTTATCTTTCATTTTGAGTTGCCCATCCTGCGTTATGTGCCTTGGTTTCAATACCCTTGTCGTAACGCTCGCGGATGTTCAGGCCACTCCTTTCTTACCCATTGTCCGTTCCCATCTCCTTGTTTTATATTACTTTTATCATCAAGGAAGCGGCATTGGGAAAAGTGGCCAAGGTTTTACCAAGCGTCTCGCGGCTATATCTTTATAAATAATCAATAGAAGCCGCCGACGCGCGGCTGTGTATGATGCCATCCCCTTCCTCACATGACCGACCGCGCAAAACGTGTTGCCCCTCGATTACGACAACATGCTCGATAGCCTGCCGCTGTTTGCCAAAGCGGCGCTGACCACGCTGAAAATTTCGTCGGCGGGGATCGTGTTCGCGCTGGTCATCGGTCTGGCCTGCGCGTTTCTGCTCTATCTGCGGACGCCGTATGTGGGACGACCGGTGCGCGCCTACATTGAGCTTTCGCGCAACACGCCGCTGCTGGTGCAGCTTTTCCTTTTGCATTTCGGCCTCAAGGTCGACGCCTTGCCGTGCTCGATCATGGCGCTGGCTTTTCTGGGCGGCGGCTACATGGCGGAAGCCTTTCGCGGCGGACTGGAGGCGGTGGAAAAGGCGCAGATCGAATCGGCCATGTCGCTGGGACTGAGCCGCTGGCAAATGCTGTGGTTCGTGATTCTGCCGCAGGCGCTGATCGTCGCCGTCCCCGCGCTGGGCGCGAACGTCATTTTTCTGCTCAAGGAAACCAGCGTCGTCAGCGTGGTTGCCGTGACCGACATCGTGGCGGTCGCCAAGGACCTGATTTCGCTTTATTACGAGACCACCGAGGCGCTGATCATGTTGGTGCTCGTCTATCTGGTGCTCCTGCTGCCGGTTTGTCTGGCGATCAAGTATCTCGAACGGAGGGTGCGACATGCCACTTTCGGAAACTGATCGGGTCGTCGAATCCGGGCTGAGTGTGCTGCTCGATGTCAACAACCTGCAACGTCTGTCGGAAGGCTTGCTGGTGACCCTGAAAGTTGCCGTGCTGTCGATTGCGCTGGCGCTCGCGCTGGGCATCGTGATCGGCCTCATCGCGCTCAGTCCGCGCCGGATCGTACAGATTCCTTACCGGCTGTTTCTGGAAACGATACGCATCGTGCCGCAGATCGTCTGGCTGTTCATCGTCTTTTTCGGTCTGGCCAAACTCTTTGGCTGGAACTGGTCGGGCGAAACCGTTGGCGTCGTGGTGTTCGGCCTCTGGGGCGCGGCTGAAATGGCCGATCTGGTACGCGCCGCAGTGGCGTCGCTGCCCACGCATCAAACGCAAAGCGCGCAGGCGCTGGCGCTCTCCAAGGCGCAGATTTATCGCTACGTGCTCGTGCCGCAGGCGCTGCGCCGCCTGATTCCGGCGTCGATCAATCTGGCCACGCGGATCATCAAGACGACGCCGCTGCTGGTGCTGATTACCGTGGTCGAAGTCCTGAAGGTCGGGCAACAGATCATCGAAACCAAACTCCTGACGATGCCTTCCGCCGCGCTCTGGATCTACGCTTTCATCTTCTTCATCTACTTCGCCATTTGCTATCCCGTCTCGCTGGCGTCACGGCGTCTGGAAGAAAAATGGAATACCCATGACGGACGAGTAACGGCATGAGCGCAATCCTGTCAGTGACCGGCCTGCGCAAAAGCTTTGGCGATAACCTGGTGCTCGATGACATCTCGTTCGATCTGCAGGAATGCCAGGTGCTCACCTTTATCGGCGCGAGCGGCTGCGGCAAGAGCACGTTGCTGCGCGCGATCAATGGGCTGGAAACGATAGACAGCGGCGAAATCCGTTTCGATGGCAAGACGCTGGACGCAAATACCGATTGGCGGCGGGTGCGCACGCAGATCGGCATGGTGTTTCAGAGTTATGAATTGTTCAATCATTTGAGCGTGCTGGACAACGTCACGCTCGCCCCGATCAGGGTTCAGAAAAAAGAGAAGCAGGACGCTGAAGAACTGGCGATAAAACTGCTCACGCGCGTTGGGTTGACCGACAAGGTCAACGCTTTTCCGCGCCAGTTGAGCGGCGGGCAGAAACAGCGCGTGGCGATCGCCCGCGCGCTGGCGATGCAGCCGCGCATCATGTTGTTCGACGAAATCACCGCCTCTCTCGACCCGGAAATGAGCCAGGAAGTGTGTCACACGCTGCTGGAACTCGCCGAGACGAAGATGACGATGATCGTTGTCACGCACGAAATGGGCTTTGCCCAGGCCATTGGCGACGAGCTTATCTTTCTCGACGAAGGCAGGATCGTGGAACGGGGCGACCCGCACGCTTTCTTTGCCGCGCCGCAGACAGAACGGGCGCGCCGCTTTTTGAAACGTTTTGAATTTCACAAAGGAAATCGAAAATGAAAGTATCCCGTTTAGTTGCATTGTTTGCCGCCACCGCCGCCGCCACCTTGTTTTCCGGCGCGGCGTCCGCCGCCGGTCAGGCCAACGATTCCATCGCCGCCATCAAGGCGCGCGGCACCGTGAAAATTGCCGTGTTCAGCGACAAGCCGCCCTTTGGCTTCGTCGATAAATTTGGCAAGAATCAAGGCTACGATGTTTATTTTGCCCGCCGCTTCGCCAAGGAGTTGTTGGGCGACGAAAACAAAATCGAGTTCGTACTGGTCGAACCCGCCGCCCGCGTGGATGTGCTGGAAAGCGGACGTGTCGATATCGTGTTCGCCAATTTCACCGTCACCCCGGAGCGCGCCAAACGGGTGGATTTCGCCAAGCCTTATTTCAAGACGGCCATTGGCGTGGTCAGCAATGACAGCACCCCGATTGCCAAGGAAGGCGACTTGCAGGGCAAAAAGCTGATCGTCATTCGCGGCACGACGGCGGATGTGTATTTCAGCAAGGTGAAAGGCATCGAACTGGTGAAATACGACCAGATCGGCGACGCCTTTCAGGCGTTGCGCGACGGGCGCGGCGTCGGGCTGGCGCAGGACACCACCCTGGTGCTCGCCTGGGCCAATGAAAACAAGGGCTTCAGCGTGAAACTCGGCGATGTCGGCGATGTCGAACCAATCGCTCCAGCCGTGCGCAAGGGCAACACCGAACTGCGCGACTGGATCAACGCCACACTCGTGAAACTGGGCAAGGAACGTTTCGCTCACACTGCCTACGACGCCACCCTGAAACCCTACTATGGCGCCAACACCAATCCGGACGACCTCGTGGTCGAAGGCGGAGCGTTCTAAGCGGCGGTTTCCGTTCAGCGACAACTTCCGCGAGGGCGGGCCACGGTGCCCGCCCTTATTTTTCCCCGACGATTTTTATTCCCGCGATCAAACCGACTCCGGCCAGGCCGGCCAGGAAAAGAAAGCTGAAGCTGTAGCTGCTGGTCGTGGCTCTGAGCAGACCGCCAAGATACGGGCCAAGCAAGGAACCCACGGCAAGACAACTGCTGATGAGTCCGAAATTTGTCCCGAAGTGCTTTAATCCGAACAGGGAGGCGACGGCGACGGAGGCTTGGGGCAGCGCGCCGCCGAAGGCCAGTCCGGCCATCGTGACGCAGAACAGGAAGCCAAAAAATCCTCCTTGCATAAAATCGCCGGCAATGAGGGCAATCAGCAGCATTGCCGCGACCATGAGTATTGAATCGACCAGCAGTATCCGCTTGCCGAATCTGTCCGAAAGAAAGCCAAAACCCACGCGGCCAATGCCGTTGAGAATCGAGAAGAGTCCCAGCGCGTAAGCGGCCTGATCGCCGCTGAATCCTTTTTCGACCGCCAGTGGAACGACGTGGCCGACCGTCGCCAGACCGCCTGAAAGCAACGGGACATACCACAGCCACAGCCACCAGAACTGCGGTTTTTTCAGGACATGACGCCAGTCTTGATCATGGGCGTCAGTGATCTTCGTCGCCTCTGTGTTCGAGGACGCCGCATTGACCGGAGGCGTTTTGTACGGGCGCAGGAGACTGCTGAAGACCACGATGACGATGAACGTCAATCCGCCCAGAATCCTGAAAGCGTCGCGCCAACCGAAAGTTTCAATCAACCGGTTGGCGCCGAATCCTAACAGCAGGCCGCCAAAGCCAAAGCCCATCATCAGCACCCCGGAAACCGCGCCGCTGTGGTCGGGGAACCAGCGGACGACAGCCGATATGACACAATTGTAGGCGATGCCGATCGCCAGACCGCAAACCAGCCCGTAGGACAGATACAGTTGCGTCAGGGAATCCGTGAATGACGCGGCAAGCAGACCGCAAGCGGTCAGTATTCCGGCGATGAAACAGACGAAACGCGGCCCCTTGCGGTCAGACAGCGCGCCGCCGAAGACGACGCCAATCGAGAAGAACAGCATCGTGATGGCGAAGGTCAGGGAAGTCTGTTCGCGGTTCCAGCCAAATTCACGCTCCAGCGGCAGGACAAAGACCGACCACGCGTAAATCAGGCCGAACATCAGCATCAGCGCGACGC
>JAITNL010000085.1 GCA_031290495.1 Accumulibacter sp.
TTACCGTATTTACCGGAGAGATTGAACTATGAAATCGGAAGAAGTCGCGCAGTATCTACAGGATCACCCCCAGTTTTTCGAGGAATATGCCGATCTGATGTCGCGCATGGTCATTCCGCATCCATACGGCGGACGGACGATCTCGATTACCGAGCGGCAGATGCTCGCCTTGCGCGACAAGAACCGGCAACTGGAAGGCAAGCTGGCCGAATTCGTCGGGTTCGGCGAGGAAAACGATGCGATCAGCGAAAGAATGCACCGCCTCGGCGTGGCGATCATTGCGGCGGGAAGTTTCCAGTCGGTGATCCATACGCTGAATTTTCATCTGCGCGACGATTTCGCCATTCCGCTGTTCGGCCTGCGTTTGTGGCGGCATCCCGGGAGCGCCGCCGAGTTGCCCGAGTTCGTCGGTGTCAACGAGGAATTGCAGCCCTTCGCCGAAACGCTGACGCAGCCCTATTGCGGTTCGACATCCGGTTTCGAGACGGCGTCGTGGTTCGGCGAGGCGGCGGCGCATGTGCGTTCGCAGGGGCTGATCGCCCTGCGCAACGGCGGCGGCACGATCGGCTTGATGGCCTTGGGCAGCGAGGAAGCGCAACGCTTTTATTCCGGCATGGGTACTTTGTATTTACAGCGGCTCGGCGAAATGGCCTCCGCCGCCCTGGCACGGGTGCTGGCCTTGAAATCCTAGAAACCGCAGTTGACCGCTCATTACTTTATTGAGGCCCCAGTGATGGCAACCGTTCCTGATTTTTCCGCTGCCTGCCCGCGTGCGCCGCAGAACGGTGCACGCGGGCGCGTCCAACGGCGGTTTCCGGGATGATCCCGCCCGCGCCGGTCGAGCGCTATCTCGACGAGCTTGCCCAGCAACGCCGGCAATCGCCGCATACGGTCAGCAACTACCGGCGTGACTTGCGCGTGCTCGATCGCTTGATCGGCGAGCTGCCTGAGGAGAATGTCGGCTATGAGCGCCTGCAGACGCATCACATCCGCCATTTCGTCGTCAAGCTGCACGCGGCTGGCCTGGGCGGGCGTTCGCTGGCGCGGATGCTCTCGGCGTGGCGCGGCTTTTTTCGCTGGTTGGGGAGCCGCGGCGAGATCGGCGCCAATCCGGCCGATGGCGTCAAGGCCCCCAAGCGTCCGCACCTGTTGCCGAAGGTGCTGTCGCCCGACCAAGCCATCCACCTGCTGGAGCGCGATGTCGGCGAGGAGGCGTTGGAACTGCGCGATCAGGCCATGTTCGAGCTTTTTTACTCCTCGGGATTGCGCCTCGCCGAACTGGCGTCGCTCGACCTCTCCTGCCTGCCCGACTTGACGGACGGCGAGATTCGCGTGCTGGGCAAGCGTAACAAGACCCGGATCGTGCCGGTGGGCGGCAAGGCGTGCGCGGCCATCCGGCGCTGGGTGGAACGGCGCGCCGAAGTCGCCCGGCCGGAAGCGACCGCGTTGTTCGTCGGCCAGCGCGGCGCGCGCATCCATCCGCGCGTCGTCGAGGAGCGGCTGAAAAGGCGCGCGGAGGCGCAGGGATTGCCGGTCGGCGTGTATCCGCACATGTTGCGCCATTCGTTCGCTTCCCATTTGCTGCAATCGTCCGGCGATTTGCGCGCGGTGCAGGAGATGCTCGGCCATGCCAGCATCGCCTCGACCCAGGTCTATACCCACCTCGATTTTCAGCACCTGGCGCAGGTTTACGACATCGCGCATCCGCGCGCCAAGCGCAAGTGACCCGTCCGTGGCCGCGGCGCGATTCGTTGCACCCCCTCCCCTGACAAGGGGAGGGCTGGGAGGGGTTTGTCGCCGTGGAAAAGCTGGAAGTCATCAAACCATCCCTTGGGAGCAAAGGCGTCCCGCCCTCGTTTTCTTTTCTCCGAGGGCGGGACGCCCTCGCTAATGTAGGGGCACGGCATGCGACATTCACCCGCCCCCCGTAGGGGCGCACTGCGTGCGCCCTCAGCCGTCGGAGGAGATTCAGGGCGCACGCAGTGCGCCCCTACGATGGGTGCGGTGGGGCAGACCGATGTGCCTGCCCCCATCATCGCGATGACGCGCCAAAAATCGCCGTTTTGATGTAGAAATGGAATGACGCAAGCCGTTGGCCTGTTTAATCAATGGCTGGCCGTGTTCGAGAAAACGCGAAGCACTACATCCGCGCGGCGATGACCAGGGAATTGCCGCCTGATTGCGATTACCCTACGGGCGGCGCAACGAAAACTTGTTCACAGGTTGTTCCACCAGCTCGCGTCTTCGTCCTGCGGCGGTTCAGGTGCAGGTTCAGGCGCAGCTTCAGGCTCCGGTTCCGGCGGCGGGATGTTCTCCTTGTAGAAATACTCCTTTATCGGCTCCTTGTCGGGTTCGACGACATCCAAGACCACCAGGCCCTTGGGCATGCGCATGAAGGACTGCGGAACATCCTTGAGCACCTTGCTCATGTAGCCGATCCAGGCCGGCAGCGCGGCGGAGGTGCCGGTTTCGCGGCTGCCCATGTTCTTCGGCTGATCGAAGCCGATCCACGAACATCCCACCACCGTCCGCTGATAACCGCAGAACCAGGCATCGACCTGTTCGTTGGTCGTCCCTGTCTTGCCCGCCAGATCGCGGCGCTTGAGTATGGCCGATGCCCTGGCCGCCGTGCCGTAGAGGGTCACGTCGCGCAACATGCTGTCCATCAGGTAGGCGTTGCGCGGATCGATCGCCAGCAAGGACTCATCGCCGGCTTTTACCGGCTGGGCCTCGGCGACGACCTGATCCTTGTCGTCGCGGATATGACTGACGATGAACGGTTGTATCTTGTAACCGCCGCTGGCGAAAACGGAGTAGGCGGTAACCATCTGCCAGGGCGTCACCGACCCGGCGCCGAGCGCCATGGTCAGGTAAGCCGGATGCTTGTTGGCGTCGAAACCAAAATGCGTGATGTAATCCTGGATGAAATTCAAGCCGCTGGCCTGCAACACACGGATCGAGACCACGTTTTTCGATTTGGCCAGCGCGGTGCGCAGCCGCATCGGTCCTTCGTACTTGCCGTCATAGTTCTTGGGTTCCCACGCCTGGCTGCCGGTCACCGAAGCCGGGATGCTGATGGGTTCGTCCTCGATAAGGGAAGCGGGGGTAAAGCTTTTTTCCAGCGCGCCGGAATAGATGAAGGGCTTGAAACTCGATCCCGGCTGCCGCCAGGCCTGGGTCGTGTGGTTGAATTTGTTGCGGCCAAAATCGAAGCCGCCGACCAGCGAGCGAATGGTTCCATTGCGCGGATCGACGGACAGGAACGCCGCTTCGATCTCAGGCATCTGCATGACGCGCCAGTTATTTTTGTCGTCCTGTTGCACGCGGATGATCGCTCCTCGGCGCAGCCGCTTGTCGGCGGGCGCCTTGTCGTCGATCATGCGCGCGGCGAATTTCAGACCGTCGCCGGTGATCGTGACGATTTCGCCGCCTCGCCGATAAGCCCGGATTCGCCTGGCGTCGGCCTCGAATACCACAGCGGGATGAATATCTTCGCTGTCGTGATAGTCGAGCAGCAATACGTCGAGCGCTTCGTCCTGCTCCGATTTGATTTCGGACAAATCGACGTAGGCTTCCGCGCCTCGGTAGCCGTGCCGCCGGTCGTAATCCAAAACGTTGCGGCGCAGACTGGCGTAGGCGGCTTCCTGGTCGGCGCGCGTAATCGTCGTATAGACGCGCAAACCCCGCGAATAGACATCTTCCGGAAATTGCTCCGCCGTGATTTGCCGCGCCATTTCCGCGACGTATTCGGCATGAACCGCGTAGTCGCCGGTCTCGCGCCTGACTACCAGCGGTTGTTGGAGCGCCGCTTCATACTGTACGTCGTCGATGAAATTGAGTTGGCGCAGACGGCGCAGCACATATTGCTGGCGCAAGCTGGCGCGTTTCGGGTTGACCACCGGATTGAACGCCGACGGCGCTTTCGGCAGTCCCGCGAGCATGGCGGTCTCGGCGATGCTGAGTTCCTTCAGCGACTTGCCGAAATAGACCTGCGCGGCGAGCGCAAAGCCGTAAGCGCGCTGTCCCAGGTAAATCTGATTGATGTACAGCTCAAAAATCTGATCCTTGGTCAAACTGTGCTCGATCTTGAACGAGAGCAGGGCTTCGTAGAATTTGCGCGAATAGGTTTGTTCGGACGAAAGAAAAAAATTCCTGGCGACTTGCTGGGTGATGGTCGAAGCGCCTTGCCGCCTGCCGCCCAGCAGATTACTGGCGGCCGCGCGGACGATGCTCAACGCGTCGACGCCCCGATGCTGGTAGAAACGTTCGTCCTCGGCTGCCAGGATGGCTTGTTTCATGATTTCGGGAACGTTCTCGAAGCGCACGAACGCGCGCCGTTCCTCGCCAAATTCTCCGATCAGATAACCTTCGGCGGTGTACACCCGCAAGGGAATTTTCGGGCGATAGTCAGTGAGAATTTCCAGCGACGGCAGATTCGGATAGGTCAGAATCAAGACGGCTGAAATCATGGCGGCGGTCATTGCCACGATGCCAAACAAGACCAGAAAAAGGTAGAAAATCCAGCGGGAAAGCATAAGGCGAGAGAGTCCTGAAGGGCGTCGCTGCGGATTATAAACGCGCTGTCCATTCCGCAACAGTTGTAAAAAACCAAAAAATATTCAAGTTATGCAAAAAAACACCGTAAAAAAGGTTTACTTATCGGATACTTGTTGCTAACATCTAAAGTAGATTATCAATAGTTTCACTCACAGACCAATTTATCTTGGGGTTTTTCTGAGGAGCAGCGAATTGCAATTTAACTTTTCGATCTTCGGCCCAAAGGCGCGCCCCCTGATTGGGTTGGATATAAGTTCGTCATCAGTCAAGATGGTCGAATTGGCAAACGATGGGAAAAGCGGCTACCGGGTCGAGCGCTATTCCATCGAAGTTTTGCCAAGGGACGTGGTCGCCGACGGCAATGTCGCCAACCTCGAAGTGGCCGCCGAGACGATCAAACGCGCCTGGCGCAAACTATCGACGTCGACCCGGGCAGTGGCCGCGGCGCTGCCAACGTCGCACGTGATCACCAAAAAAATCATCGTGGCCGCCGGGCAAAAAGATGAAGAGCTGGAGTTGCTCGTCGAATCGGAAGCCAATCAATACATTCCCTTTCCCCTCGACGAAGTCAATCTCGACTTTCAGATCGTCGGTCCCGCGCCGTCGTCGCGCGAAGAAATCGAAGTGCTGATTGCCGCCTCGCGCAAGGAAAAGGTGGAAGACCGGATCGCTGCCGTCGAAGCCGCCGGGTTGAAGCCCATGATTATGGACGTTGAGTCCTACGCCATGCTCTCTTCGCTCGAACTGGTCATGAAGCAATTGCCGGAGGGCGGCAAGGGGCAGGTCATCGCGCTGATCGATGTGGGTGCCAACGTCATGAGTCTCACCGTGCTGCGCGATGGACAGCAGCTGTACGCGCGCGAACAGGCTTTTGGCGGCAACCAGCTGACGCAGGACATCGCGCGGCTCTACGGCATGACGTTCGCCGAAGCCGAGGCCGACAAACGCCGGAACGCCCTGCCGGAAAACTACGAGACCGAATTGCTTCAGCCCTTTGTCGAAAACATGGCGCTGGAAGTATCACGGGCATTGCAGTTTTTCTTCACCTCGACGCAGTTCAACAAAGTAGACCATATCGTGTTGTCGGGCGGATGCGCCATCCTTCCGGGAAGCGACGAAGTGATTGCCTTGCGTACGCGGATCGATACGGTCGTGGCCAATCCCTTTGCCGAAATGGTGCTTTCAAGCCATGTGCGCGCCAACAGCCTGTTGTCGGACGCGTCTTCGCTGATGGTCGCGTGTGGTTTGGCGTTACGGAGGTTCGACGCATGATACGCATCAATCTGCTCCCCTATCGGGAAGGAATACGCAACGCCAAACGGCAGCAATTTTATGGCCTGTTCGGGTTGGTAACGATTCTTGGATGCCTGATCGTGTTCGTGGTGTTCGCCATCATTGACGGGAGTCTGGCGGATCAGGACGCGAGGAACGATTTCATCAAAGAGAAAATTGTGGCGCTCGACAAGCAAATCGACGAAATCAAGCGGCTCAGGGATCAATCGGCGGCGTTGCTCGCGCGCAAACAGATCATCGAGTCCTTGCAGCTGAACCGTGCCGAGGCGGTACTCCTGTTGAGCGAATTGACGAAACAGATGCCCGATGGCGTGTATCTGCGTTCGCTGAAGCAGGACGGCACCAGAATCGTCATGGTCGGGTACGCCCAGTCCAATGCGCGCGTATCGACCCTGATGCGCAATATCGAATCCTCGCCGTGGCTTGAGAGACCGGGGCTGATGGAGATCAAGGCGGTGACCGTGAATAAAACGCGGCTCAACGAGTTCAGCATGGTCGCGTACATCAAACGGACCGTAACCAAGGAGGCGAGCAAAAAATGAAAGCGCCCCAAATTGACGTTCAAAGGATTCTGAACGATTTTCAGAATTTGCCCAAAGACGTTGGCGCGTGGCCGTTGGCGCCCCGCGTGGCCGCGTTGCTTGGTCTTTTCGTGCTCATACTGTTTGGCGGCTGGTATGTCTGGTGGAGCGATCAGATCGATACGCTGATACAGCATCAACAGGACGAAGTAAAGCTCAAGGCAGACTACGTGACCAAGAAAGCGCAGGCCGTGAATCGTGAGATCTACGTCGAGCAGCTCAGTGAGATCGATCGCGCGTTTGGCGCGCTGCTCAAGCAACTGCCCAGCAAATCGGAAGTCGAAGCGTTGCTGGTGGAAATCAATCAGTCGGGGATGGGGCGCGGTTTGCAGTTCGAGCTTTTCAAGCCGGCCGCCGAAATAAGCCGGGAGTTCTATGCCGAATTGCCGATCAACGTCCGGCTGACGGGGAGTTATCATGATTTTGGCGCGTTTGCGGGCGATATTGGCAAACTGTCCAGAATCGTGACGCTCAACAATATTTCGATCGCGCCGGCCAAGGACGGGGCGCTGGTCATGGAAGCCATCACCCGCACCTTCCGTTATCTGGATGATGACGAATTGGCGGCCAAGAGAAAGGCGGCGCAGGCGACCAAGGGCGGGAGGAGAAAATGAAAAAACTTTCGATCCTGATTTGCGGCCTGGCGCTGGCCGCTTGCTCGACGGGCAGCAATCACGAGGATTTGCGTCAATTCATGGACAACGCGGCCAAGGGCGAGAAGGGAAAAGTCACGCCCTTGCCCCAGGTCAAGCCCTACGAGCCGGTCGCTTACGACGTTGGCAATCTGGTCGATCCTTTCAAGTCGTCCAAGGCCATCCCGGAGAAAGCCAAGGGCGGCGGCGGCGAGAAACCTGATTTCGACCGACCGCGCGAGCCGCTGGAAGCGTACCCGCTGGAGTCACTGAAGTATGTCGGGGTAATGACGCGGGAAAAAGAGAAAGCGTCCTACGCCATCATTCAGGTCGACAGATCTTTGTACCAGGTTAAGGCGGGTAATTATCTCGGTCAGAATTTTGGCGTGATTACCAAGGTCGATGAAGCGGAAGTGGCCCTGAAGGAACTTGTTCAGGATGCCGTTGGTGACTGGGTTGAGCGAGTAAGCTCATTGCGTTTGCAGGGACAGGAGGTAATCAAGTGAAACAGATCGGATACTACGTTTTTGGGTTTGCCGCGCTGGTCATGTTGCCGTGGTCGGCCATCGCTGCCAACGCGCCGGACACCGCGCCCAATGCCATCGAGTCGATGAAGGTGATTCAGCAGGGTACCGTAGTCAATCTCAAGCTGACGTTCAAGGAGCCATTGACGGTCGTGCCGTCCGGCTTCAGCGTCGCCTCTCCCGCGCGCATCGCTCTGGATTTTCCCAACACCACGAACGGGACGGGAAAGAATGCGCAGACTTTCAATCAGGGCGATTTGCGAAGCGTGAACATCATCCAGTCCGATGTTCGGGCGCGGGTGGTGCTCAACCTGACGCGAGCGATGAATTACGATGCCACCATCGAGGGCAACGACTTGCATCTCGCGTTGACCGCCAATGTGAGCAAGGCCTGGCAGGAAGGCGGTGCCAACCAGCCGGCGGAACATTTTTCGCAAACGCGGAGCGAGGCGGAGAACAGCATCCGGGACATCGCGTTCCGCCGCGGCAAGGACGGGGAAGCGCGCATCGCGGTGGATATGAGCGACTCCAATTCCGGAATCGACATTCGTCAGCAAGGACATTCGCTGATCGTTGACTTCATCAAGGCCAATGTTCCCGAAGGTTTGCGCAAGAAGCTCGATGTCACCGACTTCGCGACTCCGGTCGTTTCCGTGAGCACCGTTCAACAGGGCGCGAACGCGCGCATGACCATCGTGCCGAAGGGCTTGTGGGAACATAACGCCTATCAGACCGACAATCAGTTTGTCATCGAGGTCAAGCCGATTGTCGAAGACCCGAACAAACTGGTGCAGGGAACCCGTGGTGGATATCAGGGGGAGAAGCTGTCGCTCAATTTCCAGAACGTCGAGGTACGCCGTCTGTTGCAGGTGATTGGCGAGTTCACGGGCTTGAACATGGTGGTCAGCGACTCGGTGGGCGGCTCGATCACGCTGATCCTGAAAGACGTGCCGTGGGATCAGGCGCTCGACATCATCCTGAGCCAAAAAGGGCTTGATATGCGCAAGAATGGCAACGTCATTCTGGTTGCGCAGCGCGAGGAAATAGCTACCAAGGAAAAACTGGAGTTCGAAGCAAAAGCCCAGATCGGGGATCTCGAGCCTTTGCATACGGAGAGCTTCCAGATGAATTACGTCAAGGGATCCGACGTCAAGAAATTATTGTCCGATCCGAAACAGACATTGCTGTCCAAACGCGGCAGTGCCCTGCTCGACGATCGTTCGAATATCCTGTTCGTCCAGGATACCCCGACCCGTCTGGACGACGTGCGGGAGATGATTGCCAAGGTCGATGTGCCGGTCAGACAGGTGATGATCGAAGCGCGGATCGTCGAAGCTGGGGACACCTTCGCGAAAAGTATCGGTTTTCGCCTGGGGACTGGGGCCGTGACCATGAACACGACGGGCAACACACCCATCGCCACCTTGCTGCCGGACAAAAGCTGGATCAATTCAGCCAACAATTTCGGCGGTCTCGGCTCGGTGAATCTGCCGGCGGTGTCGGCGAGCGCCAGCACCGCGACGTTCGAGTTCACGCTGTTCAACTCGAAAATGACCAAGTATCTGGATCTGGAAATATCCGCGCTCGAATCAGATGGCAGAGGCAAGGTCATTTCGAGTCCGCGGGTGATGACGGCCAATCAGGTCGAAGCGCTCATCGAACAGGGGGTCGAAATTCCTTATCAGGAAGGAACGAGTTCGGGCGCCACCAGCGTTTCATTCCGCAAAGCCAATCTTTCGTTGAAAGTGAAGCCGCAGATTACGCCCGACGGACGGGTGACGATGTCGCTCGACATCAACAAGGACACACCCAACACAGCGTTGTCGACCGGCTCCGGGATCGCCATTGATACCAAGCACGTCAAAACCGAGGTGCTGGTGGAAAATGGCGGCACGGTGGTCATCGGCGGAATCTACACGCAGAAAGTATCCGATACGACCAACCGGGTTCCTTTCTTCGGCGATCTGCCGTATATCGGCTGGCTCTTCAAAAATCGTGAATGGGTCGATGACAAGACCGAATTGCTGGTCTTCATCACGCCCCGGATCGTCGCCGAAGGACTGGCGCTGCGATAATTTTTGAGCAGCGTCATGCCCGTGGTTTTTAAGTACAAAGGCATTCGATTCTTTTTCTAATCGAACGAAGACAGTCCGCGTGAACCACAGCACATTCACGCGGAATCTGGCGACGGAGAAGCAAAATTCCGGCTCTGGCCAGAGGGCGTTGTAGTAAGTTCGGTCGGTTTCGACCGGCGTAAACTGGCGGAACTGGTACCGGTCGCGCACACAAAACGCGACGGCACTGCGGGGTCTTGGAATGAGTTCTTTGGTAGCTAAAACCCTTCGTTTCGACGATTACACGCTATGGGTTGACCTGTCCGATGGGCGTTCCATGGGAATCCCTTTGGCATGGTTCCCGCGTCATGGCCCTTTCCCATGGCACAGTCCGCGTTTTTGATGCTTTTCGAGTCAACGATGTCGTCGTGGTCTTTTCAGCGCGGTTATCTTTCGCGCGCGCCGCTTCGACCAATTTATTCAACAACATATCCAGTCGGGTTTCACCGTGGGCATCCGGCTTCTTCCACTTGCAAAAATGGCGGTAACAGGGCGCCCAATTGGGATAATCGTGTGGGAGCGCTCTCCATGTACATCCTTCCTTCAGCACGTACAAGACGCCGCAGAATACGTCGTACAGGTTGCATGTGCGATGGCGTGCGGCCTTCGTGACAGCAAGCAATTCCGTTTCCATCTCAGCGCAGGCATCTCTTGCGATGTCGCTCGGATAGCTTTTCCTCATGGCTTGACCTCACCTCACATATCGCTTTTTACGCTCG
>JAITNL010000090.1 GCA_031290495.1 Accumulibacter sp.
CACCAGCTCGTCGATTTCCCCGTAATAGATGATCGACGACTGGCACGCCTTGACGCAGGCGGGCTGGTCGTCTTCTCCGGACGAGATGCGCTTGGCGCAGTAATTGCACAGTTTCGTCGGGAACGGCACATTGTCGACCTGCACGTGCCCGTTGGGAAAGGTGTAAATCTGTTCGATGACCTTCTTGCCCCAGGTGTCCGCGTCAAATCCGTTTTCCTGTTTGCAGGCCACCGTACACGCGAAGCAACCGGTGCAGTATTCCATATCGTATAAGAGTCCCTTGCTCATTTTTTCCAGCCCTCCTCGTAATTCGGGTGCATGTCCTCGTCCGGCTCGATCTTGCGCAGCCGACAAAGCGTCGTCTTGTACGCGCCGCCGCCGTAACCCGACTCGGATTGCGTGTCCACGGGGGTGAGGATGTTGCAGTTGATGTCCCAGGCCGCATAGAAATTCGGTCCCTTGCCTTCGGTCTCCGGCAACCACCAGCCATGCGGCACGCTGACCGTGCCGGGGTGCATCGACGGGTTCTCCTTGACCTTGCGGCGGACGCGCCCGCGATCGTTCTCGACCCACACCCAATCCCCGTGGTCGATGCCAAGGGCTTTCATGACGTCAGGATGAACCTCGACCAGCGGATAGGGATCGCAGACGCGCAGCCACGGAATGTTGCGATGTTCGGAATGAAAAAAGACCGGACTGCGGCGTCCAGTCACCATGACGAGCGGATACTTCCTGAACAGCTCCGGCGTCCTGACCTCGCTCTCCGGCGGCTCGACGTAGAACGGCAGCGGATGAATCCCGTATTTCTCGCCCAGCGTGGAATAAAGCTCGATCTTGCCCGTCGGCGTCCGGAAACCGGGCTGGCCGTCCGGACGCAGATCGCCGCGTTCATGGCGCCGATAAGGAACGCTGCGCGGCCAACTCTCCATGGTCGGATATTTCCAGCCGCCTTCGGCTTTCAGCGTGTCCCAGGTATAGCCGGAAGGTTTGATGCGCTCGTTTACGAAATCCTTGAAGGTCGGGTATTTTTCACGCAGGATGGGGTTGAATCGTTTGGCCAGTTCGAGGTTGATCTCCCAGTCCGAGCGGCACTCGTCCACTTGTACATTGGGCTGGATCAGCTGCAGCGGCTGATACCATGAACGAAAACTCTCCTTTTCCGCGAAGCTCGCGGCGGGCAGGACGATGTCGGCGCAGGCCATCGTCGTCGGATTATGGAAAAGGTCGACAATGACGTTGAACTCCATGTTCATCAACGCCTTGTAGTGTTTCCGCATGTCGGCCGCCTGCCCGCCAAACAGGTTGGACGTCTGAATCCACGCGGATTTGATCGGATACGGGTTGCCGTCGATCATCTGCTGCACGGCCATGTCCGGCTGGCCCCAGCTGCGCATGTTGGCCAGGTACTTGTAGCGCTCCGCGCCGACGCGCTTTTTGTTGATCCGTTCGAGAATACCCTCGCCGTAGATGTCCTTCAACTGATCGGTGCTATAGGGATACTGCGTGATGTCCCAGGCGTTGCGCGCGATGACGTTGCCGCCGGGCACGTCGAGGTTGCCGGTGATGCACCACAGCGAGATGATGGCGTTGGACACGCTGGTGGCTTCCGGCACCTGATCTATGGGCAGCCCCCAGTGTATCGCCGAGGGGCTGTTGGTGGCGTAAGCCTTGGTGGCCTCGTAGATCGCTTCTTGCGGAATCCAGGTGATCGCGGAGGTCTTGCTCAACGTGTAGTCCTTGACGGTCGATTTGAGTTGCTCAAAGCCGTAACACCATTTTTCAACAAACTCGTGGTCGTACCAGTCGTTTTCGATGATCAGGTTCAGCATACAAAGCGCCAACGCCCCGTCGGTGCCCGGACGGATTTGCAGATAATGCTCGGCGCGGCTGGAAAAAAAAGTCGCGCGCGGGTCGATGACGATGAGTTTTGTGCCACGACGCATACAGTCCACTATCCAGTGGCCCTGAAAGGCGTCCGGACAGCCGGCGACGGGATTTTGCGCCCAGATGACGATATATTTCGGCAGCTTGTAGCGTGGGTCGTCAAAGCGTTTTTCAAAGAACTGGGAGCAGTCGGCCACGGCGAAGTCGCCCTGGGTGGCCACCATGGAGCACAGGCGCGGCGTGTAGCAGGACTGTCCCGCCAAGCCCAATTGCGTCCAGTTCGAGCTGCCGTAAGAGTAACAGAGGAATGAAATAGGGCCGCCGATGTCCCGGCCCGTCCCCTGGATGAAGATGACCGACTCCGGTCCGTACTGTTCTTTGAGCGCGGTCCACTTCGCTTCAATGAGATCGAAGGCTTCGTCCCACGTAATGCGTTCAAACTTCCCCTCGCCGCGCTCGCCGACGCGCTTCAGCGGCCAGCGGATGCGATCCGGATGATTGATATATTGCGTGCAGGCCAAAAGCCGCGAACACGCGCGGCCGTGATTCCAGGGGTGAGTATAGTCGCCCTCGACCTTGACGATTTTCCCGTCCTTCACGAAAAGCTCGACACCGCAGCCGCCGTGACACCCTGGCCCCGGCGACCAAGCGGTCGTTTTTACCCTGTAGTCATATTTTGTATTCATTTTTCCCCTCCTCTCCCCGCAAGAAAGGCACGATGTACGATTATGCCTCTTTTGAATTTTGAGTGGGCAAAGTATGCGGTCAAGTCCAGGGCGATTGCATGAACGGATATACGCATGGGCGTCGGAACGCAAGGTGGTTGCGTAGGCTGTAAGCCGCGCAGCGGCGTCATCCGACACCGTCCCCGCGCCGCGCCAGCGGCGCTCATGTTTGCGGGCGGCAAAATAATCGGCACCGCCTTGCGTCAAAGGCCGGAGTCGGATTACGCCGCAGGCGCGGCTTATGGCCTACGCAACCGGGACACCACTGCCAGGGTGCGAGAGAGGATGGCAAGGTTTTACGCATAAAGTGTCCATGCGATGGCCCTGAACTTGAATGAAAATTGGCGGCGGCAGATAATGACCGGCTTTCAAGGCCGTCGGCACACGCAGACTCCGAGATGACCGCGTACAGTTTTCCCCGGAACCGATCCTGACCGGTCACGACATGTTGAAAATTTTCTCACGAGGACAGCATCATGATTACGCCACAAGAAGCGCTGCAACGCACCATCGAACACCGCGAAATTTTCTATGACGAAATGCTCGATCTGATGCGCCAGATCATGCGCGGCGAAATTTCACCGTTGATGACGGCCGCGATCACTACCGGTCTGCGGGTCAAGAAAGAGACCATCGGCGAAATCACCGCCGCCGCGCAGGTAATGCGTGAAATGTCCACGCGCATCGAGGTCGCCGACAGCGCCAATTTCGTCGACATCGTGGGCACCGGCGGCGACGGATCGGGAACCTTTAACATTTCGACGACCTCGATGTTCGTCGTCGCGGCGGCTGGCGCCAAGGTCGCCAAACACGGCGGGCGGGGCGTGTCGTCCAAATCCGGCAGCGCCGACGTGCTCGAGGCGCTGGGCGTCAACATCAACCTGACGCCGCAACAAATCACGGAATGTCTGGCGGCGACCGGGATCGGCTTCATGTTCGCGCCGAATCACCACACGGCGATGAAGAGCGTCGCGCCGGTACGGCGCGAGATGGGCGTGCGCACCTTCTTCAACATCCTCGGCCCGCTGACCAATCCGGCGGACGCGCCAAATTCGCTGATCGGCGTTTTTCATCCCGATCTCGTCGGCATTATCGTGCGCGTCATGGAGCGGCTCGGCGGTCGTCATGTTTTGGTGGTCTATGGCAAGGATGGCATGGACGAAGTTTCGCTCGGCGCGGCGACGATGGTTGGCGAGCTGAAGGATGGCAAGGTCAGCGAATACGATATCCATCCCGAAGACTTCGGTCTGCGCATGGCGTCCAACCGTTCGCTGCGCGTCGGGGACGCGGCGGAATCGAAGGAAATGGTGCTGTCGGTACTGAACAATACCGCCGGCGTACCGCTCGAAACCGTTGTCTTCAACGCGGGCGCGGCGCTCTACGCCGCCAATCGGACCCAGTCGATCGGCGAGGGTATCGTGCTGGCGCGCGAAACCATCGCCAGCGGCGCGGCGCGCGCCAAATTCGACGCGTTCATCCGCTTCACGCAAACATGCGCGGCATGAGCGCGAAAAGCGGCGCGCCGGACATCCTGAAGCTGATTCTCGCCGTCAAGCGCGAAGAAATCGCCGCCGCCAGCGCCGAAAAACCGCTGGCCGCCGTGCGCGAACAAGCCGAGGCGCAGCCCGCGCCGCGCGATTTCGTCGGCGCCATCCGCGACAAAATCGCCGCCGGGAAAGCGGCGGTGATCGCCGAGATCAAGAAAGCCAGTCCGTCGAAAGGCGTGATCCGCGCCGATTTTGAGCCGGCCATGATCGCCGCCGACTACGCGGCGCACGGCGCGGCCTGCCTTTCGGTGCTGACCGACCGCCAGTTTTTCCAGGGCGCTCCGGCGTACCTGCGAGTCGCGCGCGCGGCCTGCGCGCTGCCCGTGCTGCGCAAGGATTTTTTGATCGATCCGTATCAGATTTATGAGGCGCGGGCGATGGGGGCCGACGCCATTCTGTTGATCACCGCCGCGCTCGATCTGGCGGCCATGCGCGATCTCGAGGCTATCGCGGCAGGACTGGGCATGGCGGTTCTCGTCGAAGTCCATGACGGAGACGAACTCGCCCAGGCGCTGCAACTGGCGACGCCGCTCATTGGCGTCAACAACCGCGACCTGCGCAGCTTCGCGGTATCCCTGCAAACCACGCTCGGTCTGCTGCCCCGGATTCCCGCCGAACGGATCGTGGTCAGTGAAAGCGGCATCCTGGCCGTCGACGACGCCGCCTTGCTGCGGCGCAACGGCGTCAATGCCTTCCTGGTCGGAGAAGCATTCATGCGCCAACCAAGTCCTGGCGAGGCGCTCGAGGCGCTGTTGGGCTGACCTGGAAAGCGGAAGGGTGCCAAGGCCGCATGATCACCATCCAGATCGTGTTTGCCGATAGACGCGCCGACGTATTCAAAGACGCCCTCTTTTGAAAGCGGGTTGTCATTGATCTCGATCCAGCTAAAAATCAGCGGCCGACATTCCGGCCGGTCGGTCTAACGTGTTTTGACCAGGCTGGTTCTCGCGCCGCGCGCGATTAATTTTCATACCCCGCCGGCAAAATCCCGCTGCCGCCAGGCTTCAAACACCATCACGGCAACCGCGTTGGAGAGGTTGAGGCTGCGCTGGCCGGGCAGCATCGGCAGCCGCAGACGGCGTTCGGGCGAAAATTCGGCCATTATTTCAGTCGGCAGACCGCTCGTTTCGCGGCCAAAGACGAAAGCATCGCCAAGGTCGAATACCACCCGATCGGGACGCGCGCCGCCGCTGGTGGTCACGGCGAACAGGCGGCGACCGGCCAGCGCCTGCTTGCATCGCGCCCAATCTGCATGACGGAAAACCCGCGCGAATTCGTGGTAATCGAGTCCCGCGCGCTTGAGCGAGCGGTCTTCCCAGCGAAAACCGAGCGGTTCGACGAGGTGCAATTCAGCGCCGGTGTTGGCGCACAGACGAATCGCGTTGCCGGTGTTGGGCGGAATTTCGGGTTGGAACAGAACGACGGCGGTCAAGACTGACTCCAGAACGATGGCGTTTGGTCGACCCTTTTCCCAACTTTTCCCGCAAGCGGGCGGGGGCGGCCGAAAGCCGGAGAGGGCAAAAACGTCATTGTCAAAGAAAAATTTTCAAAACGCGACTTCCCTGCCCTCGCAAGGCGTGACAAGAACTCCCATGAATGCTAGGGTTACGCCTGTGCCGCCGGATCGTCGGAGATGAAGAAATATCTCTTGGCTACGGCGCCAAAAAATACCGTAATCCCCGGATTCGAGCGCCGACCAACAAACGGCGGCTGCGCCGGTTTCTGAAACAGGAGTAATGAAAAATGAACATCAAGAATACAGTCAAGGAAAACATTGCGTACAGTAAAGAGTTGCTGGAAGCGGGCATCGAAGGCGCCAATACCGCGCGCCGGGAAGTGCTTACCGCCGAGGATACCGCCGATCTGGTGACCGCCGCCGCGCAGGAGTCGTGGCAGCCCGCGACCATCGGTCTGTTTGCCGGAGCGATCTGCGGTGTATTGGCCGACGACCGCAGGCCCGTCCGCGGCGCGGTCGCCGGCGGGATTTTCGGCGCTTTGATCGGGTTTGCCAGCGGCTTCGTATGGAAAACCCGGCCACTGACCTCGGCCATGGCCCGCAAGGCCGGGCGGCGCATCAACGAGGTGCGCGACGGTCACTGGTTGAGCAAACATCCGATCAATTACGGCTGATCGTCAAAATTCCGGTTTGCAACCCGGCCATCGCGCGAAGCCTGTAACCCCGGAATTTTTACCCGTCAGCCAAAATTTCTGTTGTGACTGCCTGGAAGAAGGCAAGACGCTTTTTCCAGCGCTTCTTCAAAGTTTATTACCGCGATTCCAGTAAGGGGGTGCCACGTAAGGAGGCGGAGCATCTGCTCTGCCTTTCCGTGCTCTCAAAACCGTCCGACGAATGACATCCTTCCCTTTCCCACTTGCGGGAGAGCGCAGGATGGGTTTCGCAAATCGCGTCGGAGCGGTGGATGTCGGATTACGCCGCTGCGCGGCTTATCCAACCTGCGAAACTGCCGCCGTCCACGACGTTTTGTGGCGCCCTTGCCGCCGCTACCACCCTGCCCCTTCGGAGCGCCCCTCCAGAGGAGGGGAATCAAACCAGGAGCGCTTCGGGTTTCTGGAGGGGCACCCCGAAGGGACAGGGTGGCAGCGGTGCCCGAAGGCGGTGGGGTAGCAGATGCCCCGGCAAAGGCAGACGGTTTCGTAGGCTGGATAAGCCGCGCAGCGGCGTAATCCGACATCCGTTCCGACGCGAAGCGCCGCCGATTGTTTTCTCGCCCGCAAATATTCAACAACAAAAAAATCCGGCGCGAGGCCGGATTGAAAGTATCCCCGAACGAGCAAAAGCCCATTCGGGGATCGGAGCAAGGTTCAGAACGCGTATTTCAGGTTGAAATGC
The DNA here is from genome assembly GCA_031290495.1 of Accumulibacter sp. Taxonomy (GTDB): domain Bacteria; phylum Pseudomonadota; class Gammaproteobacteria; order Burkholderiales; family Rhodocyclaceae; genus Propionivibrio. Next base: position 7,008 of record JAITNL010000090.1, read on the forward strand.
CCTGTCGCGCCTTTGCGGTCGCCGCCATACGCCTGTACGCCAGCTTCGATGCTGACGGGGGAGTTGGCCGATGGTTTGACCTTGATGCCGATTTCGCCGATGCCGACATCGCCGTCGAGACTGGGGGACTTGATTTTGCCGGTTTTGTCCCCGTAGTTTACGGAGTGGAGGGTGAGTCTGGCGTCGGCGTCGCCGTCGAACTCGTGCTCGTAGGCCACTCCCGCAAAGAAGCTGGTCTGCTCGTTGCTGGCCCAGGTGTAACGGCCACCTATACGCAGACGCTGCGAGTCCGTGGCGGAGAACTTGAGCGTGGCGCGGGTGGAGACGCCGTCGACGTCGATAGCGCCTCTGACGGTATCGCCCTTTTGATGCGTCCAGAGGTACTGGCTGTAGACTTCGGCGCTTTGTTTGGCGTTGAGCTGCCAGACATAGCCCGCGCCGACATGACCGCCGAGGTAGTTGCTCTTGGTGTCGGACTTGGTTCCCAGCGCGCTGTTTTTGTAGTCGTTCTTGGTACGTCCCGCGCGCAGCGACGCTTCGACGTAAGCGCCGCCGGCGATGTCGAAACGGCCCAGGAGACCGACGCCGTGGTAACGAATATCGCCAGTGCCCTTGATTTTGCCGGTCGAGAAGCTGTTGTGGGTGTCGTAGTCGCCGTCGCCGGTTTCAAAGAATCCGCCGACGCTGGCGTTGCCGACGCTGGCGCCCAGTCCGACCAGCAGGTTGTAACCCTTGGCGTTCACATGCGATCCGGTTTCGTAGCGCGAGTCTCCGTAGCCGATGGCGCCAAAGGACCGCCCGCCATTTTTGGCGCCGGAGAGCAGGGCGGTGAACCCTTGCGTCGTGACCAGATCGGCGGCTTGGTTGACCGCTATCATGCTGGCGAGGGAGGCTTCGGAATGGGCTTCGGCTTTTTCCAGGATGCCGTTGAAGCGGTCATCGTTGTATCCGCCGCTCAATAATTGAATGCCATTCGACGTGCTGAAGTTGAGGTCCAGGGTGCCGTACGTGCCGGTGACTGTGGTGGCGACGATGTTGGTAGTGCCGGTAACGCTGAGCACGGAAATTCCTGGGGTCGGCTCGTCAGTAAAAGCGACGTTGATGATGGCGTTGGAGATGCTCGCGTCACCGCCAACGGCCAGAATCGTGTTGTGGCCGCTGCCCAGCAAGTTGATGGTTGCCCCCGATCCCGCGCTCAGGTTGCCGCCGATTGCGCTGCCTTCCCGCGCCGTCAGCGTTGCGCCGCTGTTGACGGCGGCAGCGCTTGCCGATGACAGTGTGCTGTTAGCGGCCAGTTCCAGCGTGCCCTGGGCAACCGTGGTATCGCCAACGTAGTCGTTGGTGCTGCCGGAGATCGTCAGCGTGCCCGTGCCGGTTTTGTAGATGCCGCCCATGCCGGTGATTTTGCCGCCGAAGGCGACGGTGTTGGCGGCGGTATTCAGCGTGACCTGGGTTTCGGAAGTAGTGCCGAGATTGGTATTCAGTGTTGTGATGTTGGCAGCCCCGCTATAACCGAAATTGACGGTGTTGAAATTCGCTACCGCATTCAGCGAGGAGGCGGCGCTGTTTTTGGTCAGTTCGTTGTCGGTGAAGGCGTCGCCCGTGCCATGCAGCACCCCGCCGTACACCGTGCCGGCGACGCTGGCGCTGTCATTGATGAAAAACTTGTTCGCAGTGGCGTCGCCACTGCCATTCACCACCCCGCCATACACGTCTCCTTGAGCACTGGCAGTGCCGCGCAAAGTCACTTCGTTCTGCTTGGCGTTGCCATCTTTCTCGACTCTGCCGCCGAAGATATTGCTATTGATGGTGTAACTTCCGCCGATGTCGACTTTGTTTTCGGAGGCCGTGGTACCCGCAGCGTAGGTGTAATCAGTTTGCTGCACGGCTCCGCCGATCACATAGTTGGAGACGGTGCCGCTGCCGGTCAGCGTCACTTCGTTCTTATCGGCATGGGCTGTGATGCCAGTGACGTTGACATCAATTTTGCCGCCAAAGACATTGGTGGCATTGCTGTTGGTCAGCGTGACCGTGTTTTCGTCGGCATGGCTGGCCTGGTTCGCCGTTACCCCGCCCACGACACCGCCGACCACCTCATTCGCAATAGTGGAGCCGCTGACTACGACCTTGTTTTGGGTCACGTTGCCAAAACCCCACGCCCCGCCGCCAACCACGCTTTTGCCACCAGTCACCGTGGCATTCGTGACATGAATCTCGTTTTGGGTCACGATAGCCGTGCCGGTGCTTGAATTGTCCAAAAAGGCACCGTAGGAATCTCCGCCGCTGACGGTCGCGCCCGCGTTCAGATAGACCTTGTTTTCGGAGAGGGTGATGGTTCCCGCGGTGGTGTTTTTGCTCACGGCACCTGTGACGCTGTTCGTGACGGTGGCATTTGTTACCGTGACGGTGTTTTTCGCGGCATTCACGTTCACGCCCGCGCCGCCCACGACGCCGCCGCCGATTGTGCCGCTGCTGGTGATTGTGACGGTGTTTTCGTCGGCGGTGCCGGTGTTGGCTACAAAACCGCCACGCACCGTGCCGCTGACGCTGGACGCGCCGCCGAGGGTGACTTCGTTTTTATTGGTGGTGCCGGTGTTCTGAATGATGCCGCCGTAGACATCGCCAGTGATGGCGTAATTGTCGATGTCGACTGTGTTTTCGGATGCCGTGCTGCCCGCCGCCGAGTAGGCGGAGGATGGGGAACCCTGATTCAACACGGCTCCGCCATACACGCCGGTCGTGCTGCCGGAGACGGTCAGCGTGACTTCGTTCTTATCGGCATGGGCTTCGACGCCTGTGATTTTAAGAGCGACTTTACCGCCATAGACCTCGCCGCTCGTGCTGCCGGTCAGCGTCACCGTGTTCTCGTTGGCGCTGCTGGACACACTCGTCTTGCGCGCAAACACCACGCCGCCGATTGCGCTGGTGACGGTAGCGTTGGTGACGGTGACATGGTTAGCGGTCACGTCGCCGTAGCCATCCGCGCCGCCGCCATGCACGGCGCCGTCAATCGTCGCGTTCGTGACATGGATATCGTTGTCCTTGACTTTACCCGTACCGCTGTTTGCTCCCGTATTGCCCAAATAGCCGCCGTATAAATCGCTGTTGCTGCTGACGGTCGCGCCCGCTTCCAGATACACCTTGTTGCCGGTGACGGCGATGTTCGCGGAAGCGGTACTGTTGGCACCGCCGCCGGTGACGCCTTTTTCGACTTTGCCACTCACCACCTTGACTGTGTTGCCCGTGACATTCACGTTTGTTCCCGCACCGCCTACGACCGCGCCTTGAATAACGATGCTGGCGGAATCGTCGGTGTCGTCAACTGTGACTTCGTTGTTTGTCACCTCGTTGGAGGTGGCACCGTTGTTGCCACCGACGATGTTCAGGGTTTGTGTGCCAAAAGCCGACTTCACCCGAACCTTATTGTTGGTGTATGTGGCGGTGGTGCCTTGGCCGGGGACAATGGTGTTGGTGGCGGCTCCGCTGCCGAGCGAGGAATTGGTGTCCTTGATGACATTGCCAGTACTAGCGTTGCTGTTAGCTGGAGTGGTTCCGTCAGCGCCGAGAAACATGCCATCGATGTCGTCCGCCGCCGCCATGACGGACATTGGCAAAGCAAGCGCCATCGCCGTCAGCGCCGCCTGAACGCTCAGAGATATTTTGCGATGAGAAAACGTGGGGGGGGGGGGGGATGAGACATGGTGGTACTCCTTCTGTGGATTAAAAAAACAACAAAAAAGCCCCGCCGTCCGCATGGCTAAAAGCCGCACGGTCGGAAGGGCAGTGGAACAACGAAACAACGGAAAAAAAACGAAGAAAAAACCGCCACACAACCGCCGAATACACCAGCGGCAAGCGTAAACGCGGGCGCGAGGCGATCCACGACCGTTCAGACGCGACGAATCCCCCGGAACTCAAGAACCGGGAGAAAAGCGAAAAACCGAAAGGGGAATGAAAAGACGCGCCCAAGCGCGCGCGCGAGGAACCAGGCGCTAGCTGCTTGCTTGCTTGCTTGCTTGCTTGCTTGCTTGCTTGCTTGCTTGCTAAAAATTATGCGGTCGACTTTGGAAAAGTCAATAGGAAAATTCATGCTTCAAAAAATTTCTTGTAAAAGGTGACGGAGTGAAAACGCGCCCATCATACACGTGTTGCGAACCTCGCCAAGTCATTTTTGGGGAAAATGTCACTGACTTTCAGACTGGTCCGGTTTTATAGTTTTCAAATTGTCCGGTTTTTTGCGTCGGACGGTCGCGCTCGATGACAACGCCGACGCGACGCACGCCGCGCGTGACGCCAGGTTTGGCGACCGAGACGCGCGTCCAGACGGCGCCGAAGTCGTCGAGCAGTACGCTGGCGACGTATTCCGCCAACTTCTCCAGCAAGTGGAAATGGCGCTGTTCCAAGTCGGCGCGCAAGCGCTCGACAACCACGGCGTAATCGATGGTATCGCGAATGTCATCGCTGTTGCCCGCCGCTGCCGTGGACGTGCCAATCTGCAGCGAAATCTCCAGAGTCTGCGGCACGGCCTGTTCGCGCGGATAGATACCGATCAGTGTGGTGACGCGAAATTCGTCGATGAAGATGATGTCCATTATTGTGCCGGGCGGGTCGATGTAAAATCACGTTTCAGCGTTGCGTGAGCGCGCATTCTACCGCAGCCGCGGTGTCTGTTTCGAGGGAACGTCATGCCTGAATTTCTGATCGCCGCGCTTGCGGTTCTGGCCGCCTATCTGCTTGGGTCGGTGCCTTTCGCGGTGGTGTGCAGCCGGTTGTTCGGGATTGCCGATCCGCGCAGCTACGGCTCGCAGAATCCCGGCGCCGCCAATGTGCTGCGCGGCGGCAGCAAGGCCGCCGCCGCTTCCACCCTGCTCGGCGACTCGGTCAAGGGCTGGCTGGCTGTTTTTTTGGCGCAGATGTACGGGCCAAACTTCGGGTTCTCGCAAGGATGGATTGGCCTCGTGGCGCTGGCGGTTTTTTTCGGCCATCTTTTCCCGATATTTCTGAAGTTCAAGGGCGGCAAGGGCGTGGCGACGGGCGCCGGGGTGCTGCTTGGCCTCTCCCCCTTGCTCGGCCTGATTGCGCTGGGCGTCTGGCTGGCCGTCGCCTTCACCTTGCGCTATGCCTCGCTGGCGGCGATGGCGGCCGCCGCCGCGGCGTCCCTGACGGCGCTCATGTTCTGGGGCGGCGGAATTTCGGCGCTGGTCGTGGGCATCGTCGCCATCGCCCTGATCGTCAGGCATTGGGGAAATCTGCAACGCCTGATGGCTGGAACCGAACCGAAAATCGGGGACAAGACCTGATCTGGCGTGCCGCTTCTTACCCACCCTCGCGTTCCGCCAGCCATTGCAACAGGGCGTCCACAGCCGGTTTGCCTTGGCCTGAGCGCGGATCGTTGATCAGGAATACGACGATCCAGCGCTTGCCGCCGTTGTCGAGGAGGTAGCCGGCCAGCGCGCGGACGTTTTCGAGATACCCGGTCTTCAGATGGGCGCGTCCGGTAACCGGACCGCCGGTCAGCCGTTGGCGCAGCGTCCCGTCGATTCCAGCCAGCGGCAGCGAGCCGATCAGTTCCGGCATCACCGGGCTTTGCCACGCGGCAAGGAGCAAACGCGCGAGACTTTCCGCCGAAACGCGTCCCTTGCGCGACAGGCCGGAACCGTTGTCGATGACCAGCTCCGGCATCATCAAGGCTTTGTCGGACAACCACGCGCGGACGGCGCCGCGCGCGCCTTCCAGCGTCGCCGGACGCGCGGCGTCGAGCGTCAGCAGCACCTGACGCGCCATCACGTTGTTGCTGAACTTGTTGATTTCGCGGACGATTTCGCCGAGCGCCGGGGATTGATGCACGGCGAGTACGCGCGCGGGCGCGGGCGCAACGCCATCGCGGACGTGCCCGCGCCATGTTCCGCCCAGTTCGCGCCAGAGCGCGCGAAAAAGCCGTTCGACCTGAAAATTGGCGCTCCAGGGGGAAAGATTCAGCGCCTTGCCGCCGCAGCTGATTGGATAAATCCCGCGCAGTACGACGACCTCGCCTTCCAGATCGATCTTCAGGCGTTTGCGCCAATCGCCGCAGCCGCCGCTGCCCGGCGTCAGCTGGCTGCGCACCCGATGATCGACGCCCGGCGTCTCGGGACGCGCCTCGATGCGCGTGTTTTCAGCGTCGGCGCGCAGGATGAAACGCAGACTTTTGAAGTTGATCAACAAGGCGTCCGGCCCGACGTTGTAGGGACGCAGCGGCTCGTTGTCAAATTCCGCCGGGTGGTGCGGGGGAAGGGCAAAAGCACTGCGGTCGAGCACCAGATCGCCCTCGATTGCACTCACCCCCGCTGTCCGCAATTGGCGCAGAAACAGCCAGAACTGCTCCAGCGTCAGACGCGGATCGCCGCCGCCGCGCAGATACAGATCGCCTTGCAGACGTCCATCCACGAGCGGACGGTCGGTCAGCGCTTCGGTTTTCCAGGTGTATGCCGGTCCCAGAATTTCGAGCGCGGCATACGTGGTCAGCAATTTCATGACCGAGGCCGGATTCATCGGCGCGCGCGCGTTGTGGCTGATCAACGCTGGTTCTCCGTCCGTCCTTTGTACCAGCACGGCCACACTTTTTTCGGGAATGCCCGCTTCCTTGAGCGCGTTCACGACCGGAACGGGAAGTCCGGCGGCCAGCGCAAACTGAACAACGGCAAGGCCAGAAAAAGCGGCGAGGCGCAAAAGACGGGCAGAAAAACCCTGGGACGAGGTGTGACGTACTGTTTTTGTCATGCGTGGCGTTGGGGTATGATGATCAGCCCCGCCATCATAGAACAGCGATTCCGCAAGGCAAGGTCAACTCATGATAGAACATCGTCGGCATCAGCGTATCCGGTTCAATGCGCAGCCGCTGGTACGTTTCGGGCAGGCGGGCAGCAGCGGGACTGGCCGACTGGAAAACCTGTCGCTCGGCGGTCTGATGGTGTGCACCAACATTCCCTTGAAGACGGGCGACATTTTCGGCTGTGAATTTTCCGTTTCGGGTTCCGTCCTGATCGATATTTCTGCGGTTGTCGTGAGTTGCGTGGGACAGCTCTATAGCGTTCGCTTCCAGTCGGGGCCTGTCAGCGAGCAATTATTGAAGGGTGAAATTACCCGAGCGCTGTCCAGCGGCAAGGGTTCAATTCTCACGGTAAATGATTCGCAGGGCCGTCGGGTTGTACGTGTGGTCGGCGGACTGAATGGAAGTTTGCGCAACGATTTCATGCACGCCCTGCTCAAGGTGGGCGTGGATGAGGTCGATTTGTCGAGTGTGACCGATATCGATCACGACGGCGTCGAGTTATGCCGGATTGCCACACAAACCGGTCGGATCGCCATTGTTCGTCCTTCCTGCAACATCAGCGACGAATTGGCGGCAATTGTCGGCTGGGAATCCTGTTTGACATCCTTGGCGGCGCCAAACCAATTGGACAATAAATAAGGAAGGCGTTATGGAAAAGGCCGGCCGCGGAGAATTTCTTAAAGCAGTGGCATCGGCGCGGCAGCCGCTTTAAGCGAATACGCGCCCGGTGCGAACGCGAAAGAGCGCGCGTCGAAAGCGCCGGTGGTCTTCTATATGACGATCAAGTGACACATCATGTGCGGTTTTGGCGGCGCGCTCAAAAACATCTCCATCGGCCATCGCTTCATCAGAGGTTAAAACCTGGCGCGTCAGCCCACATAGGTCAATGGAATGGACGCCTCCTGTTCCCCTGACGGCATCGATGTGCCAGACTGGAAGTGTTATCAACCCAATCACGGAGAAGGAGGCGTCGAGATGAAGATTACACGCATTG
>JAITNL010000091.1 GCA_031290495.1 Accumulibacter sp.
CGGTCGATGTTCTCGAAATCGGCGTCGGTCGCCACGTCGGCGCGCGCCAGCACGTATTTGGTGTTGAACACATTGAGGCCCTTGTTCTCCATCGCCCCCATGTTGAAGTCGCCGATGGCGGCGATCATGTAGTGGTCCAGATCGCATTCCAGCCCGAAACGCCGTTCGTCCCAGCGCATGGCTTTCTTGAGCGCGGCCATGGCGTGCGGGCATTGGTCGAGCTTGCCCGGTTCGACATAAATCGCCAGCCGCACCTCGCGGCCCGACGCGGTACGAAAAGTGTCGCGCAACACGTCGAGCTGGCCGGCGACCATCGCGAACAGGTAACTCGGCTTGCGGAACGGGTCTTCCCAGGTCGCGTAATGGCGGCCATCCGGTTCGTCGCCCTGAGCCACCGGATTGCCGTTGGACAGCAGCACCGGAAAAGCCTTCTTGTCGGCGTGCAAGGTCACGGTGTAACGCGCCATCACGTCTGGCCGGTCGATGAACCAGATGATGCGCCGGAAGCCTTCCGGTTCGCATTGGGTGAAGTAGCCGTCGCGGCTGCGGTAGAAGCCGGAAAGCCGGGTGTTCCGGTCGGGCCGGATGCGTACCTGGGTGCGCAGGGTGAAGCGTTCGGGCACGGCGTCGATGGTTAAACGGGAAGCGTCGAGCCGGTAAGCGCCCGCAGCGAGAGGCTTTCCGTCCAGGCTGACCGACAGGGTTTCCAGCTCCTCGCCGTCGAGAATCAGCGCTTGCGCGCCGGGCGCGGCCCGATTGCGCGCACAGACGAGGGTGGCGGAAACCAGGGTGGCGTCGGCGCGAATATCCACGTCGAGGCCGACCGTTTCGATCAAATAGGGCGGCGGCGCGTAGTCTTCGAGGCGAATGGGACGATGGGTTTCGTTCGGCATGGCGAAAGCTCTTCAGGTGATTGGGAGGCGTGATGATAACGGAACACCGCCCGAACTTTTTCCACCGCGCCGCCAGCGACGCTTACGCCCACTCCTGGGATGCGAAGACAAACCCGAACGCGCTCAGCGCAACAACCGCCTCCGCGCGCCCGCTCTTCCGAAACACTCACGTATCGTTCAAGGCTTCAATTCCGAACACGGACAGCACGCGTCCGGCCATCTGGGCGATTCCCGCAACCTCTTCGACCGCGCCGATTCGGGCGGCCTCACGGGGCATCCCGTAGACGACGCAACTGGCTTCGTCCTGGCCGAAGGTTCTGGCACCCGCCTGTCGCATTTTCAGAAGACCTTTGGCACCGTCCCCGCCCATGCCGGTCAGGATGACGCCGACGGCGTGGTGTCCCATCAGGGCGGCGGCGGAATCGAACAGCACGTCGACCGAAGGACGATGACCATTGACCCGCTCCGTCTGGGCGATTTCCGTGCGCAGATCGCCATTGTCGTCACGGCGCACGCGCAGGTGAGAATGACCGGGGGCGATGTACACCTGTCCCGGCGTCACGATTTCGCCGCCTTGCGCCTCCACAACCCGTGGCTGACAAATCGAATCCAGGCGGGCGGCGAATGAGGGCGTAAAGGTTTCCGGCATGTGCTGGGTGATGAGAATGGGCGGACATTGCGCCGGGATTCCCAGCAAAAACCGCTTGACGGCTTCCGGCCCGCCGGTGGATGACCCCAGAAAAATGACCTTGCCAACCACCGCCGACGCGTGACTGCCGTCAACGCGCGCGGTTGCCGTACCGCTGGCCGCGCCTGGGACATGCCGGACTTCCGGATGACTCGCCGGGCGCGCCGTCGGCGTTTGCGCGGGAAAGGCCGGGCGGCGGGATGGCGCCGCTCCCGTCGCTCCGGTGGGGCGCGCAAGACGCAGCGGCAGACGCGCGTAGCGGGCGGCGCGGATTTTTTCGGCCAATTCGATGGCGTATTCCTGCAAATGTTCGGCGCGCGGTTTGGAGATGAAATCGATCGCGCCCAACTCCAGCGCCCGAAAGGTGGCGTCGGTGCCTTCCTGGGTCAGCACGGAGACCATGACCACGCGCATCGGCGACTCGCGCATCAGACGCTCCAGAAATTCCAGTCCGCTTATCTTCGGCATCTGGATGTCCAGGGTGATGACATCTGGGGCGAGATCGCGGATCATCCGCGCCGCGCTCTCGGCGTCCGGCGCGGCGCCGACCACTTCGAGATCTTGCGCGCCATTGATGATTTCGGTCAGGCGATTGCGCATGAAGTTGGAATCGTCCACCACCAGCACGCGGATTTTTTTGCAGGTAATCATTGAAACGTACCCATCCCTTTCAAAAATTCAAAATCAAAACAGCCGGATCGAACGGCGCCAATCAAAACTGAAAAAAGAGAGCAGTGACATTCGTTGTAAAACCAACCGCGGCCTGGAACCACGCCCGTAAGAAAAGCAGGAGCTAAATTCCTTCCAAAACACGTCAGATCGACAGGCCGAGGTCTGCCGCTGATTAACGGCGCTGGCCCGAGAGCGTAATCCAGACGATCCAGGTTCAGCGCAAAAAACCATTTTAAGCCAGAAATGGGAAATTGCCTGGAGCAATCAACGCCAGTTGTAACCCTCCCCACGCATCGCCTGCCGTGACGCGCCTGGGGCAAAAAAGTGTCTTGCGGACGCAACAGTTTGCGTCAGACGCGCCGCCGCGGCCGTCCAAATTGGGATTGATGCCGCGCGGTCGACGTATAATCCGAAACGCTCGTCTTCAGACGAAAAAGTACACCATAAAAGAAAATCCGGGAACAACACACACAGGTCAGCCGTTGACGACAAGCGTTCATGCCGTTCGCCCGAAACAGATTTGAAAGAGGTTTCCGCCTCCGGTCACGCTCAAAATCCGGCTTTCACGCGCACGTTTCGGCTTTCGCGCTTTCCTGAAAAACGAGAGGTCAGTTTTACGATGAATAACACGCTATCTGAAGAAAACCAGCTTTCCGGCGATGAACTGGCCGAAGGTACGCGCCAGGTCGTCGATGGGCGGGAACGGGTTTTTTACAGCGGTTACTGGATCAGAACCTATCCGGCTTCGGCCAACTCGCTCGAGGCCAAAAAACGCCTGATCGAGGCGTTGACCAGACGGCTTTTCAATCACACCGAGCATGGCCTGAACATTCCCGGCTCGCGCCTGGCGGAGGTCCGCCAAAGCTACGAAGAGGAATCCGACCCGGCGTTGAAGCGCGTCAAGGCCGGCATGTTGGCCGGATCGCTGTTCAATCGGGCGACGGATATCTTTCGCAACCTCGTCGAGCTGCAAGCGTGCGGCGTCGAAATCAAGGGCAGCGACGCCTTGACGCGCGAATGCGGGCGCTGTCTGCTTGAGGCCATGGAACTGGGGCATTTCGTCCTGCATCGCAGCGGCGAGGAAGGCATCGACGAGCTTTGGGGCGAGCCTTTCCGCGCTTTCTCGGTTCCGATTGAGGAATTTTACGAGAACCGCTATATCAAGATCGGCCAGACCATGCGCGATATTGACCGGATCGCCGACGCAATGGTCGATACGCTGTCCGGGATTCCGGTGTTCGCGCGGATCGAACCGTTGATTCGCGCCTTCGCTCAGGCCGCGCGCGTCAAGACGGAAACCTTGCGCACCGATCCGGATATTTTCGATGTCTGGTCGCGGATGGTGACCGCCGGTGAGCGGCTGGCCAATTTCTCGCCGGACGAGAACGCCGGGGCGACGCGCGGCGTCTCCGACGGACATTGCGTTTCCGACGCATTGCTGTTGCTCCGCGCCGGACGCGATCTGACTTTCTTCATCACCCGCGCCCGCACCCCGATGCCCAAGAGCACCTGCGAATACATCGAACGTTGCCGCGTATACAAGGAAACCGGACGCGCGCCGACGGCCCCCGTCCCGTTACCGGCCTGACAGGGGCGGCGCGTTTGGCCGCCGCGTTCCCCGCCCCGGCGGATTGCCGTCGATTCCGTTGGTTCAAGGCGATGCAAGATTCACCTGTCATGCAAATTTTTCAACTGCGGGAACGGCTGCGTGAACTCGGCGCCAAACCGTGCCACGCGCAACGGGTGCTGCGCGCCTGGCTGCGCGGACAGCCGCTCGACGCGGGCGGACGCCGCCAGCGGGCGGCGGATTTTCTGCCGCTGTCGCTGCGTGACGCTCTGCCGCGGCTCACGGACGATCTCGACCGACTGGCTCGATTGCGTTCCACGCACGTCGACATCGACCACGCCGACGCGGCGCGTTTGCTGCTCATCCTGAACGACGGCCAGACCGTGGAGAGTGTGTTGCTGCCGCGTGACGGCGTGTGCGTGTCGACACAAGTCGGCTGTGCTGTCGGGTGTCTGTTCTGCATGACCGGGCAGGGCGGACTGTCGCGTCAGCTTGGCAGTGCCGAGATCGTCGCGCAGGTGGTCTTGGCGCGTCGGCTGCGTCAGGTGAAAAAGGTTGTCTTCATGGGCATGGGCGAACCGGCGCACAACCTCGACAACGTGCTCGACGCGATCGACCTGTTGGGCGGCGAGGGCGGCGTCGCGCACAAGAATCTGGTGTTTTCAAGCGTCGGCGATTACCGGATGTTCGAGCGTCTGCCGCGCGGGCGCGTCAAACCGGCGCTGGCGCTTTCGTTGCACACCACCGACCCGGAACTGCGCGTCCGTCTGCTGCCCAAAGCGCCTCGCGTCACGCCGGACGAACTGATCGCGTTGGGCGAGCGCTACGCGCGGGCGACTGGCTATCCGATCCAGTATCAATGGACCCTGCTCGACGGGATCAACGATTCGGACGCCGAGATCAACCGGCTGGCCGCCCTGCTGGGCGGCAAATACGCGATGCTGAACTTCATTTCCTTCAACGCCGTGGAAGGCGCCGGTTTCAGGCGTGTCGCTCTGGGCAGAGCGCTGGCGCTGGTTGGACAATTACGTCAACGCGGCATCGTCGCCTGTTTGCGTGATTCGGTCGGGCAAGCGGTTGACGGCGGTTGTGGGCAGCTGCGTTCGCGCGATACGGTGTAAAACCAGCCCCGCTCCTGCCTGTCAACAGGCAGGTTGAAACCACACCCGCAAGAAAGGCGCGAAACTTGAATAGCGTTTTTTTACGGTCGTGATTTCGAGCGCAACCGCCGCCGCGAGGACGCCAACCCCTTGCGGGTTCGTTCACAGCGACAGCCCGTCGCGCATGCTCTGAACGCTGGCATCGAGCAAGGAAGGCGGCGGGCGCAATCGGAAAACCATGAAAACCTGGATTCCTGCTTGCGCTGGAATGACGGGGCGGAGGCGCAGCGCCGCGCTTTTATCGAGCGCTGTCCACCTCCCGTACTTTGGACGCCCTTTTCCCCCGCAACACCGGGTTTTCCGAACTTCCTTGAATCCTCTGTCCTGTCAGCGGAATCGGCTGTCAAGACTTACGGGTTTCAATCATCAGCAACGGTTCTTCCGCAACGTCGACCGGCGCGGCGCGGCGGCGGGGGCGCGGCGCGGGTTCTTCCACGCTTTCCGGCTGCCACGCCTGAATCTTGTCGCTGCTGGTTTCGATCATCACCAGGCCGCTGCTTTCGAGCGCCTTGCCGATGTCGATGGCCGTGGCGGCGGGCGCTGGCGTTTCGACGGGGGCTTCGGATGACGCCGGAATCTCAGCCGGTTCAGTTACCTGGCTGACGACCGTTTCAAGCGTTGAAGCGATGACAACCTGGTGCTCGATTTCGTCGGCCTTTTCCGCGTCGGGAACGGCAACCTTGTCCGTTTCCACGATCGCCGCCAGCGGTATCTCCATTTGCAATTCGCCGGGGATCGCGCGGCTTGCCGGAAACACGGCGATCTCGCCGGAGGTTTCGTCAGTCCGTGGCGCCGCCGTATTTTCAGCTTCGGCGGAAACGGCGATTACCACGGAAACCGGGGCCGACGGTTCGGGTTCGACCGGATTGACGATGACCACGAGCGGTGTGGTATCGGCAACGGCGGACTCGCCGGCGAACTCCGTACCGGCGCCCCCGTTTTTCTCCGTGCGATCCCGCCGACCGTTGCGACGGATACGACGGCGGTTACCGTTGTTTTCCTCAACGGTTTTTTCCTGAGTGATTCCCAGCGCCGCTGGTAATTCAGCGGCTTCGGCGATCACTGGCGCTGGCGGTTCCTTGTCCTTGCGTTCGGCGCGCGGCTCGTTGTGCTGACGGCGCGGTTCGCGGGGCTTGGGCGCTTCTTCCCGCGTGTTTGCGGCGGCAGCGGGTTTGGGCGCCGCCTTGGGTTCTTTCGGCGGACGGCTGTCGCGTTCCTCGTCGCGGCGGCCATTGCGCGGGTTGCGGCGTCCGTCGCGTTGGCCGGCGTTGGTGCCGCGCGTCTTTTTTTGCGCTTTGGCTTCCGGCTTGGGTTCGGCGGGAGCACGGAACCAAGACAAAATCCGGGAAAAGATTCCGCCCTGATTTTGCCCCGCCTTTTTCTTTGCCGTTTCCTCGACGATCGGGGCCGGGCCGGGGGTGATGCCCTTGATCGCCGCCTCTTGCCGCGGCGGTTTGGCGTCGGCACCGCCAGGGTTCTGTCGCTCTTCTTCCTCGGCGGGAGCTTCGACCATCCGGTACGACGGCGGACTGCTTCCTTCTTCCTGATTGAGTTCGTCGTGACGCAGACGGACGATGTTGTGCTGCGGCGTTTCCAGGTGAATGTTCGGAATCAGCAGCACCGTGACCTTGTGGCGCATTTCGATGGCCTGCACGTCGGCGCGTTTTTCGTTGAGCAGGAAGGTGGCGACGTCGACCGGCACTTGCGTGTGCACGGCTGCCGTGTTGTCCTTCATCGCTTCTTCTTCCAGGATGCGCAGAATGTGCAGCGCGGCCGATTCGGCGCTGCGGATGTGGCCGGTGCCGGAACAGCGCGGGCACGGAATGTAGCTGGTCTCGGCCAGCGCCGGACGCAGACGCTGACGCGACAGTTCCAGCAGACCGAAACGGCTGATCTTGCCGGTCTGCACGCGGGCGCGGTCGAACTTCAGTCCGTCGCGCAGACGGCTTTCGACTTCGCGCTGGTTGTACTGGTTTCCCATGTCGATGAAATCAATGATGATCAACCCGCCAAGGTCGCGCAGACGCAGTTGCCGGGCGATTTCCTCGGCGGCTTCCAGATTGGTCTTGAACGCCGTTTCCTCGATGTCGGCGCCGCGCGTGGCGCGGCCGGAGTTGACGTCGACGGCAACCAGCGCCTCGGTGTGATCGATCACGATGGCGCCGCCCGACGGCAAGTCGACCTGCCGGGAATACGCCGACTCGATCTGATGTTCGATCTGGAAACGCGAGAACAGCGGCACATCGTCGCGGTAACGCTTGATGCGCCCGACCATCGTCGGCATGACGTGCGACATGAACTGGCGCGCCTGTTCGCAAATGTCGTCGGTGTCGATCAGGATTTCGCCGATTTCGGGCTGAAAATAATCGCGGATCGCGCGAATTACCAGACTGCCTTCCTGATAGATGAGGAACGCGCCTTTCTGCTGGCTGGCCGCGCCGTCGATGGCTTTCCACAGTTGCAACAGGTAGTTGAGATCCCACTGCAATTCCTCGACGTTGCGGTCAATCGCCGCGGTGCGCGCGATCAAACTCATGCCCTGGGGAACCTGCAAGCGATCCATCACCTTGCGCAATTCGGAGCGTTCATCGCCCTCGACCCGGCGCGACACGCCGCCACCGCGCGGATTGTTGGGCATCAGCACGAGATAGCGCCCGGCCAGGCTGATGTACGTCGTCAGCGCCGCGCCCTTGCTGCCGCGTTCGTCCTTGTCGACCTGGACGATCAGCTCCTGCCCTTCGCGCAAGGCTTCCTTAATGGTCGCCGCGCGGTTGGTTTCGGCGTCCGGGTGAAAATACGAGCGGGCAATCTCCTTGAACGGAAGGAAACCATGCCGCTCGGAACCGTACTCGACGAAGGCAGCTTCGAGACTGGGTTCGATGCGGGTGATGACCGCTTTGTAAATATTGCTTTTTTTCTGTTCCTTGAGGACCGATTCAATGTCGAGATCGATCAGTTTTTGACCTTCGACAATGGCGACGCGAAGTTCTTCGGCCTGTGTCGCATTAAACAGCATTCGCTTCATTTTAAGGCTCCCGCGTGCGTACAACCGTGGGGAGCGCCTTGTGCAGGCAGCGCTGGGTAGTTGTTGTCTGGGATGCTTGAAATCTTTCCTGAAAGGCAACTAACGCGTTGATTCGCTGGGTTATTCTTTTTGGCCTCGGTTAAAAACAACAGACGCCGGGAATCTGCTTGGGGCGGTCCAAACATGCCGGACACACGTAAATCAAGTAGTATCGCTACTTTTGGTGAGCGTACTTAACCAGGTGATTTGCGCGGATCGACCCCGCATAAGTGTCGCTGGTCGATGCGGGAGAAGCTGCTGAAGCCTGCCGGAACGTGGGCCGTTACTGCTCGATACTGCTTGAACGCGGCGCCGCTGAAGGTCTCACGGGTCAGTGCCCCTTTCAATCCGAGACACAAATCGCGGACAAGTATATTCAAATTGGCCGAAGTAAGCAAAAACAAAGTCACCCAGACCGTCGTCGGCGCCGATGACGCGGGTCAGCGCCTCGACAATTATCTGTTGCGCGTCTGCAAGGGCGTTCCCAAAAGCCATGTTTACCGGATCATCCGCAGCGGCGAGGTGCGCCTGAATGGCAAACGCGCCGCCGCCCCGGATCGCCTCGCGGCGAACGACGTGCTGCGCATTCCGCCGATCCGGGTGGCCCAAAAGCAGGAGGAAATCGACGCTGGGGCGCAAATCAAGGCCGATTTGCCGATTCTGTACGAGGATGAAGCGTTGCTGGTGGTCGATAAACCCGCCGGAATCGCCGTTCACGGCGGCAGCGGGGTGAGTTTCGGCGTGATCGAGGCGCTGCGGCGGCAGCGCCCGCAAGCGCGTTATCTCGAACTCGCGCATCGTCTGGATCGGGAAACGTCGGGGCTGTTGCTGATCGGCAAAAAACGCTCGGCGCTGACCGCGCTGCACGCGCTGTTCCGCGAAGGCGGGCGCGGGGCTGCCAGGCCCGACAAACGTTATCTGCTGCTGGTTCGGGGGCGATGGATGGAGGCGACGCGCAAGGTCGAATTGCCGCTCTGCAAATATCTGCTGGCGTCGGGCGAACGCCGCGTGCGCGTGGCGGAAGGCGGCAAGCCGTCGCAAACGGTGTTTCACCTGTTGGCGCGCTGGGAAAATTTCAGCCTGCTCGAAGCCGAATTGCGCACCGGCCGCACGCATCAGCTTCGGGTGCATTGCGCGCATCTCGGATTTCCGATTGCCGGGGACGAAAAATACGGCGATTTTGCCTTGAACCGAACGCTGGCGAGGGACGGCTTGAAACGGATGTTCCTGCATGCGTGGAAAATGAAACTGCCGCATCCGGCGAGTGGAAAAGTTATGGAATTGCAAGCGCCGCTTCCCGACGCTTTGCAACGTTTTTTGACCAATTTATCGGCCCGGGAAACGCAAGACATCGCGCTGCCCACCGGCGTGACCGATACCCATTGAGAGAAGCTCCATGCGCTTTGAGTTACTGGTTTTTGACTGGGACGGCACCGTATTCGATTCGACGGGCAGTATCACGCGCGCCTTGCAAGCGGCCTGCCGCGAACTTGAACTGCCGGAACCGTCCGACGCGCGGGCGCGTCACGTGATCGGCCTGGAATTGTCGCTGGCCTTGCGCCACGCCGTTCCCGATCTTCCCGACGAACGTTTGCCGTCGCTCGTCGACAGCTATCGGCGGCATTACCTGGCGGTAGACCGCGACATTCATCTCTTTGCCGGCATTCCGGAATTGCTCGAAACACTGTGCGCGTCCGGATTTTTACTGGCGGTGGCGACCGGCAAAAGCCGCCAGGGACTCGAACGCGCGTTTGCCAGTTCCGGGCTGGGACGCCATTTTTCCGGCTCG
Organism: Accumulibacter sp.; assembly: GCA_031290495.1. GTDB lineage: Bacteria > Pseudomonadota > Gammaproteobacteria > Burkholderiales > Rhodocyclaceae > Propionivibrio. The sequence continues at coordinate 9,834 of JAITNL010000091.1, forward strand.
CGCTGTGCCGACGAGTGTTTTTCCAAGCCGCATCCGCAAATGCTCGAAGAACTGATGAGCGAATTTGCGGTGCCGAACGCGCGGACGCTGATGATCGGCGACACCACGCACGACATGCTGATGGCGGTCAACGCCGGCGTCGCCGGGCTGGCGGTGACGTATGGAGCGCATACGCGCGCCGAACTCGCGCAAGTCAACACGCTGGCCTGTGTGGACAACGTCGAGCAGCTCGCGCTGTGGCTGAAACGAAACACCTGACGCCGATTTGGCTCGATCCGGCCGCCTGACGCGCCGCCTTGCGGACGGGCTTGGTCTATACTCCGCCGATACTTTGAGCGAGCAAAAACGTGGATACGGAAAAAGCAACGCAAGAACCTCTGTGGGAACGGCAGCTGCTTGAGAAAATCGCCCTGCAATCGCTGAAAGAAGCCCGCGCCAAACGCCGTTGGGGAATTTTTTTCAAGCTCGCGGGATTGGCTTACCTCGTCGTGCTGCTGTCCCTGATCCTCGATTGGAGCGTCGCGGACAAACTGGTCGCCGACAGCAAACACACGGCGCTGGTCAGCGTTCATGGGGCGATTGCCGCCAAGGGCGACGCCAGCGCCGAGCGCATCAACGGAGCGCTGCAATCCGCGTTCGAAGACAAAGGCACGGCGGGCGTTATTCTGCGCATCAACAGTCCTGGCGGAAGCCCCGTCCAGGCGGGCATCGTGTATGACGAGATTGTCCGGCTGCGCAAGAATCATCCGGAGATACCCCTGTACGCCGTGGTCGAGGACTTATGCGCGTCCGGCGGCTATTACATCGCTTCGGCGGCGGACAGGATTTTCGTGGACAAGGCCAGCATCGTGGGTTCCATCGGTGTGCTGATGGACGGCTTCGGCTTCACCGAAGCGATGCAATTCGTCGGTATCGAGCGGCGTCTCCTGACCTCCGGCGAAAACAAGGGATTCCTCGATCCTTTCTCGCCGCTGGACGCCGGACAGAAAGCACACGCCGAAACACTGCTCCAGGAAATTCACGCGCAATTCATCGATGTCGTGCGCAAGGGGCGGGGAGATCGCCTGCGGGAAACCCCGGAGATGTTTTCTGGGCTGATGTGGACCGGCTCGCAAAGCCTGAAACTGGGTCTTGCCGACGCTTTCGGAACCGTCGATTCAGTTGCCCGCGAGGTCATCAAGGTCGAGAACATCGTCGATTATTCGGTCAAGGAAAACCTCGCCGAGCGCGTCGCCAAGCGTCTGGGCGCGGATGTCAGCCAAAGTCTGCTGCTGCGCCTGTTCAACGCCGACCGCGCGGTCATTCGCTGAACGCCAGGCCGGATTTCACGCTGCCACCACGCTTCCCCGGTCTGGCCGGTATACTTGTCGGCTGTCGAGACCAACCCGCTTTTTCAAGATGCACCATGCCCACACTCAAAATTCCCGAACTGGTCTGCCCGGCCGGCAGTCTGCCCGCGCTGAAGGCGGCCGTCGATAACGGCGCGGATAGCGTTTATTTCGGCTACCGGAACGATACCAACGCGCGCAATTTCGCCGGTCTCAATTTCGACCGCAAGGCGATGGTCGAAGGGATTGGCTACGCCCGCGCCCGTGACCGGCATGTGCTGTTGGCGATCAATACCTTTCCGCAGCCGGGGCGTGAGGCGGATTGGCATGACGCCGTCGACGGCGCCGTCGATCTGGGCGTCGACGCCGTCATCCTCGCCGACGTCGGGCTGCTCGATTACGCCAGCCGCCGCTATCCCGAGCTGCGTCTGCACCTCTCGGTGCAAGGATCGGCGACGAGTTACGAAGCGATCAACTTCGCGCGCCGCGAATTTGGCATCCGGCGCGTGGTGCTGCCGCGTATATTGACGCTGGCGCAGACCGAACAGGTGATCCGCAATACGCCGGTCGAAATCGAGGTGTTCTGCTTCGGCAGTTTGTGCGTGATGACCGAAGGGCGCTGCTGGCTTTCCTCGTATGCCACCGGCGAATCGCCGAACACCGTTGGCGCGTGTTCGCCGGCCAAATTCGTCAAGTGGGAGAAAAAACCCGGCCAGATGGACACCCGGCTGGGCGGCATCTTGATCGACCGTTACGGCGACGGCGAAGCGGCGGGTTATCCGACCTTGTGCAAGGGACGTTTCGAGGTCAACGGCGCGACCTACTACGCGCTGGAAGAACCGGCCAGCCTGAACGCGCTCGAACTCTTGCCGGAGATCGCCCGCGTCGGCGTCACCGCGATCAAGGTTGAAGGCCGCCAGCGCGGTCCAGCTTACGTAGCGCAGGTGACGCGCGTCTTGCGCGCCGCGCTCGACGCGCTGGAGCAAGGGCCGGAGCGCTTTACCGTCAAGCCCGCGTGGCAAGCCGAACTGCGCAAGGTTTCGGAAGGCGCGCAGGTAACGCTTGGCGCGTACAACCGTCCCTGGAGATAGCCGATGAAACTTTCGCTCGGCCCACTGCTCTTCTTCTGGCCACGTGAACAGGTGCTCGCGTTCTACGACGAGATGGCGCGCATCCAGGCGCTCGACATCGTCTATCTTGGCGAGGTCGTCTGTTCGCGCCGCCAGCAGTTGCGCGTCGCCGACTGGCTCGCGCTGGCGCAACGGATGACCGCCGCCGGCAAGGAAGTCGTCGTCTCGGCGCAAGTGCTGCTCGAATCGGAAAGCGACCTGAAAACGCTGCGCCAACTGACCGACGAATCGGTCGGGATGAACCGCGTCTGCGCGCTCGAAGCCAACGATCTCGGCGCGGTCAGCGTCGCCGCCGGACGACCATTCGTCGCCGGCCAGCATCTCAACATCTACAACGCCGCGACGCTGGCGAGTTTCCACCGCTGCGGCTTGCGCCGCTGGGTGCCGCCGCTCGAGGCTTCGCGCGCGCTCATCGAAACACTGCACCGGAACCGCCCCGAGGGGGTGGAAACCGAAGTTTTCGCGTTCGGCAAACTGCCGCTGGCGTTTTCCGCGCGTTGTTTTACCGCTCGCCATTACGGCCTGAACAAGGGCGATTGCCAGTTCCGCTGTATGGAACATCCCGAAGCGATCACGCTGAAAACGCGCGAAGGACAGCCGTTCCTGGCGATCAACGGCATCCAGACGATGTCGGCGCAAACCTGCAACCTGCTCGCCGAAATTCCGGTCATGCGCGCGCTGGGCATCGATATTGTCCGCGTCAGCCCGCAGCCGCGCCATACCGCCGGGATCATCGCCGCCTTTGACGCCGCCCGCCAAGGCGGCAATCCCCCGCCCGCCGACCCGGCCTGGGCGGCGGACGGATTCGTCAACGGTTACTGGTTCGGCGAAGCCGGCATCGTCGCGCGCGCGCCAACAACGCTGAATCAAGCGCCAGGAGAATGATTATGTTGTCTGGAATCCGCAAGGCGTTTGCCGTTCCCTGCTTCGCGCTGCCTGCGCCGATCGCTCGCGTCGGCAGCCGGTTGCCACAATGGCCGCACGCCGTGGCGCTGACGCTTGGTCTCAACGCTCTGGTCATGAAAAAACTGTTGCCCGGCGACGATCTGGCGCTGCTGGAAAATCGCAGTTTTCTGATCGACGTACTCGATGCCGGCAGCCGCGCCGCGTTTACTTTCCGCGACGGCTGGTTTCGTCCGCTGTTTTCCATTCCCGACGCGCCCGATCTCGCGTTCCGCGCCAATCTCTCCGTTTTCCTGCAAATCGCCGTGCGTCAGGAAGACCCGGATACGCTGTTCTTCAACCGCGCGCTGGGTATCGAAGGCGATACCGAACTCGGATTGATCGTCAAGAACATGCTCGACGCGGTGGAGTGGCCAAAGACCTGTCTGGCGCAAGTTCAGGCGCGGTCGTGATTTGCGTCAGGCGGGTGTGGGCGCGTTACCGATAAAATCAGTCGGACAATCGCTGCTGTCCGGTCAAATGAAGGAGTGAATTGTTGAGGGCATTGACTGATGCTGGATTTCTGGCGATGGGATGTGGTGTCGATTTGAACGACGCAGTCTGGTTCTGGCAGTCTCTGGCATTTTTTCGAGAAAATGCCCTTGCGGCAGCCTTCCCATCCCCTTGCGTCAGCTTTCCCTTCTCCCCTTGCGGGAGAAGGTGCCCCGGCAGGGTGTTTACCGGACACATAGGTAACACATGTGCCGGGACATAGGTAACAGTCTGAGGTGCTCTGAGGTGCTGAATGTATTGTTTGTCGGTTGTCCGGTCAATCCTCGGTGTCATTGGAAGCCAGGTCCAGC